>NZ_JBLHYX010000002.1:0-302451 GCF_047631075.1 Limimaricola cinnabarinus
GTGAATAAAACAAACACGACAGCGCCCTAACTCGCGGCGCCCCGCCTCGTCCCCTTCGGAATTTCCCACCAACACCGCATCTCTGCGCCGCCGGTGAGGGGCTATCTAGGGAAAGGTTCCGACGCCCGCAAGCGGTTTTTTCCACTTTTTCATCTCATCGTCACAAATGGCAGAATATTATGCGATGGCAGGGTCTTGGGGACGTCATCATATCCGGGGGCGCCTTCGCCCGGCAATATCCTGAACACCCCTGTTCGATCGACCTATCAGGTCCCGACGACGTCGCGCCGCTTGAATGTCTTCCAGCGAATCCGGGTTGCCAGAAGCCCGAGGATCAGACCGAGATAGACCAGTGGTTCGATCTGAAACCCCTTGGAAAGCCAGATAAAGTGCACGGCGCCCAGAATCGCGATGCCATAGACGAGTTGGTGAAGGCGACGCCAGTTGCGGCCCAGCTTCCGGATCGAAAGGTTGTTCGAGGTCAGCGCCAACGGGATCAGCCCGACGAAGGCGATCATGCCCACGGTGACATAGGGCCGCTTGAGGATGTCGGCCCAGACCCGGCCAAAGCTCTGGACGTCGAGCAGGGCCCAGACCGAGAAATGAGCCAGTACGAAAAAGAAGGTCAGAAGACCGATCGCACGGCGAAACTTCAGCAGGCTGACGCGGGTGTATTTCATCAGCGGCGTCACCACGAGGCCCGCCACCAGAAGCTTGAGCGCCGTATCACCGTATTCGCGCTCGAGCGCGTTGATCGGCTCAACGCCCAAACGTCCCGTCAGCGCTTGCCAGAAGAGGAAGGCTGCCCAAAGCGCCCCAAGCACATAAAGCGACCATGTGGGCACGCGGCGCAGCACGCCATTGATCTTCTGAGCGGTGGTGAGCGGCCGCGCCATCAGAACTGCGCCTTGAGATCCATGCCATCATAGAGCGCTGCAACCTCATCATAGCCGTTATACATCAACGTGTCCTGACGCGCCGAGAACAGGCCGCCGCCGATGCGCCGCTCGGAGGATTGGCTCCAGCGGGGATGGTCCACAGTGGGGTTCACATTGGCATAAAAGCCGTATTCCGAGGGCGCGAGGCGGTTCCAGGTGGTCGGCGGCTCATCCTCGACGAGGGAGATGCGGGTGATCGACTTGATCGATTTAAAGCCGTATTTCCACGGCACCACGAGGCGGATCGGCGCGCCGTTCTGGTTCGGCATCGGCTTGTCATAGAGGCCGGTCGCCAGAATCGTCAACGGATGCATCGCCTCGTCGAGACGTAGCCCCTCCACATAGGGAAAATCGAGCACACCGCGGCGCACGCCAGGCATGTTGTCGGGCTGCACGGCGGTCTCGAAGGCGACGTAGCGCGCGTTGGATTGCACCCCCGCCCGGTCGAGGATGTCCTTCAGCTCGATCCCCTGCCATGGCACGACCATCGACCACGCCTCAACGCAGCGCAGGCGGTAGATCCGCTCCTCGACCGTGAGGCCGGCGAGGAGTTCCGAGAGCGGGAAAGTCCCCGGATTGTCAACGAGGCCATCGACAGTGACCGTCCAATCGGAGGTGTCGAGCGCAGCGGCGTTCTTGGCTGGATCGGTCTTGCCGGTGCCGAACTCGTAGTAATTGTTGTAGGAGGTGATCTCCTCGAAGCTGTTCGGCTCCAGCGCCGCTTGGGCGCCCGCCCCCCCCGCGAGGCCCGACAGGCCCAGCGCTCCGGCCCCGGCCATGATCTGGCGGCGGTTCAGGAACATACCGCGCGGTGTCGCGTCGGCGCGGGTCAGGTCGTTCATCCAGCGATGGGCCATTCGGGGTCTCCTCTGCGTCTTCGAATTATCTAGGCACGTTACCCGAGAGCGCCATGTTGCAGGCGTCACGATGCGTTGACGCCGTGTAATGTACAAAGGCCCCGGCGGATCGCTCCGCCGGGGCCACCGCGCCAATAAGGCGCGATCTGTGTCAGTGCAGCACCGCACCCTCGGGCTTGGGCCGGGCCGTACCGGAGACCCGGTCACCGACGATCAGCCCGTCGGCCCCGGCACTTACCTGCACCGACTGGCCGTCGCGGATATCCCCCGCGAGGATCATCTCCGCGAGCTGGTCCTGCAGCGCCCGCTGGATCACCCGCTTCAGGGGCCGTGCGCCGAAGACCGGGTCATAGCCCTCCTCGGCCAGCCACGCCTTGGCCGGATCGTCGAGGGTCAGGGTGATGTTGCGCCCCGCCAGCCGCTTTTCGAGACGGCTCAGCTGGATCTCGACGATGCCCGACATGTCCTCTCGGCCCAGCCGGTCGAAGATGATCGTCTCGTCCAGACGGTTCAGGAATTCGGGCCGGAAATGCGCCCGCACCGCATCCATCACGTCGCGCTTGGCGCGCCCCGCATCGGCCCCATCCGGCAGCTGGCTCAGCGCCTGCGCCCCGAGGTTCGAGGTCAGCACGATCAGCGTCTGCTTGAAGTCCACGCGCCGACCTTGGCCATCGGTCAGCACGCCGTCGTCGAGCACCTGCAGCAGGACGTTGAAGACATCGGGATGTGCCTTCTCGACCTCATCGAACAGGATCACCTGATAAGGCCTGCGCCGCACGGCCTCGGTCAGCACGCCGCCCTCGTCATAGCCGACATAACCCGGAGGCGCGCCGATAAGACGGGCGACCGCGTGCTTCTCCATGAATTCAGACATGTCGACGCGCACCATCGCCTGATCATCGTCGAAGAGGTATTCGGCCACGGCCTTGGTCAACTCAGTCTTGCCCACGCCGGTCGGCCCGAGGAACAGGAACGAGCCAAGCGGTCGATTCTCGTCGTTGAGCCCGGCGCGCGCGCGGCGCACGGCGTTGGCTACCGCCCGCACGGCGGTCTGCTGGCCGATGACGCGACGACCCAGCTCCTCTTCCATGCGCAGAAGCTTCTCGCGCTCGCCTTCAAGCATCTTCGAGGTCGGGATGCCGGTCCAGCGCTCCACCACCTCGGCGATCTGCTCGGGCCGCACCGCCTCCTCGACCATCAGCGGGTCGTCAGAGGTTTCGGCATGGCTCAGCTCACGCTCAAGCTGCGGGATCACGCCGTAGCTGAGCTCGCCTGCCTTCGCGAGATTACTCTCGCGCTTGGCGATATCGAGCTCGGCGCGGGCGCGGTCGAGACGCTCCTTCAATGTGCGCGAGCCTTCGAGACGGTCGCGCTCGGCCTGCCACTTGGCAGTCATCGCGTCGGCCTTTTCGGTGAGGGCACCGAGCTCTTCCTCGATCTTTGCCAAGCGCTCCTTGGAGGCCTCGTCATCCTCGCGGCGCAGCGCCTCGGCCTCGATCTGCATCTGCAAGATCGAGCGGTCGAGCGCGTCGAGCTCCTCGGGCTTGCTGTCGACCTCCATGCGCAGACGGCTCGCGGCCTCATCCACGAGGTCGATCGCCTTGTCGGGCAGGAAGCGGTCGGTGATGTAGCGGTGCGACAGCTGCGCCGCCGCGACGAGCGCCGAGTCCGAGATCCGCACCCCGTGGTGCAGCTCGTATTTCTCGCGGATGCCGCGCAGGATCGAGATCGTGTCCTCCGGCGTCGGCTCCTCGACCATCAGAGGCTGGAACCGACGGGCAAGAGCGGCGTCTTTCTCGACGTATTTGCGATACTCATCGAGGGTGGTGGCGCCAATGCAGTGCAGTTCGCCGCGCGCCAACGCGGGCTTGATCAGGTTGGCCGCATCCATCGCACCGTCGGATTTGCCCGCGCCCACGAGGGTGTGCATCTCGTCGATGAACAGGATGACCTCGCCCGCCGCGGCCTCGATCTCCTTCAAGACCGCCTTCAGCCGCTCCTCGAACTCGCCGCGATACTTCGCCCCCGCAATCAGCGCGCCCATGTCGAGCGACATCAGCCGCTTGTTGCGCAGGGATTCGGGCACATCACCGTCAATGATGCGCAGCGCGAGGCCCTCGGCGATCGCGGTCTTGCCGACGCCCGGCTCGCCGATCAGCACCGGGTTGTTCTTGGTGCGGCGCGACAGCACCTGCATGGCGCGGCGGATCTCCTCGTCGCGACCGATGATCGGATCGATCTTGCCCTGCTCGGCGGCCTCGGTCAGGTCGCGCGCGTATTTCTTGAGCGCCTCATAGCCTTCCTCGGCATTGGCGCTGTCGGCGGTACGCCCCTTGCGCACGGCATTGATCGCCGCGTTGAGCGATTGGGCCGAGACCTTTCCGGCGTCGAGTGCCTCCTTTGCCTTGGACTTCACCATGGCCAGCGCCATGAGAATGCGCTCGGCGGGCACAAAGCTGTCCCCGGCCTTCTTGGCGATCTGCTCGGCCTCGTCCAGCACCTTGCCGGTGGATTGGTCGAGATAGGTCTGGCCCGCGTCGCCCGACACCCTGGGCAGCTTGGACACGGCGGCATCGACCGCCTCGCGCACGCGGGCCGCGTCGCCGCCCGCATTGGTGATGAGGTTGGTGGCAAGGCCCTGATCGTCATCCATGAGCGCCTTCAGCAGGTGCTCGGGCGCGAGGCGCTGGTGGCTTTCGCGCATCGCGATGGTCTGCGCAGCCTGAACGAAGCCGCGCGAACGCTCGGTGAACTTGTCGAGGTTCATCTGTCTCTCCTTGATCAAAGCGCCCGGTGAAAGAACGCCCGCTCTGGCGGCGCGCCCCGGTTCGGGCCTCTGCTCGGAAAATGGGAGGCGAGAGGGCGTTGCGCAAGTATCACAGTCGCAAAAAGGGCCACCGGAACGCGCCCGATGGCCCTGTTGTCAATGACTTGCGTCGATCACTCGGAGGGGGGCACGGGGTCGAGGCCACCATCGTCATCGACGTTGTCATCCTCGGGTTCGCCGAGGCTGTCGCTGTCGCTGTCGGCCACGCTCGGGCGCACCATGTCGTCGGGGGTCTGCGGCTCGGCCGCGTCGGTCTGGGCGTCGTCGATAATCGCGTCGTCGGGCTCCGCATCGCCGGTCTCGCCCGTCGTGTCGGGCGACTGGCTCGGCACCTCGAGCGGCGCGGTGTCGAACTCTTCGGCCTCTTCTGCGCGGAACCAGCCGCCGACCACGAGGAAGATGACGAGAAGGATGAATCCCATCGGGATCATCGCGTAGAGCAGCGCGCGGCGCGAGCTGCGGGGTTTGTCGGCCATGTCGGTCTCCTTGGCTGAGGCGCGAGGCCCCTTTCACAGGCGCAACGCCGCCCCCGCCCGCGCGTTCCCATACCCCCGCGCTTGACGCGGCCGTGCGCCGCGCGCCAAAAGCGCGCGACCCCCCAAAGCCCCGGAGAGCCCGCCATGACCGTCCCGATCCCCGCCGATGACCGCCTGATCGTTGCCATTGACCGTCCCGACGCGATCTCGGGGCTCAAGCTCGCCGAAACGCTCGGTGACGCGGTGTCGTTCTATAAGATCGGGCTGGGGATGCTCACGGGGGGCGGCCTCGCGCTGGCGCGCGAACTCAAGGACGAACACGGCAAGCGCATCTTTCTGGACATGAAGCTGTTCGACATCGGGGCCACGGTCGAGGCGGCGGTGCGCGGGCTGGCACAGTTCGACCTCGATTTTCTGACCGTCCATGGCGATCCGCACGTGGTGCGCGCCGCGCGCGAGGGCGCGGGCGGTAAGGAGATGAAGATCCTCGCCGTGACGATCCTGACCTCGCTCGATCGCGACGATCTCGACGAAGGGATGATGCGCGCGGGCGACGTCACCCAGATGGTGGTGGAGCGCGCCGGCCGCGCGCTCGAGGCCGGGGCGGACGGGGTGATCGCCAGCCCGCAGGAGGCGGCGCTGATCCGGGCGCTGCCGCAGGCGGCGGGCAAGCTCATCGTCACGCCGGGCGTGCGCCCCGTAGGGGCGGCGCTCGGCGATCAGAAGCGGGTAATGACGCCCGCGCAAGCGATCGCGGCAGGGGCCGATCACGTCGTGGTCGGTCGGCCGGTGTGGCAGGCCGAAGACCCCCGCGCCGCCGCCGAGGCCATCACCAGGGAAATGATGTCGCCGCAGGCCTGCACACCGAACGCCTAATGGGATCACAGGATCGAGATCAAAGAGTCTTCGTCGCCACAGGGAACCGAAATCGCGTATTGGCGGTTGACGAACCAGAAAAAGCGAGCAGCGGAGACACTTCGAATGCAGACCATCAGACTCGGCGACGTGCGCTACAACGCCCAGATCGGTGCCTTCGAGGCGCGCGTGGACGTGGACCGCAACGGCACCACCTACCGCTACCCCTGCCAAGTGGCCGGTCCGATCGACATGGATGCGGGCCATGTGCGCGCCAGCCTGACCCGCCATGCGATGCGCATGTCCGACAGTGGCGCCTCGCTCTGGTCGCATCTCTGAGATTTTCGCTCTTCCCCGATACGAAAAGGCCCGCCAACAGGCGGGCCTTTCTTGTGACAAGCAGGCCTGATCAGGCCGCTTGTACTGTCATGTTGTGAAAGTCGCGCACCAATTGGCCTTCGCCGATTGTCTCGCCCAGCGCCTCGGCGGTCGCGGCCGAAAGCGTCCAGCCCAGATGCCCGTGCCCGGTGTTGTAGAACACGCCGGGACGGCGGCCCGCGCCCACTTTTGGCATCATGTTCGGCATCATCGGCCGCAGGCCGGCCCATGGCACGCAATGCTCGGTCGATACGCCCGGAAACAGCCGCTCGACCCAATCGACCAGCGGCTTCACGCGATCCGAACGGATGTCACGGTTGTAGCCGTTGAACTCGGCCGTCCCTGCCACGCGGAACCGGTCCTCGCCCAGTCGCGAGGTGACGATCTTGGCCTTGTCATCAAGGAGCGAAATATGAGGCGCGGCGGCGCGGCTCGCCGCGTCGCGCAGGTTCACGGTGATGGAGTAGCCCTTCACGGGGTAGATGTTCACCCGGTCGCCGAGCTTCGCCGCAATCGCGCGCGAGCCGACGCCGGCACAGACCACCACGCCGTCGAAACGCTCGGGCTCCCCGGCCGTCACGGTAACACCGTCATCATGCGCTGCGACATCGGTGATCTCCGCCCCCATCCGGAACCGCACACCCTGCCCCGCCAGCCAATCGGCGAGCCCGGTGGTGAACTTGTGGATGTCGCCGGTGGAATCGCTTGTCGTGACGAAGCCGCCAGTGAGGGGCCCGGTCAGCTGAGGCACCCGGGCCCGTACCTCATCGGGGCTCAGCTCGTCGCGCCGCAGCCCGCCCTGCGCCAAGAGCTTGTTGACCCGCCGCCCATCCGCAAGGTCCCTCTCGGTCTGGTAGAAATGTACGATCGAGGCGGGCGAGAAGTCGAAGTCGATCCCCGCCGTCTCGGCCATCTCGCGCATCCCGGCCCGCGCTGCGATGGCGAGTTTCGTGGTGGCGACAGTGTTGGCCTCGTAATTGCGGATCTGCCCGAGAAACTCGGCCATCCAGCTCAACTTGTGCCACGACGGCTTGGGGTTCACCGACAGGGGCGCGTCGGGCTTCAACAGCCACTTCGTGCCCTTGAGCACGGTGGCCCAGCGGTTCCAGACCTCGGCGTTCGAGGCTGAAAGCTGGCCGCCATTGGCAAAGCTCGTCTCCATCGCGGCATAGCGCTGCCGATCGAAGACGGTGACCTCGTGGCCCCGTTTCCACAATGAATAGGCGGTGGTGACGCCGGTGATCCCGGCGCCCAAGACGGCGTAATGCGGCATTTGGCCTGCTCCAGTGCGCCCCTTCCGTCCCTGGTGCCTGAGAGCTTCGTCGTCCCCGCATCATGCGGATCGCGACTTTCCCCTTCGGCGGGCCTTTCAGCCTCTCTCCGGATGTCATGCGGCCCGACCGGTCCTTTTGCCTGAGAGATCGCGGGGCGCGCGACTGCTCCTTCGGCGGCAGACCGTCCTGCTCTCTCCCGGCAGGACCGTTTCCTATAGGAAACATACGCCAAGCGAGATCGTTCCGCCAGAGCATGTCTTGCAGGACCCGCACCGGTCGTTCGAAACGCGTGACATTTCCGCCGCCGCGCTTGCAACCGCCCGGAATCGCGCCGATCCTTTGATAGGGACCGGCCTTTCGACGTCGGCGGGGGCCCGCGCAGCGCGCAAAGGAGACGCCATGGAGAACCCGAAGAACCAGTTCAAGGCAGCCCTGCGCGAAGGGCGCCAGCAGATCGGTCTGTGGAACATGATCACCGGCCCGCTGGTGCCCGAGGCGCTGTCGGGGCTGGGCTATGACTGGGTGGTGATCGACACCGAGCATTCGCCCACTGACGTCTCCGACGTGCTACCGGCACTGCAGGCCATGGCGGCCGAGCCCGGCACCTCCGCTGTGGTGCGGCCCGCCTGGAACGACCCGGTCCTGATCAAGCGGCTCTTGGATTTCGGCGCGCAGACGCTGCTCATTCCTTACGTGCAATCGGCCGAGGAGGCGCGCGCTGCCGTTGCCGCCACCCGCTACCCGCCCGTTGGCATGCGTGGCGTGGCCGGGCTGCACCGGGCGACGCGCTATGACCGGATCGGCGACTACATGGCCCACGCGCATGAGGAGACCTGCGTGCTGGTGCAGGTCGAGACCCGCGCCGCGCTTGATCGGCTCGAGGAAATCGCGGGGGTGGAGGGGGTCGACGGCGTGTTCATCGGCCCCGCCGATCTCGCCGCCAGCCTCGGCCGTCCGGGGCGGCAGGACCATCCGGAGGTCGTCGAGGCGATCATGGGCGCGATCGACCGGCTCGGCGCCTTGGGCGTGCCAGCGGGCATCCTGACGCTCGACGGTAATTTTGCGCAGGCCTGCATGGCGCGTGGCACCCGCTTCACCGCCGTCGGCATCGACGCTTCTCTCATGCTGTCGGGCGCGCGCGATCTTCTGGCGCGGTTCCGCTAGAGCGACTGCCAGAGCCTGAGCCGCGCCTGCAGGGCTGGCACCGCGTCGGGCGCGGCCAGAAAGGTCTCGGGCGTCATCAGCGCCCAGCCTTGCCCCTCATCGCCGAGAACGATCTCGGCCTCGGCCGTCGCCGCCATGCGCAGCACGTAGAACCAGACGAGGCCGGAGCGGATGACGCCGTCGAAGCTCCGCTACCACAGCATCTCGGCCCGGCCCATCTCCAGCCCCACCTCCTCGCGCATCTCGCGGGCCAGCGTCGCCTCGTGACTCTCCCCGCTCTCGCGCCCGCTGCCCGGAAAATCCAGCGCGCCGGGAAAGGCGATGTCAGGCCGGTCGTCGCGCCTGATCACGAGCAGGCGATCGCCCACAAACAACGCTGTTTTCGCACCGTCGAAGCTTTCGCCGCCTCATGCCCGGCTATATGATGTCGCCATGCCGTCCCTTTGCCGCGCCTGTCTCCATGCCTTCGAGGCGGGCAAACGCTGCCCCGCCTGCCGCAGCCCGCGCGTCACATCCCATTCCGAACTGTTCACGCTCTCCATCGCACACATGGATTGCGACGCCTTCTTCGCCAGCGTCGAGAAGCGCGACAACCCCGATCTGGTCGAGAAGCCGGTGATCGTCGGCGGCGGCAGGCGCGGCGTCGTCTCGACCGCCTGCTACCTCGCGCGCATCCGCGGCGTGAAATCGGCGATGCCGATGTTTCAGGCGCTCAAGCTTTGCCCCGACGCGGTGGTGGTAAAGCCGCGATTCGAAGCCTATTCCGAGGCCTCCCGCGCGATCCGTGCGATGATGGAGGAGATGACCCCCGCGATCGAGCCGCTGTCGCTCGACGAGGCGTTTCTCGACCTCACCGGGACCGAACGACTGCACGGCGCGCCGCCTGCTGTGATGCTGGCGCGACTCACACGCCGGATGCAGGACGAGCTGGGCCTCACCGGTTCCATCGGACTGTCGCACAACAAGTTTCTCGCCAAGATGGCCAGCGATTTCGACAAGCCGCGCGGCTTTTCGGTGATCGGCAAGGCGGAAACCGTCGATCTTCTGCGCCCCAAGCCGATCGGCCTGATCTGGGGCGTCGGGCCGCAGGCGCAGGCCAGCCTCGACGCCGTCGGCATCCGCACCTTCGAGGACGTGCTGCGCTGGGAGCTTTCCGATCTCGTGCGGCGCTTCGGGGGCTTGGGCGAGCGGATCTATCACCTCGCGCGGGGTGAGGATCGCAGACGGGTCACGGCACATGAGCCGGTCAAGGGCATCTCCAACGAGACCACCTTCGAGACCGACACCCGCGACCCCGAGATCCTCGACGGCCATATCTGGCGCATGGCCGAGAAGGTGTCGTCGCGCGCCAAGGCCCGCGATCTCGTGGGCCGCGTTGTGACGCTCAAGCTCAAGCGGGCCGATCACACGCTGCTGACCCGCCGGGTCAGCCTGCGCGCGCCGACACAGATCGCCGATACGCTCTACCGCACCGCGCGCGGGTTGTTCGACGGGCGCGGCGAAAGCGGTGCCTATAGGCTCCTGGGTGTCGGGTTGTCAGAGCTGTCACCGGCGGCAACCGCGCCCTCCGAGGCGGACCTGCTCGATCCAGGCCGCGCCGCACGGGAGCGGGCCGAGAGGGCGGCGGACGCGATCCGCGCGCGATTCGGCGCCGAGGCGATCCTCAAGGGCCGCGCGCTGCGCTAGTTCTTCAGCACCATGCAGGGTGCGCCCGCCGCGCGCAGCCTTGAACAGAGCGCGTTGGCCTCGGCCCGGCTTTCGCGGCCGATCTGGGCGACGTGACGCCGCGCCGGCTGACCCGGAAGCCGCGACCGGGTGAAGGCCACCTGCTCGGAGCCGATCACCCCGCCTGCCTGCCGTCGAATCTGCGCCAGCCGTTTCTCCACTGCGCCGCGTCCCGGCGCCGAAGCGAGGATCACGCCCCATGGCAGGATCGGCACCGTGACCCGGAACTGTGCGATGCTGCGCCCCTTGGCCTGCTCTAGGCAGGCCTCTTGGAATGGCCGGCCCGAGGCCAAGGTCAGGTCGATCTTCTCGGGCGGGCTGTCGCGCCAGTCGCGCGCGGCAAAGCCGGTGATCGCCTGCACGTAGGCCTCCGTCTCGCCGGGCAGCCAATCATTGCCGGCAAGGAACTTCTCGGCCCGGGCTTCGCCCGCATTGTAGGCGACGGCGGCAAGACCGAGGCTGCCAAAACGTTCGGCCAGTTCCGCGAGATAGGCGGCTGAGGCGGCAAGAGCCTGAACCGGGTCGAACGGGTCGGCCAAACCACGCAGCTTGGCGGTACCGGGCATGAACTGCGCGATGCCGAGCGCGCCCGCCGGGCTTACCGCGCCCGCGTCGAACAAGCTCTCGCGCCACAGCAACCGCGCGAAGAATCCGACGTCGAGCGCGTTGCGGTCCGCAAAGGTCTCGATGGCGGCGCAGACATCGGGGATATAGCTGTCGAGCGCGATGCAAGGGCCGCCCCCCGGCAGGCAGCGCCGCTCGGACGCCTCTTGGGCGCTGATGGGCGGGGCGAAGAGCGCGAGGGCAAGCGACAGGGCAACGAGAATACGGGTCATGCGGTCCAATGTCGGTCAAAGCGCGCTGAGAGGGAAATCAACTTCATGCCTCAACCCGGTGTCAGCGGAAACACCAGCGGAATCACCAGCACGGCCGCCAGCCCGACGATCAGGTTCATAGGCAGGCCGATCTTGAGGAAGTCCGAGAACCGGTATTCGCCCGCGCCATAGACCAGTGTGTTGGTCTGGTAGCCCACCGGCGTGGCGAAACTGGCGGAGGCCCCCATCATCACCGCGACCACCAGCGCACGCGGATCGACCCCCGTCTCCTGCCCCAGTGCCACCGCGATCGGCGTGACCACCACCGCCACGGCGTTGTTGGTGACCGTCTCGGTCAGGATCGATGTGAGCGCATAGAGCGCCGCAAGAAGCGCGATCGGCGGCAGACCTTCGAGCCACGGGGCCAGAGTATCGACGATCAGCGCCACCGTGCCGGTCTCTTCGAGGCCCACGCCGACGATCAGCATCGACAGGATCAGCACCAGGATGCCCGCATCGACCGAGCCCCATGCCTCGTCGTTGTCGATGCAACGGCACAGCAGGATCGCCGCCACCGCCCCCAATGCCAGCAGCGAGATCGGCGCCACATCAAAGGCTGCGAGACCGACCACCGCAAAGAGGGCCAGAAGCGCCAGCGGCGCGCGGCGGCGGCGATAGGCGCGCCCCGAAGGCCGGGTGACAGAGACCAGCTCGCCTCCCTGCGCGAGGCGGTCGAATCCTTCCGTCGTGCCTTCGAGCAGAAGCTTGTCGGCGGGGCGGAGCCGGGCCGAGCCGAGATCGGCCCCCGGCACATGGCCCTGCCGATGCGCACCCAGCACCCGCAGCCCGTAGCGATACCCCACCGAAAGCTGCGAGACGGTGTCGCGCGGGCTGCCATGGGTCGGCGTCACCATTGCCTCGGCGACGACGAGATCCTCCTCGCTCGCCCGGCCGCCGGTGCCGCGCCGCAGGCCGACACCCAGCCCCGCGATGTCCCGAAGTGTCAGGATCTCCGAGGTCGTGGCCATGGCGACGAACACGTCCCCCGCCGAAACGACATGCTCGTCGAGATTCGAGCGCCGCAACCGCGCGCCTTCGCGCCGCGCCGTGATGCGGATGCCCGGTCGGCTCAGATCGGCCACCTCTGCCAAGGGCTTGCCGAGACCGGGATGGCCCTCGAGCAAACGGATCTCGGTCAGGAACGTCGTCTCATTGGCACCCGCGTCGTTGCGCGCCCGCCGGTCGGGCAGAAGCCATGGCCCCAGCACCGCCAAGGCCACGCCGCCCACCGCGCCCAGGGCGAGGCCCACGGGCGCGATCTCGAAGATACCGAAGGGGGCCAGACCGCGTTCGGCGGCAACGCCGGCCACCAGCAGGTTGGTGGAGCTGCCGATCAGGGTGAGCGTGCCGCCCAGCACCGCCGCATAGGACAAAGGGATCAACAGTCGCGTCTCGGCGATACCGAGCGACCGGGCGAGGCGAATCATCACCGGGATCAGGATCAGCACCACGGGCGTATTGTTGACGATGCCCGAGGCCAGAAGCGTCGCGGTCAGGAACACCGCCACGGCAACCTTGGGCCGTGTCTCGGCCCGCGCAATGACCAGTGCGGCGAGCGCGTCGAGAAGCCCGGTGCGCACCAGCGCGCCGGAAATCACGAACATCGCCGCGATGGTGATCGGCGCGGGGTTCGAGAACACCCCGAGCACCTGCTCGGACGGCGTCAGCCCCAGCGCCACGAACAGCGCCGCCGCACCGGCGGCGGTGACGTCGGGAGGAAACCGTTCCAAGAGGAAGGCCACGAACAACAGGCCGAGCAGCACAAGGGCCACGACCGGCTGAAGCTCCACGGGTATGAGGGGCAAGACCGATCCTCCGGGGTTGATGGTCGGCCCCGGACGGGCCGCATCCGTTCAACCAGCGCGGCGGGCCGCCGGTTCCGCGCTTCTACTCTGCCGCGACCCGCTCGGCCTCGGAGCGCCCGATCGCCGCAATCTGCGCGATCACGCGGTCGAGCCGCGTGCGGAACGCGTCGAAACCCGCATGGGGCACAACCAGCGCCTCGTCCATGTAGAGCGAGCGATCGATCTCGATCTGGATCGCGTGCTGGCGCCGCGAGGGGCGGCCATAGGCCTGCGTTACATAAGCGCCTGCGAAGGGTGTGTTGCGGGCCACCCGCAGACCGGCCGAGACAAAGGCCGCCTCGATGCGCGCCATGACCCGGGGTGCCGCCGCTGCGCCGAAGCGATCGCCGAGCACCACATGCGGACGCCGCCCGCCGGGGCCGCCCGCCAGTTCGATCGCCTCATGCGGCATCGAGTGGCAATCGATCAGGATCGATTCGCCGAACTCGACATGGCTCTCGGTCAAAAGGTCCTGCAGCGCCGCGTGATAGGGCGTCCAGCAGCTGTCGATCCGTTCATGTGCCTCATCGAGTTCGATCTTGCCTGAATAAATCGCCCGCCCCCCCGCGACGACACGCGGAATTACCCCCAGCCCGCTGGCCACGCGCGGGTTGTGGGGCCGTCGCGCCACGCCTTCGATCAATGCGGGGTCGAACTCGTCCGAGGCCCGGTTGAGATCGACCCAGGCGCGCGGCGCGCGTGCTGCCAGAAGCGGTGCGCCGTGCAGAGGTGCCGTTTCGAAGAGCCTGTCGACGAAGGCGTCTTCCGAGGATCGGATCTGCCGGGCGTCGAGTTCGCTGCGCAGCAACAGCGACGCGGGATAGTCGCGCCCCGAATGCGGCGAGGCGAAGACGACGCAGCTGGTGCGCACCGCCGGTCTGATCAGGTCGAAGGCGGCCATGCGCGCGAACTCCACAAAAGGGCTCCGACAGAATAGATAGCCCGGAAACTTCTCATGCCAAAACCCCTTGAACCCCCCAGCCGTTCCCCGTATAGCACCGCTCACCCGGCGCCGAACGGTGGCTCTCAAGAGACACGGAACGGCGGCAGGCAAGGGCGGTTAGCTCAGCGGTAGAGCACTTCGTTGACATCGAAGGGGTCACAAGTTCGAACCTTGTACCGCCCACCACGGATTTCACCGGCCCCCTTTTCGGGGGCCGAATTTTGCAACCACGGCGCAATCGCCGCGCCGCGACAAGGAGAGCACCCCATGAAGGTCGCCAACTCGCTTCGTTCGCTCAAGCAGCGCCACCGCGATTGCCGCGTCGTGCGCCGCAAGGGCCGCGTCTACGTCATCAACAAGACGCAGCGCCGCTTCAAGGCCCGTCAGGGCTGAAGCTGGCCACCTGCCCGTTCCGGGCAGACCAAGGATTGAGGGTCGTCTTCGCAAGGAGGCGGCCCTTTTTCTTCGTGCCAAGGGCGCTTTGCGCCGATGCCGGGGGCCATGGAGCCCCGCCCGAAGCTATGCGATTCGGGCGGAGTGAATCTTTGCTTATTGGTCGACGATTCCCTGAACGGAATCGGCCAGGAGCCGCACCACCGTCGCCTCGTCGAGATAGCCCGACGCCTCGATCTCGCGGTTGCTCTGATAGCGACGAATCGCGCGGCGCGTGGCTTGGTCGAAGGTGCCGTCGACCTCGCCCGGCTCCAGCCCCTGCGCATCGAGCCGCTGCTCCACCAGCCGCGCTGTCAGCGCGTTGAGGCCCAGATCCCGCTCGAGCTGCTCCGCCGCGGCCCGCGCATCGCTCTGCGCCACCTCCTCGCTCAGGGCCGCGACCTTCGCTTCGGCCTCGGCCTCGAAACTGCCCTCGGGAAAGGCGCTCTGGTAGTCGCGATAGGCCTCGATGGTATCGGCCTCGCGCGCCCGGTCCCACGCGGCGCTGTCCTCGACCTGCGCGGCGCGGCGCTTTTCCTCCTCGATCAGCGTCAGCCGGTCGGCGGCGGTCTCGGCGAAGACCCCGTCGGGATAGCGGTCGAGATAGGCCCTGAGCCCCGGCTCGTCGCCGCGCGCGCCGGTCTCGTCCCAGAACGAGCGATCCTGCCGCGCCGCCTCTTGCCGCTGCCGTTCGGCCTGAGCCTCCAGTTCGGCGTTGCGGCGCGCGGCCTGCGCGTCGATGCGGCCGATCTGCTCGGGGGTGAGATAGGAGGTCTGTGCGAAGCCGTTCTGTTGCTGCCAGTTGGTGATCGCCTGCCGCGTGCCGGGGCCGAAGATGCCGTCGATGCCCCGGGTATTGAACTCCAGCAGGCTCAGGCTGCGCTGCAGGTCGCGGCGCTGATCGCGCGACAGGCCGATCGCTTCCTCGGCAAGCCGCGCGTCGCGGTTCGGCTCGGCGATGATCGCGGCGATGGCGGCCTCGGCGGCTTCGGCCTGCGCGCCCTGCGGATAGCGCGAGAGATAGTCGCGATAGGCCTCGATGCTGCCCAAGGCCACCGTGCCCTGCCACAGCGCCTCTTCGGCGGCCGGGTCGGCCCGTGAAGCGGTCGCGGCGGCAGGGGTGTCAGGCTGCGCCGGCATGAATATCCGGGCGCGCGGCAGATAGCCCTGCGCTTCAAGCCCCTCCGCCTCGGCGATCGCGCGGGACAGATCGGCGCGCGGCTCGGCCAGCGGGCCGGTCATGAACTGCGCCACCGCGCGTGGGCTACCCGTGAGGACGGTGACGCCTTGCGGGATCTCGAGCGCGCCCAGCCCCTCGCCGACCCAAGGGTCGTAGCGGTTCGAGCCGCCATCCTCGACACCCAGCAGCAGCAACGCGCGGCCCGGCGCCTCGGCGAGAGCCCGCAGCACCCCTTCCACCGGCAGTGCCGCCGCCCCCGGCGTCAGAAGCCCCGGACCATCGGCCTCGGCGGTCAGGAACCAGCTGCGTGCCCCGTCGGTGGCGAATCGCCCCGAAAGCGCCACCACGAGCCGATTGCCCTCGGGCACCTGTTCGAGCCAGTCGCGCGCGGTCTGGGCGGTGCTGTCGGCGCGGCCATTGGGTAGCGCGAAGACCGAAAAGCCCAGATCCCGCAGCGGCTCGGCCGCGCCGAGAATCTCGGTGCCGCGCGACAGCCGGCCCAATGTTTCGTAGCGTTCCGTGCCCAAGAGCAGGGCCGCGTCCTGCGCCATGGCCGCACCGGCCCACAACAATATGGCGGTGCTTGTCAGCAGATGGCGCATGGGAGTCCTCCGTGATGCCTCTGCACCAGACTGACCCGGTCCGGCGGCAGCTTCAAACAACATCTTCGCGCATCGTCGGCTTCCGGGAACGTATGGCCCCAAGGTGGCCCTCAAAAACGGAAAAAGGGAGACGGGTTTCCCCGCCTCCCTTTCCGGAATGCAACCGATCGAGGGAGATCAGTTGAAGGAGTAAACGATCGACACGCCGAGGGTGTTGTCGGTGTCGTCGAAGCCGGGCTCCGGATCGGTGCGGTACTCGGTGTACAGGTTGGTGCGCATCGCCAGAGCGTCGCTCATCGAGACGGTCACGCCGAAATCGTTGGTGACGTAGGTGTCACGGTCCGAAGCGATGACGTCGGTGTCGTTGGTGATGAACAGGTCCGGCGAGATCCGGTTGTAGTAGTTCGACGACACGGAGAGAGCGGCCTCGTCGATTTCCTCGCCATCAGCGGTCTCGAGGTAGCGGTAGCCCGGGCCAGCCTGGATCGACCACTGCACGTCGGGGGTGTTGAACACGCGGTAGCCCACGCCGGCGCCGATGAAGGCATCGGTTTCGAAGCTGTCGTCCTCGTCATAGGCCACGACGGCGGTGCCGAAGCCGTAGAACGTGTCCGAGAAGTCGCGGGTGTAGTCGTAGCCGGCGAGCAGACGGTTCAGGTCGTCCGCGTCGTCCTCGGCGTCGAAGTAGCTGTAGCTCAGCTTGACTTCGTGGCCGTTGACGCCGTCGAAGAAGCCGAAGCGAGCGCCGAGGCCGATGGTCGAGGTGTCGGTGTTGCCGCTGGTGGCGGTGCCGCGGGCCGAGATCGAGCCGGTGAAGCCGAGTTCACGACCTTCGTTGCCGAAGGTGGGGGTGTCGACTTCGAAATCGTCCTCGATGTCCTCGTCCAGATCCTCGAGGTTGTCGTCGAGCTGGTTTTCGTTGCTGAAGACCGGGCTGTTCACGTCGTCGAAGCTCTGCGCCATGGCGGTGGTGCCGACGAGGCCGAGGATGGTCGATGCCATCAGCAGTTTGTAGGTGGCGTTCATTTCAGTGTCCTTTTCGATTCCAGAGTCCGACCACAGGCCGGGTCCGTTACGGGTTCCATGGTCGTTGAACGCGCCTCTCGCAAATCTGGTCCCGACGTTCAACCGATGCTCGGCGGCCGGGTCATTTTTGCAACAGGGCCGCACATCGCCCCTCTCTCACAGGGCATATGAAGTCCGACGATGAATCGTCAAACGAAATTGCCGCAGCGTCAGGGAGCTGCCTGATTTGCGCCACATTCACGTGCCAAATCTGCAACACCCCCATTGATGCGCCCCAAGTCATTTCCGTGCAAACAACCTGAAATACGCCCAATCCGGCAGGAACTGCGCCGCTCGCAGCGGCAGCGACGCGCCATAGGGGAAATTGATCTTGAAACGATCGGAACTCATATGCTCGAACATCTCGCGCGCGGCGCGGGCGGGCTCCATGACGAAGGACGTATCGCCTTCTCCTCTTTCGCGCAGACGGGTCCGGATCGCACCGGGATTCACAAGCTGGACCTCGACCCCGGTGTCGCGCAGATCGTGGCGCAGTGATTCCGCAAGATGCATCACGGCGGCCTTGGAGGCGCCATGGCCGATCGAGCCGGGCAAACCCCGGAACCCGGTCAGCGCCCCGGTCAGAACGACATGGCCGTGGCCCCGCTCCAGCATGCCGGGAAGCGCCGCGCCGATCACCCGGCTCGCTCCGAGGTAATTGACCTGTGCCATCTCCTCGATCCGGTTCTGATCCCAGTCATCCGCCCGCATCGGCCAACGCGTGCCAGCGAGATACACCACCCCGTCGATCTCGCCCACGGTCCCGGCCGCCTCGGCCACCGCCTGCGGGTCGGTGACATCGAACGGCAGCGCCGTGGCGCGACCGGGTAGCGCCGCGGCCAGCGTCTCCAACCGCTCGCGCGAGCGCGCGCTCACCACCAGATCCGCGCCCACCTTGCTCAGGCAAAAGGCCAATTCGCGCCCCAGACCCTCGCTCGCGCCGATCAGCCAATACCGTTTGCCCTGCCAGTCCCTCATGCCCCGCTCCTCTCGCCTCGTATCCTGCATCTGCCGCCCTTCCCTCGGGAAAGGCCTTGGTCCACACATAGCGGCGTGTCGAACGCCCGCCAGTGATCGGAGCGGTGGACGCGGCGCGCTTCGGGCATCTTGCGCCATGCCGCACAGGAGCTGTTCGGCGCATCGGCCTCACATCCGCGCCTCCGCGCCCTAGATCCATGCCCAAGCGCAGCAATCACGGGATCTGAAAATGGGCCAGCTTCAGAACGGCGAATGGCACGACGTCTGGTACGACACCAAGTCGACGGGCGGAAAATTCGAGCGGACGACGACAACCTTCCGCAACTGGGTTACCACGGACGGTCGGCCCGGCCCCTCCGGCGAAGGCGGCTTTCCGGCCGAGAGCGGGCGCTATCACCTCTATGTCTCCTATGCCTGCCCTTGGGCGCACCGCGCCCTGATCTTCCGGGCCCTGAAGGGCCTCGAAGATCATATCGGCGTCAGCGTCGTGCATCCCGAAATGCTGACGGAGGGCTGGGAATTCCGCATGGATTTCAAAGGAGCGACCGGCGACGGCCTGTTCGGCCTGCCGTTCCTGCGCGACATCTACGTCAAGGCCGACCCGAACATCTCGGGCCGCGTCACCGTGCCGGTGCTTTGGGACACCGAACGCGGCACCATCGTCTCGAACGAGAGCGCTGAGATCATCCGCATGTTGAACGGGGCCTTCGGCGGCCTGACCGGCAACCATGACGACTACTGGCCCGAAGCGATGCGCGACGGGATCGATGAGGTCAACGAGCGGGTCTATCACACGGTGAACAACGGCGTGTACAAGGCCGGTTTCGCCACCTCGCAAAGCGCCTATGACGAAGCGGTGGTTGCGCTGTTCGACAGCCTCGACTGGCTCGAAGATCGCCTCGCGGACAAGCGCTACCTGATGGGCGACCGGATTACCGAGGCCGACTGGCGGCTTTTCACCACGCTGATCCGCTTCGACGCGGTCTATCACGGGCATTTCAAATGCAACCGCCGCAAGCTCGTCGAGTACCCGAATCTTTGGGGATACACGCGCGAACTCTATCAGGTGCCCGGCGTGGCCGGGACCGTGCATTTCGATCACATCACGCATCACTACCACTACAGCCACGAGAAGATTAACCCGCATCGCATCGTGCCGATCGGGCCGGATCTCGATCTCGACGCGCCGCATGGCCGCGACCATCTGGAGGCGCGCGACGTCGCCTAGGGCCTCGCGCTGCCTTCATCCCGCCCCGTCCCGCTTGTGGACGGGGCGGTTTTGGGTTTGAACCCTCGCCATGAGCACACAAAGCCCCCCCACCTGGATCACCATCTGCGACACCTGCAAGCGCGAGGGCTGGGACGACGCCTCCGGCGCGACCGATGGTGAGCGCCTCGCCGCCCTCGTCGAGGAAGCGGCCCGAGGCCGTCCGGTGCGCACGCGCCGCGTCTCGTGCCTTATGGGCTGCCAACAGGGCTGCAATGTCGCGGTGCAGGCGGCGGGCAAGCTGAACTACACTCTGGGCCGGTTCGAGGTTTCCGAAGAGGCCGCGCAGGGCATCGTCGACTGGGCGGTGCTGCATGGCGAGAGCGCCAGCGGTCAGGTGCCCTATCGAACGTGGCCGCAGGCGGTGAAGGGGCATTTCGTGACCCGCCACCCGCCCCTGCCCGACGCCGAATGAGCGGCGCGCGCGATCACGGCGGCGGGCTCGACGCCGCCATCGCACGGCACGGCGGCGCGCGCGATGGCTGGCTCGACCTGTCGACCGGCATCAATCCCGTTCCCTACCCCGTAGGCGCGCTGCCCTTCGACGCATGGACCGCGCTACCGGACCGGGCCGCGCAGGACCGTCTCATCGCCGCGGCGCGCCGGTTCTGGCGGGTGCCAGAGGGTGCCGCGATCCTCGCCGCCCCTGGCGCCTCGGCCCTGATCGCGCGGCTTCCCCGCCTTGCCCCGACCGGCGCGGTGCGCATCCCCGGCCCCACCTACAACGAACACGAAGCCGCCTTTCTTGCCGCCGGTTGGAAGGTCTCGACCCGTTCCTCCAAGGCGCAGGTCGCGGTGCACCCAAACAACCCGGATGGCCGCATGTGGCAGGCCTCCGAGATCACCGCCGGCTTCGCGGTGATCGACGAAAGCTTCTGCGACATCCGCCCCGATGCCTCGCTCGTGGCGCTGGCGGGCCGCCCCGGCACAGTGGTCCTCAAGAGCTTCGGCAAGTTCTGGGGCCTCGCCGGGCTGCGCCTCGGCTTCGCCATCGCCGAGCCCGCCCTGATCGAGGCGCTGACCGAGAGCCTCGGGCCGTGGCCCGTCTCGGGCCCGGCGCTGGCCATCGGCGCGCGGGCGCTCGAGGATCAGGGCTGGGCCCGGACCACACGCGAGCGGCTGCGGACCGATGCCGCCCGGCTCGATACGATGTTGACCGACCGTGGGGCGCGTGTCGCGGGCGGCACCGACCTTTTTCGCCTCTACGAGGTCGATGACGCGGCTGCGTGGCAGAAGCGGCTGGCACAGGGCGGTGTCTGGAGCCGGATCTTTCCATGGTCCGCCACGCATCTGCGGCTCGGCCTGCCCGCCCCGGATCGCTGGGGGCAGATCGAGGCCGCGCTGTGAGCCTGTGGCTGCTGATCGCCATGGCGCTCGACGCGGTGTTCGGCGAACCCGATGAGATCTGGGACCGCATGCCGCATCCGGCGGTTCTGATGGGCCGGGTGGTCGGCTGGTTCGACCGAAGCCTCAACACGGGCGGCCCGGCGCGCAGCCGTGGCATCCTGGCCTGCGCGGTGCTGGTGTTTGGCGCCTATTCGTTGGGCGAGGCGCTGGCCGCCCTGCCCGGCCCCTTTGCCGAAATCCTAGTGGCGGCGATCCTGCTCGCCCAGCGCAGCCTCGTCGATCACGTCCGCGCGGTGGCCGCGGGCCTGCGGCACTCGCTCGCGGAAGGCCGCCGCGCCGTGTCGATGATCGTCGGGCGCGACACGGCGGCGATGGACGAGGCGGCGGTGGCCCGCGCCGCGATCGAGAGCGCCGCCGAGAACCTCTCCGACGGCGTCACCGCTCCCGCGTTCTGGTTCCTGATCGTCGGACTGCCGGGACTGCTGATCTACAAGATCGTCAACACCGCTGATTCGATGATCGGCTACCGCACACCGCGCTACGAGGGCTTCGGCTGGGCCTCGGCCCGCCTCGACGACGTGATGAACTGGATCCCCGCGCGCCTGACCGCGCTGCTGATCTGGCTCGTCTCCGGGCGCCCCGGCCCATGGCGCGAGATCGCGGCCGAGGCGCGGCTGCACCGCTCGCCCAACGCCGGCTGGCCCGAGGCGGCGATGGCCCGCGCGCTGGGCGTGGCCCTGTCGGGCCCGCGCGCCTATCACGGACGGATGCAGGAATACCCTTGGGTGAACCCCCAAGGCTTTCGTGAGATCGGCGCAGCTGCGGTCGAGGCGGCCTGTGCGATGCTGTGGAAGGCTTGGGCGGCGGGTCTTTGCGTGGTGATCGTGCTGGCGTGGACGTGAGTTGCCCCCCGAGGACGCGGCTGGCACGCTCCGCCGCGACCCTCAACTGACAGGACATTCGCCCATGCGCCTCAAGGCCCGTCTCGCAGCACCGCTGATCCTCGCCGCCCTTCCCGCTTTCGCGCAAGCTCAGGACGCAACCGGTCCCAAGCCGCCCTGCGGCGGCGATTTCGGGGTTTGGATCGAGGGGGTGAAGGCCGAGGCCGCCGCGATGGGCCATGCGTCCGACACGGTGAACGCCTTCTTCTCGGGTGTGCGCCCCGATCAGGCCGTGCTGCAGGCCGACCGCGCGCAGGGCGTGTTCCAGCGCGATTTCGTCGATTTCTCGCGTCGGCTGATCTCCGAGAACCGGATCGCCAATGGCCGCGCCAATGCCGGACAATACGACGCCACCTTCGACCGGATCGAGGCAGAATACGGGGTGCCGCGCGGCGTGCTTCTGGCCTTCTGGGCCTTCGAAACCGATTACGGCGCGGTGCAGGGTGACTTCAATACCGTCAACGCGCTGGCCACGCTGGCGCATGACTGCCGCCGCCCCGAGCTGTTCCGCCCGCAGCTTCTCGCCGCGGTCGAGCTTTATGCGCAGGGCGGCATCAACCCCGCTTCGACCACTGGCGCGTGGGCCGGCGAGATCGGCCAGGTGCAGATGCTACCGCGCGACATCATCGAGAACGGCATGGATGGCGACGGCGATGGCCGGGTCGATCTCAAGGGCTCGGCCCGCGACGCGCTGCTGTCGGGCGGCAAGATGCTGTCGCATCTGGGCTGGCGCGCGAACGAGCCTTGGCTTCAGGAGATCACCGTGCCCGAGAGCATGGACTGGAGCCAGACCGGCCTCGACACCGAAAAGACCGTCTCCGAATGGCAGGCGCTCGGCGTCGCGGGGCGCAATGGCAACCTCGGCCCCGCCGGTCTGCCCGCCTCGGTGCTGTTGCCGATGGGCAAGGACGGCCCCGCCTTTCTCGCCTACCCGAATTTCCGGGTCTATTTCGAATGGAACCAGAGCCTCGTCTACGTCACCACTGCTGCCTATTTCGCCAATCGTCTCAAAGGTGCGCCGGTCTATGATGCGGGCAACGCGGCCTCCGGCCTCTCGGGCGAACAGATGGTGCGGCTTCAGGAAAAACTGCAGGCGCGCGGTCATGACGTCGGCGGTGCCGACGGCATCTTGGGCGAGATGACCCGGCAGGCGGTGCAGGCCGAACAACAGCGGCTGGGCCTGCCCGCCGATGCCTGGCCGACTCCCGCCCTGCTCGAGGCGCTGTGACGTAGCGGGAACCTTCCTGCGCAGGAAGGGCGTTGCGGGGGCAACCCCGTCAGAAAGGAGCCCCCGCCATGGCCCAAGCGCAGCTCTACCGCATGTCGATGCCCAAGCACCTCTGCCCCTTCGGGCAGAAGTCGCTGCACCTATTGAAATCCAAGGGCTACGAGGTCGAGGATCACGAGTTGACCTCGCGCGAGGCGACCGACGCCTTCATGCGTGAGCACGACGTGAAGACGACCCCGCAGACCTTCATTGATGGTAAGCGGATCGGCGGCTATGACGATCTGCGCGCGCATTTCGACATGAAGCCCGCCAAGCCCGAGGGCACGACCTATGAGCCGGTGATCGCGATCTTTGGCATGGGGCTGGCACTTGCCATCGCGGTGACATGGGTGGCGCTGGGCACCTTCCTCGCGTGGCAGACCATTGGCTGGTTCATCTCGATCTCGATGTGCCTTCTGGCGCTGCAGAAGCTGCGCGACGTGGAAGGTTTCACCAACGGGTTTCTCAACTACGACCTGCTGGCGCAAAAATGGGTGCCCTATGCCTATGTCTACCCATGGGCCGAAGCGATCGCGGGCGTGCTGATGACGGCGCTGCTGCTGACATGGATCTCGGTCCCCTTGGCGCTGTTCATCGGCACGGTGGGCGCGGTGTCGGTGATCAAGGCGGTCTGGATCGACAAGCGCGAGTTGAAATGCGCCTGTGTCGGCGGCGACAGCAACGTGCCCTTGGGGTTCATTTCGCTTACCGAGAACGTGATGATGGCTGGGATGGGGCTGTGGATGCTGGTTGGGCTGCTGCTCTGAGCCTTTACAATCCGGCAACCGATGCACATTATATCGGTCATACGGTAGCGATCGGTCGATGATGTTTCATCCCTGATCTGGCCCCCGCAGAGTTGCCGCTCTGCGGGGGTTTCTCTTTGCCGGGGATTACCTCCCGACCCAGAGACGGACAGCGGTCAGCACCAGTGTTGCCACTGCGACGACCACCATCCACTTACGGTAGCTCGCTTCGGTCAATGCATATCACCTCCCCTCGCCGCGAAGTGTCGCGGCAGGAGGAAGTCTTGCCAAAATCGGGACAAGTTCTCAAGTGTTCTTGTTATGTTCTGCAATCACGAGTTGCTTCGCCTCCGAAGCAACCGGTCAGGCGACCATCTGCTCGGCCTTGCGAAGATCGACAGAGACGAGCTGGCTCACCCCCTGTTCGCCCATGGTGACCCCATAGAGCCGGTCCATCCGCGCCATCGTCACAGCGTGGTGGGTGATGATCAGGAACCGCGTATCGGTGCGACGGGCCATTTCATCCAGAAGGTCGCAGAACCGCGTCACGTTGGCGTCATCGAGCGGCGCATCGACCTCGTCGAGTACGCAGATCGGCGCCGGGCTGGCAAGGAACACCGCGAAGATCAGCGCCAATGCGGTGAGCGTCTGCTCGCCGCCCGACAGCAGCGACAGCACCGAAAGTTTCTTGCCCGGCGGCTGGCACAGGATCTCGAGCCCGGCTTCGAGAGGGTCGTCGCTCTCGACCAAGGTGAGCCGCGCTTCGCCGCCGCCGAAAAGATGCGTGAAGAGCGTGCCGAAGTTCTCGTTGACCTGTGAAAAAGCGGCGAGCAGCCGCTCGCGCCCCTCGCGGTTGAGGCTGCCGATGCCGGTGCGCAGGGTACGGATCGCCTCTTCGAGGTCGGCCTTCTCGGCGACCAGCCCGTCATGCTCGGTGCGGATCGCCTCGGCATCCTCCTCGGCGCGCAGATTGACCGAGCCCAGCGCGTCCCGCTGGCGGCGCAGCTGCGCGACCTTGGCCTCTACCTCCTCGGTGGGCGGCGGCGCCAGCGCGCCGATCTCCAGCGTTTCGAACAGCGCCTCGGGCGTGGTCTCCAGCGTTTCCTCGATCCGCTCGGCCGCTTGGGTCGCGGCGGCGCGGGCGGCCTCGGCGCGCGCCTCGGAGGCGGCACGACGCTCGCGCGCTTCCGAAGCGGCGCGCTCGGCTGTGCGTTCGGCCGTCTGTGCATCGGTCAGCGCACCCTCGGCCACGCGCAGCGCCTCAGCGGCGGCGTCGCGTCGCGCCTCGGCCTGCGCGATGCTCGCATCCATCGTGCGCCGCTCGGCAAAGATCGCCTCGGGCCGCTCGCGGGCGCGCTCCAGCTCGGCCTCGGTCTCGGTACGGCGGGCGGTCAGCTCGCCGACCCGGCCCCGCGCGGTCTCGGCGCGCTGGCGCCAGCCTTCGAGCTCGCGCGTCACGGTCTCGGCGCGGCGCGCCCGGGTCTCGCCGTTGCGGCGGATCTCGTCGGCCTCGGAGCGCCGGGTGATCATGGTGATCCGCGCCGCCTCGACCAGCTGGCGGCCCTGTTCCACGGCCTCGCGCGCCGCCTCGAGATCATCGAGATCGCGCAGCCCGGCTTCGGCCTCGACCAGCGCTTCGCGCCCGGCGCGGCCCTCGGCTTCGTGCCGGCCCATCGCCTCGCTCGCGGCGTCACGGCGGGTCAGGGCCCGGCCCTTTTCGCCCTCGGCGCGGCTGAGCGCGCGCGCGGCCTCGGACAGCGCCGTCTCGGCGGCGCGGCGGGCGGTGCGGGCGCGGGCATCGATCTCCTTGGCGCGCTCCAGCGCCGCCGCGGCATCGGCATGGCGCTCGGTCAGCTCCTCCAGCTTGGCCTCGATCACCTCAAGCTCGCTGCGCAGCGCCGCGAGCCGGTTCATCTGTTCGAGCCGCAGCGCCGCCGCCGAGGGTGCGTCCTCGGTCCCGGCGCGGTAGCCATCCCAGCGCCACAGATCCCCCTCGCGGCTCACGAGGCGTTGGCCCGGCCTCAGGCGCTCCTGCAGCGCAGCCCCCCGGTCGCGCGCGACGACGCCGACCTGCGCCAAGCGACGGCCCAGTAGACCCGGTGCATGGACGAGGCCCGCCAGAGGTTCGGCGCCATCGGGCAGCGGCTGGTCGGCGTCGTAGCCGGGCAGCTCGGCCCAGCCGGTCGCCCCGCGCGCATCGACCACGGGCGCCTTCAACTCGTCGCCCAGCGCCGCGCCCAAAGCCTTCTCGAAGCCCGGCTCGACCTTCAGCAGATCGAGAAGCTGCTGGCCCTTGCCGTCGCCGCGCTCGACCAGCCGCGCCAGACCGCTGACTTCGGCGCGCAGCGCCTTGGCCTCTCCCTCGACGCCCGCGCGGGCGGCCCGCGCTTCCGCCTCGTCGGACTGCGCCTGCGCGCGCTCGGTCTCGGCTTGGGCCAGATCGGCCTCAGCGGCCTCGGCGGCGACTTTTGCCTGTGTCTCGGCCTCGACGGCCCCGGCCAGCACGGCCTCGGCCTCGGTCGTGGCGGTGCCTGCGGCGTCGAGCTGCGCCTTCGCTTGCGCCGCCGCCTCGGCACTCTTGGAGATGCGGGTCCGGGCCTCGGCCACCAGCCGCTGCGCCGATTGGTGCCGCGCCGCGAGCCGGGCGGTGTCCTCGGTGCGCTGGCCTTGGGCGTGCTCGGCCTCCGACAAGATCTCGCCCGCCTCGCGTGCCACCGCCTCGATCTGCGCCAGCCGCACCTCGTGCCCCTGCCCGGCTTGCGCCAGCTCCGCCGCTTCGACCTCGAGCGCGCGCATCGTCTCGCCCGCGTCGCGGTCGAGCACGCTTTCGCGTTCCATGTCGCGGTCGAGCTGTTCGATCCGTGCGCCCAAGGCCCGGATCGCCCCCCGCGCCCGCTTTTCCTGATCAAGCAGCCGGTCGCGCTCGGCCTCGTGGCGGTTCAGCACGGCAGAGGCGATGGTCGCCTCCTCGCGCAGGGGCGGCAACGCGGCTTCGGCGGCGGCGCGCGTCTCGACCGCGCGGGCGGCGAGCCCGTCGGCCCGGGCGGCGGCCTTCGCCATCTCGCGCAGCTCTTCCTCGGCGGCGCGGCGCATCGTCTCGGCGACGTTCCAGCGCAGCCACAGCAGCAGCCCCTCGGCCGTGCGCAGGGAGGCCCCGATCTCGCGGTAGCGCGCCGCCGTCCGGGCCTGACGCGCCAGCGTCGCCAGCTGCGCCGCCTGGCTCTCGACCACGTCGTCGACGCGGGACAGGTTCGCTTCGGCCCCCCGCAGTTTCAGCTCGGCCTCGTGGCGGCGCTGGTAGAGACCCGAGATGCCCGCCGCCTCTTCGAGGATGCGACGCCGCGCGGTGGGCTTGGCATTGATCAGCTCGGAGATCTGGCCCTGCCGCACGAGGGCGGGCGATTGCGAACCGGTCGAGGCGTCGGCGAAGAGCATCTGCACATCACGCGCGCGGACCTCGCGGCCGTTGAGGCGGTAGGCCGAACCGAGGTCGCGGGTGATGCGGCGCCCGATCTCCAGCGTGTCGGCATCGTTGAAAGCGGCGGGCGCCAGACGCTCGGCGTTGTCGATCGACAGCATGACCTCGGCGTGGTTGCGCGCGGGACGGGTCGCGGCCCCGGCGAAGATCACGTCCTCCATGCCGCCGCCGCGCATCGCGGTGGGGCGGTTCTCGCCCATCACCCAGCGCAGCGCCTCCAAGAGGTTCGACTTGCCGCAGCCATTCGGGCCGACCACGCCGGTGAGCCCGTCCTCGATCACCAGATCGGTCGGGTCGACGAAGCTCTTGAAGCCGTTCAGCCGCAGCCGGGAGAATCGCATGAAAGCTGCCCTCGTTCGCGCTCTTGGTCGCGCGCCTATGCGGGAAAGGGGGGCGCGAAGTCAACGCGCGCGGCCCTTTGCGCGCGGGGTTCCGCCGCGTTTGCTAGGCCGAGCCGTGCCCCGCGCCCCGGCCTTGGCGCTTGACGCGGGACGGCGGCGCGGCGCAGAAACAAAAGGCAAGGTTCCCCGATGCGGCGCGAAGCGCCCGAGGGGAGGAAATCGGGAATGCGGAAGGGGCCGATCCAGTCAGGAGGCCCCCAGCCGCAGCCGCCCCCGCGACTGTAAGCGGTGAGCGCCCCTCCGGCACCACTGGGAGAGATCCCGGGAAGGTGGAGGGATGCCACGACCCGCGAGCCAGGAGACCGGCCCTGCGTGACGTAACCGATACCCCGTCGGGTGGACGGGACAGGAGAACAGACATGACGACCAAGACCATCGCCGCCTCCGGCAGCACGACCGACATCGCCACCATCGCCTTCGCCGCCATTCTCGGCCTCGGCCTGATCTTCGCCGCCGGCTTCAGCCAGGCGGGCGCGATGCACGACGTGGCCCATGATTCGCGCCACGCCACCGGCTTTCCCTGCCACTGATCGCCCGGACATGTTGAAACAGATCGGGGCCAGCGCGTTGTTCGCTGGCCTGGCCGCGGGCGTGCTCGCCGCACTTTTGCAGCTTTGGTTCGTCGTGCCCCTTCTCATGGAAGCCGAGCTTTACGAGACCGGCGCGCGGGCGCATTTCACCGACGGCTATATCGGCTCGGATGCGGGCGCACCGCCCTTGGGCGACGCGATCGGGCGCCATCTGGGCACCATCGCGCTCAACATCGTCGGCTGGATCGGCTTCGGCTTCGTGCTGGCGGCAGGCTTCGCGCTCGCGGCCCGGCGGGGCATGCGGATCGACGCACGCGCAGGCCTGCTGTGGGGCCTCGCGGGTTTCGCGGCACTGGCGCTCGCCCCCGCCTTCGGGCTGCCGCCCGAGCTGCCCGGCACCATCGCGGCCGAGGTGTCCGAACGGCAGCTCTGGTGGGGCGTGACGGTGGTGGCGACGGCGCTAGGCCTCGCCGTCATGGCCTTCGGGCGCGGACCCGGCTGGCTTGCGGGGGGCGCGGCGCTGATCGCGCTGCCGCATCTGATCGGCGCGCCGCATCTCGACCGCTACTTCGGCACCGCCGCGCCCGAATTGGGCGCGCTCTTCGCCACGCGGGCGCTGGGCGTCTCGGCGGTGGCCTGGGCGCTCCTTGGCCTTCTGGCCGGCTGGATCTGGTCGCGAGAGGCGGCGTGACGCCTCAGCCCGCCGGGATGCGCCCGATCAGGCCGTGCCTGAGCCGTCCCAAGGGCCGCGCATCGGTGATCTCACCGCCCGGCGCTTCGGCGTAGAGGTCCGCAAGCTTACGGATTTCGGCCGCCTGCGTGGCCGGGTCCACCCCCGCAAAGAGATAGGCCGTCTTGCCCGCGCCCCGGATCGACAGGGCGACGGGCGAATGGCAGACATTGAGACAATCGACGAGGCGCACCACGACCCCATCGCTCAGACCCTCGCGCAGCGCCTCGGCCAGAACCGCCCCCTCGGGCGCCTCGCCCGGCGCCGCGCAGGTCGCGCAGATCGTGATGCAATTCATTTCCACCTCCGGTGCCTTCGCGCCGATCAGTAACGGATGACCCCGATGCCCGCAAAGATCCCCGCCACCGTCGTCACCGGCTTTCTCGGTGCCGGCAAGACCACGCTGATCCGCCACCTTTTGGAGAACGCCAAGGGCAAGCGCATCGCGCTCGTCATCAACGAGTTCGGCGATCTCGGCGTCGATGGCGGCATCCTCAAGGGCTGCGGCATCGAGAACTGCCGCGACGAAGACGTGGTCGAGCTGTCGAATGGCTGCATCTGCTGCACCGTCGCCGACGATTTCATTCCGACCATGGAAAAGCTTCTCGACCGCGACGAGCCGGTCGATCACATCGTGATCGAGACCTCGGGCCTCGCACTGCCGCAGCCGCTCATCCGCGCCTTCAACTGGCCGGGCATTTCGACCCGCGTGACGGTAGATGGCGTCGTCACCGTGGTCGATGGCAAGGCGGTGGCCGAGGGCCGTTTCGCCCATGACATCGCCGCGATCGACGCCCAGCGTGCCGCCGATGACGGCCTCGACCACGAGACGCCGCTGTCGGAGCTGTTCGAGGACCAGATCGCCGCCGCCGACATGATCGTCGTCAACAAGACCGACCTGCTGGACCCCGCCGAGGCCGAGGCGCTGGTCGCCAGGCTGAAGTCCGAGGCCAGAGGCGGCGTGCAGGTTGTCCGCGCCACGATGGGCGCGCTGCCCGTCGAGGTGCTGCTGGGTCAAGGGGCCGCCGCCGAGGCCGACATGGAAGCGCGCCACGAGGTGCATCATCACCATGACCATGACGATGAGGACGACGATCATCACGACGCGGCGCATCACCACGGCCATGACGAGTTCGAAGGCTTTGTCGTCACCCGCGCGGAGGTGACCGACCCCAAGGCCTTTGCCGCGCAGGTCTCGGAGGTGATCCGCGCCCATGACATCCTGCGGCTCAAGGGCTTCGTCGCGGTGGCAGGCAAACCGATGCGGCTGACGCTTCAGGCGGTGGGCCCGCGCGTCGACACGCATTTCGACCGCCCCTTCGGTGCCGACCCGCGCGAGACACGGCTGGTGGTGATCGGCGAGGCGGGTCTTGACCGTGCGGCGATCGAGGCCGCGCTGGCGGCATGAGCGTCGAGGTGAAGCGGGCGCGCGCAACCGATCCCGGTCCGCGCGCGCTGGTCGAAGCGAGCCAAGCGCTGATGCGCTCGCTTTACCCCCCGGAGGAGAACCACTTCCTGCCGATCGAGGCGCTCGATGCCGCCGATATCCGTTTCTTCGCGGCGTATGACGGCGACATGCCGCTGGGCTGCGGCGCGCTTCACGTGAAACCGGGTTATGGCGAGCTGAAATCGGTCTTCGTGGCCGAAGCCGCGCGGGGACGCGGCGCGGGCGCCCTGCTGCTCGACCGGCTGGAACAGGCGGCGCGCGACGAGGCGCTGCCGCTGATCCGGCTGGAGACGGGCGACAGGCTGACCGCCGCCCATCGTCTCTATGCAAGGCACGGTTTCGCCGTGCGGGGCCCGTTCGGCGACTATGTCGAAAACGGGTCGAGCGTCTTCATGGAGAAGCGGCTGTGACCTCAGTCCTTGGGCTCGGGCGCCTTGTCGGCGGTCTTCTTCGCGGCCTCCTTCATGCGCTTGAGCAGTTCGGCCTTGTCGTCGCGCTTGTCATAAGGGGTCTTCTCGGTGCCGCGCTCGTTGTGCTCGCGGTGCTTGGGCGCGTTGCGGCCCTGACGCGGCCCGCCCGACTTGCTGTAATCCATCATCCGCTCCTGTAACTGGGGGGTGCCGTTCCCTGCCCCAACGCAGGGCGCGGCGCAAGCGTTCACGAAAGGGCCGCCATGCATCTTCTCGCCGCCACGCCGGGTACCGTCTCCGACGGCACCGAGGCCGTCGATCTCGGCCAGAGCCCCGGCGATCTCGTCGTCATCTCTGCCGCCGATACCGAACTGGCGGCGCTGAGCGCCGCGCGGGCGCAGATGGACGCCGCACCCGATCTGCGGCTGGCGAGCCTGATGCACCTTCAGCACCCGATGTCGGTCGACCTGCATCTCGACGATTGCGCCATGAAATCACGTCTCGTCGTCGCCCGCGTGCTCGGCGGCGCGGGCTACTGGAAATACGGGTTGGTGCAATACGCCGCGCGGCTGGCCGAGGCGGGCGTGCCCTTTGCCGCCCTGCCCGGCGACGACAAGCCGGACCCTGAGTTGCGCGAGTTGTCGACCGTGGGGGCCGATGATTACGACGCGCTCTGGTCCTACCTCGTCGAGGGCGGGCCGGAGAACGCAGAAAACTTCCTTGCCCATGCGCGCCACATGATCGACGGCAGCGAGCCGCCGCAGGCGGCGCGGCCGCTCTTGCGGGCCGGTCTCTACTGGCCCGGTCTCGGCATCGCCGATCTGCAAGGCATCCGCGACGCATGGGCCGAAGGCGCCCCCGTGGTGCCGGTCGTGTTCTACCGCGCGCTGCTGCAGGGCGCACAGTTGGCGCCGATCGACCGGCAGGTGCGGGCCTTGCTGCGGGCCGGGCTGAACCCGATGCCGGTCTTCGTGGCCTCGCTCAAGGACCCGGTGTCGCGCGATACGCTGACCGGGCTGATGGCCGAGGCCCCGCCTTCGGTGATCCTCAACGCCACCGCTTTCGCGACGGGGGGCGCGGTGGCGGGCGACGCGGCTTCGCCCAACCCTCTGGCCGCCCCGACGGCCAACGAAGCCCCGGTGTTCCAGATCGTGCTTTCGGCCAGCAGCGAAGAGGTCTGGGAAGAGGGCCTGACGGGCCTTTCGGCCCGCGACATCGCGATGAACGTGGCACTGCCCGAGGTCGATGGCCGCATCCTGAGCCGCGCCATCGGCTTCAAGGGCGAGGCCTTCTTCGACGAGGCGACGCAGTGCCGCGTCGCCACCTACCAGCCCCGCGCCGATCGGATCACCTTCGTGGCCGATCTGGCCGCGCGCTGGGCCCGGCTACGCGCCACGCCCGCCCCCGCGCGCAAGGTGGCGCTGATCCTCGCCAACTACCCCAACAAGGACGGTCGCCTCGCCAACGGCGTCGGCCTCGACACCCCCGCCGCCACGGTCCACGCGTTGCGGCTGATGCAGGGCGCGGGCTACGCCGTCAAGAACATGCCCGAGGACGCACAAGCGCTGATGGAGCGGCTGATGGCCGGCCCGACCAACTGGCTTACCGACCGCGCCGCACGCGAGGGTGGCGAGGTGCTACCACTTCGGGACTACGAGCGGCATTTCGGCGATCTCCCCTGGGAGGCCAAGCGCCAGATCCTCGACCGCTGGGGTCCGCCGGGCGACGACCCCTTCCTCACGGGTGAGGGCTTCGCCCTGTCGCTGCACCGCTTCGGCAATGCCGTGGTCGGCCTGCAGCCCGCGCGCGGCTACAACATCGACCCGACCGATACCTACCACTCCCCCGACCTCGTGCCGCCGCACCACTACCTCGCCTTTTACTTCTGGCTGCGGCATCATTGGGGCGCGGACGCGCTGGTGCATATGGGCAAGCATGGCAACCTCGAATGGCTGCCGGGCAAGGCGCTTGCCCTGTCCGAGACGTGCTGGCCCGAGATCGCCTTCGGGCCGATGCCCCATTTCTACCCCTTCATCGTCAACGATCCGGGCGAGGGCACCCAAGCCAAGCGCCGGGCGCAGGCGGTGGTGATCGACCATCTGACGCCGCCGCTCACTCGCGCCGAGAGCTACGGGCCGTTGCGCGATCTCGAGGCGCTGGTGGACGAGTATTACGAGGCGGCGGGCGTCGATCCGCGCCGCATCACCCATCTGCGCCGCGAGATCCTGAGCCTTGCCGAAACCACGGGCCTTGCCTCGGACGCGGGCTTCTCCGGTCAGGCCGACACCGATCTCGCCAAGCTCGACGCTTGGCTGTGCGAGCTGAAGGAGGCGCAGATCCGCGACGGGCTGCACGTCTTCGGCCAATCCCCCGAAGGACGGCAGGAGCGCGACCTTGCTATCGCCCTGGCGCGGGTGCCGCGCGGCGCGGGGGCCGCCTCGATCCTTCGGGCGCTGGCCGACGACCTGTCCTTGGGCTTCGACCCTCTCGACTGCGACATGGCGACAAGCTGGACCGGCCCGCGCCCCGACGCCCTCTCGGGCGAGGGCAAATGGCGCAGCGCGGGCGACACGGTCGAGCGGTTGGAGGAGCTGTGCCAGCGCCTGCTCGACGGCAAGGCGACGCCCCCCGGCCCTGCCTCGGCCGCCGTTCTGGAAGAGATCGAGACGAAGCTTCGCCCCGCCATCGCCGCCTGCGGCCCGGCCGAAGGCGCGGGCCTGCTGACCGGCCTTGATGGCCGCGCCGTCCTCCCCGGCCCCTCCGGCGCGCCGACGCGCGGGCGGCCCGACGTGCTGCCAACGGGGCGCAACTTCTTTTCCGTCGACGCGCGCGCCGTACCGACCCCCACCGCTTGGGCGCTTGGCTGGAAATCGGCAAACCTCCTGATCGAAAAGCACCTGCAGGACCATGGCGACTGGCCGCGTGCCATGCTGGTCACCGCATGGGGCACCGCCAACATGCGCACGGGCGGCGACGACATCGCACAGGCGCTGGCACTGATGGGCGTGAAACCCACTTGGGACAGCGCCAACCGCCGCGTCACCGGCTTCGAGGTGCTGCCCAAGGGCGTGTTGGGCCGCCCGCGCGTCGACGTGACCCTGCGCATCTCGGGCTTCTTCCGCGATGCCTTCCCGCAGCTCGTGGCGCTGGTCGACAGCGCGGCGCGCGCCGTGCAGGCGCTCGACGAGGCCGAGGAGATCAACCCCGCCGCCGCGCGGGTCCGCGCGGGCGAAAGCGCAGCACGGGTCTACGGCTCTAAGCCCGGCGCTTATGGCGCAGGTCTGCAGGCGCTGATCGACGAGCGGATCTGGACCGAACGCGCCGATCTCGGTGCCGCCTATCTCGATTGGGGCGGCTATGCCTATGGCGCGGGACAAGAGGGTGAAGCCGACCGCGACGGCTTTGCGGCACGACTCGGACAGGTCGAGGCGATCGTCCAGAATCAGGACAACCGCGAGCACGACATCCTCGATTCGGACGATTACTACCAGTTCGAGGGTGGCGCCGCGGCGGCGGTGGCAAGCCTGCAGGGCCGCGACCGGCCGATCTACCACAACGACCACTCGCGCCCCGAACGCCCCATCATCCGCAGTCTGGACGAGGAGATCGCCCGCGTCGTGCGGAGCCGCGTGGTGAACCCCAAATGGATCGATGGCGTGAAGCGCCACGGTTACAAGGGTGCCTTCGAGATCGCCGCCACCGTGGACTATCTCTTTGCGTTCGCGGCGACCACGCGGGCGGTGAAGAACCACCATTTCGACCTCGTCGAGGAGGCGGTTCTGGGCGACGAGGACACGCGCGACTTCATCGCCGAGCATAACCCCCCCGCGCTCAAGGAGATTGCCGAGCGGCTGCAGGAGGCGATCGATCGCGGGCTGTGGCAGCCGCGCTCGAACTCGGCCCGCGCCCGGATCGAGGCGCTCAGGTGAGCGAGGCGCTGGAAGCGCGGCTGCTCGGGATCGTCCAGGCCGTGCCGGAACTGATGGCCGCCTTGCGCGCGGCCCGCACGCTCGACCTGCCCGACTGGTGGATCGTTTCGGGCGCGCTCTACGGCGCGGTGTGGAACGCACTCACCGGACGGCCCGCGTTGCACGGGGTCAAGGATATCGACCTGTTCTATTTCGACCCCGACACGAGCTGGGAGGCCGAGGACCGTGTGATCCGCCGTGCCGCGCCGCTCTTCGCCCCCGCCCCGCCGGTCGAGATCCGCAATCAGGCGCGGGTGCCTTTGTGGTATCGTGACCGCTTCGGGCATGCCTGCCCGGATTACGCCTCCAGCCGCGACGGCATTGATCACTTCGCTTCGCGCACGCATTGTGTCGGCATGCGGCTGCGTCCCGATAACGGCTTCGATATCTATGCGCCTCATGGCCTCGAGGACATCTTCGCGATGCGGATCGTGCCGAACCCGATCCTGCCGAACCGCGCCACTCACGAGGCCAAGGCGGCGCGGCACAAGACATGCTGGCCCGAACTGACGATCGAGCCGTGGCCGGAAACACCGCAGGCTCGACGTCCCGCGTCTCCCCTTCAAACCGGGAGCCACCCAAGCCGCCCGGAGGCCCCATGATCGTCAATCTCGTCGTCCTGCTCGCCTGCCAGCTGGCGGGCGAGGTCGCAGCAAGGGGTCTCGGTCTGCCCATCCCCGGCCCGGTGATCGGCATGGCGCTGCTTTTCGCCGCGTTCATCCTGCAACCCCGGCTGGCGCAGCGCATCGCCGCCACCACCTCGGCGCTGCTTGCGCATCTGTCGCTGCTGTTCGTGCCGGCAGGCGTCGGCGTGGTCGGCCATCTCGACACGCTGGGCCGCGACGGGGTGGCGCTGATGGCGGCGCTGCTTTTGTCGACCGTCGCGGCGATCCTCGCGGGCGTCTACGTGTTCCTCGCCGTCGCGCGTGTCACCGGGGCCTCGGAATGAGCCCGGCCGATCCCGCCGAGATCTGGACCTATCTGCGTCAGGACCCGCTTTTGTGGCTTACCGCGACGCTGGTGGCCTATGCCTTGGGCGATCTGGCCTTTCGCCGGGCGGGCCGCCGACCGTTGGTGAACCCGGTGCTGGTGGCGGTGGCGCTGCTGGCTGTCCTGCTGCGCGTCACCGGCACCCCCTATGAGAGCTACTTCGAGGGGGCGCAATTCGTGCATTTCATGCTCGGACCCGCCACCGTGGCGCTGGCCGCGCCGCTCTATGCCAACCTGCGGCTGATCCGCTCGGCCTTTTGGCCGATGCTGGCCGCGCTGGTCGCCGGCTCCGTCACCGCGCTGGTCACGGCGGTCGCCATCGGCGCGGCTTTCGGACTGAGGGGCGAGACGCTGCTGTCGCTCGCACCGAAATCGGTGACCGCGCCGGTGGCGCTCGGCGTGTCCGAGACGATCGGCGGCGCGCCGAACCTGACGGCGGTGCTGGTGATCATCACCGGAATCACCGGGGCGATCGTCGCGACGCCGCTCTTGAACCTCATGCGCATCCGCGACTGGCGTGCGCGCGGCCTCGCCGTCGGCGTGGCCGCCCATGGCATCGGCACGGCGCGGGCGTTTCAGGTCAACGAGACGGCGGGGGCCTTCGCGGGCATCGGCATGGGGCTCAACGCGCTGCTGACGGCGCTGATCGCGCCGCTGCTCGCTCCGTGGCTGGTGGCGCTGCTCGCGGGGTAAGACGGGTTGCGCGCGCGCGCCGTCCGGCGCAGTCTGTCGCCCCGAACGAGGAGGCCATCATGACTGAAGACACAGACCGCCACGCAATGAAGATGGCCAAGAAAAAGGCCGCCCGCGACAAGATCATGGCCACCAAGACCGACGAAAAGGGCCTGATCATCGTCCATACCGGCAAGGGCAAGGGCAAGTCCTCGGCCGCCTTCGGCATGATCTTCCGCTGCATCGCGCATGAGATGCAATGCGCCGTGGTGCAGTTCATCAAGGGCGGCATGTCGACCGGCGAACGCGACCTGATCCTCGAGCGGTTCTCGGATGTCTGTCAGTTCCACACCATGGGCGAGGGCTTTACCTGGGAGACGCAGGACCGTACCCGCGACACCGAGATGGCGCAGGCCGCGTGGGAAAAGGCCAAGGAGCTGATCCGCGATCCCGAGAACCGCATGGTGCTGCTCGACGAGATCAACATCGCGCTACGCTACGAGTATCTCGACATCCGCGAGGTCGTGACCTTCCTGCGCGAGGAAAAGCCGCGCATGACCCATGTGGTGCTCACCGGGCGCAACGCGCATGATGACCTGATCGAGGCGGCGGATCTCGTGACCGAGATGGAGCTGGTCAAGCACCCGTTCCGATCCGGCATCAAGGCACAGATCGGCGTCGAGTTCTAGCGTCCGGCTTCTAACGCCCAGCAGGGCGGCTCTCGATCAGCCGCTTCAGCTCGGCCACCACCCGGTCCTCGCTCACCGGCTTGGACAGCACCTGGGCGTCGGGGAACTCCTGCTTGAGCTCCTCGCCATCGACATTGCCGGTGACGAACAGCAGCGGCACGCCCAAGCTTGCGAGATCGCGCGCGAGCGGCAGGCTCGATTCCGAGCCGAGCCGCACGTCAAGCACGGCGGCGTCGGGCCGGGTCGAGACCGCCTCCCGCGCTTCGGCAAGACGGGTATAGGGTCCCTCGACCAGCGCGCCCTGCTCGCCCAGCGCCATTTCCAGCGAGATCGCGATCAGGAACTCGTCCTCGACCACCATCACCCGGCGCCCCTCGAGCCGCGCCTCGCCGCGCGTGGCACGCTCGCTCTCGGCGGCGTCGTGGCCCACCGGCATCTCGATGGTGCAGACCACCCCCGCCTCGGCGTAGTCCATGCGCACCTCGCCCTCGTCGGCGCGCAGGATCGAACGCAGCAGTGTCGAGCCGAAGCCCATGCGCTCGGGCGGAGCGACCCGAGGCCCGCCACTCTCGCGCCAGACGACACGCGCGCGACCCGGCGCGAGCCGGTTCACCTCGATCAACACCCGGCCCGCATCGTTGCTCAGCGCGCCGTACTTGATTGCATTCGTGGTCAGCTCGTAGAGCGCCAGCGACAGGCTCTCGGATATCTTGGGCAGCAAGGTGGCCCCGGTGGCGCCACTGACCACGATGCGGCCCGGCTCGGGCTGAAAGGGGGAGAGGGCGCTGTCGATCACGTCGGAGACCCTGAGCGCGCCCTCGGAGAGCTGCACGGTGAGGGCATGGCTGCGCGACAGCGCTTCCATCCGGCCCAGCAGGCTGTGCTCCAGCTCGGCCACCGTGTCGGCGCGGCGGGCCGACATGCGCACCATGCCCTGCAGCACCGAGAGCATGTTGCGGGTCCGGTGGTTCAGCTCCGAGGTCACGAGGCGCAGGCGCTCCTCGGCCTCCTTGCGGTCGGTGATGTCGAGAACATGGCCAATGAGCCGCTCATGACCGGTCTGCGGGTCTTGCAGATGGCGGCCATGCGCCGAGATCCAGCACAACTTGCCGTCAGCGCGCAGGATGCGGCAGTCGAAGGACCAGCTCTGCTTGGCCGCGAGTGCGGCCCCATAGGCCGCGTCGACACGAGGCCGATCCTCCTCGACCACATGGGCGAGGAAATCGTCATAGCTCCACGACTCTCTCGGCGTGTCGTAACCGAAGATCTGGTCATGGCGCAGGCTGCGCCAAGCTTCGCCGGTGGCAGCATCCAGATCCCAGACACCGATCTCCCCCACGGCCAGAACGAGCCTGAGGTGATCCACGCCGTGCTCGAGTTCCGTCAGGTCTTCCATTCACGTATCCGTAGCCGCATGCCTCCGCAGCTATATCTTCCCCCCCGACGTTTGAACCGCAAGGCCGGGATCGCGCGACTTGAGTACGTCAACGTACCGAGCTTCAACCCAGAACCTGCCCGGTCGACAGCGCCGCGGGATCGACGCGAAGCTCGATCACCGCGACCCGACCGCTTTCGCGCGCCCGCGCGAAGGCTGCCGCGAAGCCGCCCCCCTCCTCGACCACCTCGCCATGACCGCCATAGGCGCGCGCCAGCGCGGCAAAGTCGGGATTGGCCAGCGCCGTGCCGGAAACCCGGCCCGGATAGTGCTTCTCCTGATGCATGCGGATCGTGCCATAGCGGCCATTGTTGACGACGATCACGATCGGCGTGGCCCCATGCTGGGCCGCGGTCGATATTTCGTTGAGGGTCATCTGGAAACAGCCATCCCCGGCGAGGCAGACCACCATCCGGCCCGGATGCGCGAGCGAGGCCGAGATTGCTGCCGGAAAACCGTAGCCCATCGAACCCGAGGTCGGTGCAAGCTGGCTGCGGTAGCCCTTGAAGCAGAAGTAGCGATGCAGCCAGCCCGCGTAATTGCCGGCCCCGTTGGTCAGAATCGCGTCCTCCGGCAGGTTCTCAGAGAGCCAGCCGATCACCTGCTCCAGCTTGACCGCGCCGGGCGTCTCCTTGGGCGCAAGCCAGCCTTCGTAATCATCGCGCGCCGCACGGGTCCAACCAGACCAGTCGGCGCCGCAGGGGGCGAGATCGGCCAGCGCCGCGAGCATCGCGGGAGCTTCGCTCACCACCGCCATCCCGGGTCGCCAGACCCGGCCGATCTCGTCCGCGTCGGCATGCACGTGGATCAGCAAAGCGTCATGGCCGGCAGGGTCGAGAAGCGTGTAGCCCTGCGTCTCGATATCGCCCAGCCGCGAGCCGATCACCAAAAGCGCGTCGGCGGCGCGCACCCGCTCGGCGAGCTTGGGGTTCACGCCGACATTGAGGTCGCCCGCATAGTTCGGATGCCGGTTGTCGATGTAATCCTGCCGCCGGAACCCCGCCGCCACCGGCAGGCCCTGTGCCTCGGCAAAGCGGGCGAGATCGGCGGCGGCCCGCGTCGACCAGTGCGGCCCGCCCACCACCACCAGCGGACGCTCGGCCTGGCCCAGCCGCTCCATGATCCGCGCCGCGGTCTGCGACAGGTCGGGCAGGAGCCGTTCGGGCGCGGGCGCGAGATCCCGCGCCTCCGCCAACCCCGACAGCACGTCCTCGGGGAGCGCCAGAACCACCGGGCCGGGGCGGCCCGACATCGCCACCTCGAAGGCGCGGCCGACATATTCGGGGATGCGCGCGGTGTCGTCGATCTCGGCCACCCATTTGGCGAGGGGGCCGAACATGGCGCGGTAATCCACCTCCTGAAACGCTTCGCGGTCACGGTCGCCACGCGCGATCTGCCCCACGAAAAGCACCATCGGCGTGCTGTCCTGCCGCGCCACATGCACGCCCGCGGAGGCGTTGGTGGCCCCCGGCCCGCGTGTGACGAAGGCGACGCCGGGCCGCCCCGTGAGCTTGCCCTGCGCCTCGGCCATCATCGCGGCCCCGCCCTCGTGGCGGCAGACCACGTTGGCGATATCGCTGCCATGCAGCCCGTCGAGCACCGCGAGAAAGCTTTCGCCCGGCACCGAGAACACCCGCTCGACCCCGAGCCGGGCCAGCTGGTCCACCAATATCCGTCCGCCGTGCCGCATGGTTTTCTTCCGTCCCTGTCGAGGCCGGAGCATGGCCGCAGCACGCCCGTCCCGCAAGCGGCCTAGAGACTGACTTCGGGGCGGAACCCCTCGGGGATACGGTCGCGCGCCTCCAGCACCAGATCGGCCATCACCTCGCCGACCAATGGCGCGAGGCCAAAGCCGATCTTGAAGCCGCCATTGGCGATGAAGGCGTTGTCGCGGAACGGATGCGCCCCGAGCATCGGCGCGCGGCTACGCGCGCGCGGCCGCACCCCGGCCCAGCGCTCGACCACTTCGGCCCCCTCGAGCGCGAGACAAAGCCCGCGCGCCTGTTCGATCAGCGCGTCGAGCTGCGCATCGGTGGCGGTATCGTCGTCATAGTCGCGCTCCGAGGTCGAGCCGATTCCCACCGTGCCATCGGCATGCGGCACCGCGTGCAGCCCGTCGGCAAAGAGCTGCGGCGCGTCGCGCGCATCGAAGCCGCGCGGACGCAGCAATGCCGCCTGCCCTTTCACGCCCGTTCCCGCCATCCGGCCCGCCATGGCCGAGATCTCCTCGAGCCCCGCGACGCCGGTGGCCCAGATCACCGGGCCCTGCGGCAGCCCCTCCTTCACGATCCTTCCCCCGAGCGTCTCCAGCGCCCGCGCCAGAGCCCGCGTGGCGAAGCGCGGGTGCAGCCGCGCGGTCAGCGTGTCATGGACAAGCATTCCGCCCGGGCTCGCGGGGGACCAGTCGCCGGCTTCGGCCTCGATCACGCGCCACGCGGCCCGCCCCTGCCACAGTGCCGCCGCGCCTTCGGCCCGCGCCTCGGCCCGCGCCACCGCCGCCGCGTCGAGGAGCGGTTGCAGCCGTCCGGTGCGGGCATAGCCCGGATCTTCGCCCGACAGCCGCGCGATATCGGTCCAGAACGCCTCGGCCATCAAGAGCGCCTCGAGCTGGAACGCCTTCTTCTCGTTCCACTGCTCGGGCACATGCGGGGCCAGAGCCCCGACAATGCCCCCCGAGGCCCCGGCCGCGGGCCCATGCGGGTCGATCACGACCACATGCGCGCCGCGCCGGGCGCAGGCCACGGCGACCGAAAGGCCCCAGACCCCCGCCCCCATCACCGTCAGATCCACGCTTGCCATCGCCTCGCCCCCTCGCCATCACGAGGGCGCAACCTAAGGCAGGCTCCCATGAACGACCAGCAGGCGGACATCGACTGGCGGGACGACCGCGTGCCGGTTTCGACCCGATTCGACGATCCATATTTCTCGATCCATGACGGGCTGGCCGAAACGCGCCATGTCTTTCTGGCGGGCAACGGCCTGCCGGACCGGTTCGGCGCGAAGTTCCGGATCATGGAGACGGGCTTCGGCACCGGGCTCAATTTCCTCACCGCGTGGCAGGCATGGGAGGCGGCGGGCGGGCGCGGCACGCTGCGCTTCACCAGCTTCGAAGCCTATCCCATGTCACCGGGCGACACGGCCCGCGCGCTTTCGGCCTTTCCCGAGTTGGGGGGCCATGCCGGCCGGCTGGTCGCGGCGTTGCAGAGCGGCGCCGGCCCGCATGTCTTCGATGGCGCGGTGACGCTGGAGATCGTGCCCGGCGACGCGCGTGAGACGCTGCCCATGCATCGAGACCTCGCCGACGCGTGGTTCCTCGACGGTTTCGCCCCCGCGAAGAACCCCGAATTGTGGGGCGATACGCTGATGGCGCAGGTGGCGGCGCACATGGCCCCGGGCGGCACGCTGGCGAGCTATACCGCGGCGGGCCATGTGCGCCGCGCGCTGGCGGCGGCGGGGCTGGAGGTCACGCGCGCGCCGGGATACGGGCGCAAGCGCCACATGACCGTGGCGCGGAGACCCGGCTGATGCGCAACGACAACCGGCTCGGCGTCCTGCTGATGGTGATCACCACCTTCGTCTTCGCCATGCAGGACGGCATCTCGCGCTATCTGGCGGAAACCTACAGCGTCCTCATGGTGGTGATGATCCGCTACTGGTTCTTCGCCGCCTTCGTCGTCGCCATCGCGCGGCGGCAGAAAGGGTCGATCCGCGCCGCCGCACGCACCTCGCAACCTTTGCTGCAAGGGGTCCGGGGCCTGCTACTAGCGGGCGAGATCTGTGTCATGGTGGTCGGCTTCGTGCATCTCGGCCTCGTCGAGAGCCATGCGATCTTCGCGGTTTATCCGCTGCTCATCGCCGCCCTGTCGGGCCCGGTGCTGGGCGAAATCGTCGGCTGGCGGCGCTGGGTCGCCATCGGCATCGGCTTTACGGGGGTTCTGGTGATCCTGCGCCCCGGCATCGGCGTGTTCGCGCCCGCGGCGCTGTTTCCGTTGATGGCGGCGGTGATGTTCGCGCTTTACGGGCTGCTGACGCGCTATGCCGCACGGCGCGATTCGGCGGCCACCAGCTTCTTCTGGACCGGCGTCAGCGGCGCCGTGCTGATGACGGTGATCGGCCTGCCGAATTGGGAGCCGCTGATCGGCTGGGACTGGGTCGTGATGGCGCTCTTATGCGTCACCGGCGCGGGCGGGCATTTCCTGCTGATCAAGACCTATGAGGTGGCCGAGGCCGGGGCGGTGCAGCCCTTCGCCTATCTGCAGCTTGTCTTTGCGGCAAGCCTCGGGATCGCGGTCTTCGGCGAGAGCCTCGCGCCCAACGTGGCGCTGGGGGCTGTGATCGTGGTGGGCGCGGGCGTCTTCACGCTGATCCGCACCCACCGCAGATCGGGTTAGGTCACTCGACCGGGCGCTGCGGCGGCCGCATGCCGCCGATCGACATCGGCGCGAGGATCGACAGCGACATCGACGATGCGCGCCCCTGTGGCGAGACCTCGACTGCGGGCGGCACCGGCGCGGGGGCGGCCTCGGCTACGACCGGAGCCGAACCGACCCGCGCCTGCGGGCGCACGAAGGGCGGCTTGCCGTTGAGGATGTCCGAGAAGTTCACCGGCCCGGTCTCACCGGTGAGCCGCGCACGGTAGACCGGAATCGATTCGCTCACCCGCATCACGTAGTTGCGGGTCTCGGTGAAGGGGATGTGCTCGATCCAGTCGACCACGTCGGCCTGCCCGATCCGCGGATCGCCGCGCTCGGCCATCCATGTGCGCGGCCGCGACGCCCCGGCGTTGTAGCCGGCCGAGATCATCACCGGGCTCTGGCCGAAAGTCTCTTCGAGATAGGCGAGGTAGCGCGAACCGAGCCTGGCGTTGTAGCGCCAGTCCGAGGTCAGCTTGGCGCGCGAATAGGGCAGCCCGAGCCAGCCCGAGACCTCCTCGGCGGTGGCGGGCATCAGCTGCATCAGGCCGAGTGCGCCTACCGGGCTGCCGACGCCGATGTTGAACTCGCTCTCGCGGCGGGCGATCGACATCGCAAGCTCCGGCGCGACCGGCAGGTCGGTTTCGGCAAGCGCGTGCAGCGGGAAGTAGATCTCGGGGATCACGATCTGCCGGTAAGCCGCGGCCTTGCCCAGTGTCAGCGCCAGATGCGTCTCGTCGCGCTCCATCAGCATGCGGCCGAGCTGCGCGATGCCCTCGCGGTCGAGGCTGCGGCCCAGCTCCACCACGAAGCGAAGCGCGTCGCCGTACTGGCCCGCATCGAGCAGATAGGCCACCGCTTGGGTGCGGTCATCCTTCAGGAAGTCGCCCTGCCGCCAGTCGGCCACCGGCTCGTGGCCGGTAAGCGCCGGGTCGAGCGACAGCCCCAGCTTCTCGGCGGCGAGAAGCCCGTAAAAGGCGGTCTGGTGCAGCGCCGCGCGGGCATAGTCGAGTGCTGCGGTGTCATAGGCGCCCGACGCCTCGCGCGCCCGGCCCTGCCAGTATCCGGCTCGCGCGAGCGAGATCGGGCTCTCGACGTCGCTTTCGAGGTGCTGGAAATGCTCCAACGCCTTTTGCGGCTGATCGAGATAGGTCAGCGCGATGTAGCCCGAGAGCCATTCGAGATCGGCGTAGAACGTGCCTTCGGTCAGGAAATGCCGGCTGGCCAGCGCATAGGCGCGCTGAGGCTCGCCATTGCGCATCAGCCAGCGCGACAGCGTCGCGCGCCACGAGGCCCAGCGGAACGGATCGCCCAGCGCCTTTTCCGAGCCGGTATGGCGCTCGATGATCTCCAGCGCCTCGGTGTAGTCGCCCTTGTCGGCAAAGCGGTTGAACCGGGCGTTGGCGATGCCGGGATCGTCGCGCAGCCGCTCGGGCACCCGGCCCAGCGCCGCCGCGGCGCCCCGGTCGCGAATGAGGGCGACGCGGGCCTCGGCGACGCGGCGGTCGGCGTCCGAAAGCGTATCGAACAGCCGCTCCGCATCGGTGATGCGCCAGCGCCAGAGCATCGCGTCGATGCGGCCTGCGTGATGCGGTGCGAGGATGTCGCCGAAGGCATCGACCATCGCGGCATGGCCGGTGCCGTCGAGGCCCAGCGTCAGCCACGATTCGACCAGCATCTCGCGCGCGGCGTCGATCCTGCCTTGCGCCATCAGCGCCTCGGCCAGACGCACCGCGCCCTCGCCGGTCTCGGGGCTGCCATCACCGAACCAGGCGATGACCTGTTCGGGCGAGAGGCCCTTGGGCATGTCGCGCTCTCCCTCGGCGCGCAGCTGGTCGAGGCGCGGCCAGTCGGAATGGCCCGCGACGAAGGAGACGTACTCCTCCCAAGCCCCCTGCCCGGCCAGCAGCTTTTCCCATGTGACGAGATCGAGCGCCACTTCGCCCAAGGGGGCCGCAAGCGCCGTCGCGCGGTCCCAATCCTTGCGATCGGCCGCGCCGAGCGCGTCCTCGATGCCGGCGATTGCCGGCATGGCCGGGGCGCACAACGCCAGGACGGTGGCGAGGGCGGTGGAAAATCGGGTGGGTTTCGTCATGCTTGGCTGCTCCGGGATTCCGTGACTCTCGGCATGGGACGCCACCCTAGGTATACGCGGCCGAGGCGCAACTCACAAACTTGGCAAGCGGTGGAAACCCGTCTAGGGTCCGCCCGATTTTACCCCCGGACTCAGGACGCCTCACATGTTCAAGGGATCGCTCCCGGCCCTCGTCACCCCCTTCGCAGATGGCCAGGTGGACCTCGAGACGCTGAAGAAACTGGTCGAATGGCACATCGCCGAGGGCAGCAACGGCCTCGTTCCGGTGGGGACCACCGGCGAAAGCCCGACCCTCACCCATGAAGAGCACGACCTCGTCGTCGAGACGGTGGTGAAGACGGCGGCCGGGCGAATCCCCGTGATCGCGGGGGCCGGTTCGAACAACACGGTCGAAACCGTGCGCCTCGTCGAGGCCGCCAAGGCGGCGGGGGCCGATGCGGCCCTCGTGGTGACGCCCTATTACAACAAGCCGACGCAGCGTGGCCTCGTGGCGCATTTCATGGCCGCCGCCGAATGCGGCCTGCCGATCGTGATCTACAACATCCCCGGCCGCTCGGTCGTGGACATGAGCCCGCAGACCATGGGCGAACTGGCCAAGCACCCGATGATCGTCGGCGTCAAGGACGCGACCGGCGATCTCAGCCGCGTGCCCAAGCAGCGCATGCATTGCGGCGCCGATTTCCTGCAGCTCTCGGGCGAGGACGCCACGGCACTGGGCTTCAACGCCCATGGCGGCAAGGGCTGCATCTCGGTCACCGCAAACGTCGTGCCCCGGCTTTGCGCCGAGTTCCAGCAGGCCACGCTCGACGGGCGCTACGACATCGCGCTAGATCTTCTGGACCGGCTGATGCCGCTGCACGAGGCGATCTTTCTCGAGCCGGGTGTCGCGGGCGCGAAATACGCGATGTCGGTGCTCGGCCTGTGCCGCGACGAGGTGCGCTCGCCGCTCACCACGCCGCTCGAAGGCACCCGGCTCGCGATCAAGGACGCGCTGCGCCATGCCGGGATGATCGGGCACTGATCGCTATCGCCCCTCGCGGGGGGCGAAAGCGACGCTTCGCGGCATCTGAAAAAGGGTGAATGGGGGCGGCGCGCTGGACTTGGGCGCGCCGCGTCCCTAGATCGGGCGCATGGCCAAGAAAGATCAGAACAAGAACTACAAGGTGATCGCCGAGAACCGGCGGGCGCGCTACGACTATGCCATCGAGGACGATCTCGAATGCGGGATCATCTTGATGGGGTCGGAGGTGAAGAGCCTGCGCACCGGTCAGTCCAACATCGCCGAGAGCTACGCCTCGGTCGAGGGGGGCGAGCTGTGGCTCACCAACGCCTATATCGCGCCCTATGACGCGGGCCGCACCTTCGGCCACGAGGAACGGCGCCGCCGCAAGCTTCTGGTCAAGCAAAAGGAGCTGGTGCGTCTGTGGAACGCCACCCAGCGCGAGGGCATGACCATCGTGCCGCTGGTGATGTATTTCAACGACCGCGGTCTGGTGAAGCTCAAGATCGCCACCGGCAAGGGCAAGAAGAACCACGACAAGCGCGCCACCGAGGCCAAGCGCGACTGGGGCCGCCAGAAGCAGCGGCTGCTGCGCGCGGGCATCTAGGCGGCTTGCACAAGCCGCATCACGGGTCTACTCCTCCGCGCGACGGAACCGACCCGAGGTCACGCATGCCTGAGTTCGCCGACGATCCCCGCACGCTCGTCTCCACCCGCTGGCTGGCCGAGCGTCTCAAGGATCCCGACCTGCGGATTCTCGACGCCTCGTGGTACCTTCCCGACACCGGGCGCGACGGGCGCGCCGAATACGAGGCCGCGCATATTCCCGGCGCCCGCTTCTTCGACATCGACGACATTTCCGATCACCGCAGCGGCCTGCCCCACATGGCGCCGCCGCCGGAAAAATTCGTCTCGCGGCTGCGGGCCATGGGCGTGGGCGACGGGCACCGGATCGTGATCTATGATGGCGCGGGGCTGTTCTCGGCTGCCCGCGTGCGCTGGCTGTTCAGGCTGATGGGCAAGGAGGAGGTCGCGGTTCTCGACGGCGGCCTGCCCAAATGGCGCGCCGAGGGGCGGCCCCTGACCGCCGAGGCCACGCCGCTGCGCGACCGGCACCTCACCGTGACCCCGCGCCGCGACATGGCGGTGGACGCCACCGAGGTGGCCCGCGCCGTGAAGCTCGGCACCCATGCGATCGTCGATGCCCGCGCCACCGCCCGCTTCGAGGGCGGCGCGCCCGAGCCGCGCGCCGGGCTGCGCTCGGGGCATGTCCCCGGATCGCGCAACCTGTTCTTTCGCGACCTACTGCGCCCCGACGGCACGATGCGGGACGAGGCGGGCATCCGCGCCGCCTTCGCAGGCGCAGGCGTCGATCTGGACCGTCCCGTGATCACCACCTGCGGTTCGGGCGTGACGGCGGCGGTGCTGTCGCTGGCGCTCGAACGCATCGGCAAGACCGACCACCAGCTCTATGATGGCTCCTGGTCCGAATGGGGCATGTTCCCCGACCTGCCGGTGGAAACCGGCCCCGCCAAAGACAACCTCGAAGGATAGACATGTTCGAGCATCTGACCGACCAGCCGGCCGACAAGATCCTGGCGCTGATGAGCGCCTACAAGGCCGATCCGCGCGACACCAAGATCGACCTCGGCGTCGGCGTCTACAAGGACGCGAACGGCCGCACCCCCATCATGCGCGCGGTCAAGGCCGCCGAGAGGCGGCTGCTCGAGACCGAGGACACCAAGAGCTACACCGCGCTCGCCGGTGATCCGGCCTTCGCCGACGCGATGATCGATCTGGTGCTGGCCGACACGCTGCCGCGCGACCGCATCGCCGCCGTCGCCACGCCCGGCGGCACCGGCGCGGTGCGGCAGGCCTTCGAGATGATCGGCATGGCCGCGCCCGAGGCGACGATCTGGGTGTCGGACCCGACCTGGCCGAACCACCTGTCGATCCTCAAGCATCTCGACGCGAAGACCCGCAGCTACCGCTATTTCGACAGCGAGACCCGTTCGGTCGACATGGCCGGGATGATGGCCGACCTCGCCGAGGCGCAGCCCGGCGACGTGGTACTTCTGCATGGCTGCTGTCACAACCCGACTGGCGCCAACCCCACCCCCGAGGAGTGGGACGAGATCGCCGCCACGCTCAAGGCGCGCCATCTCGTGCCGATGGTCGACCTCGCCTATCAGGGCTTCGGCGACGGCCTCGACGCCGACGCGGCGGCCACCCGGCTGATCGCGGGCGCGCTCGACGAGGTGATCATCGCCGCGAGCTGCTCGAAGAACTTCGGCATCTACCGCGAGCGCACCGGCATCCTCATGGCGATCGGCCGCGACGTGCCACAGACTCGCACGCTGCAGGGCACGCTGGCCTATCTGAACCGGCAGAACTACTCCTTCCCGCCCGACCACGGCGCGCGCGTCGTCTCGACCATCCTCACCGACGCGGAACTGCGCGCCGACTGGCAGGCCGAGCTGGAGGAGGTCCGCACCGGGATGCTGCGCCTGCGCGAGGCGCTCGCGGCCGAGCTTAGGCGGCTGTCGAACTCGGATCGCTTCGATTTCATTGCCCAGCATCGCGGCATGTTCTCGCGCCTCGGCGCCTCGCCCGAACAGGTGGCCAAGCTGCGCGACGACAACGGCATCTACATGGTCGGCGACAGCCGCATGAACATCGCCGGTCTCAATGATCGCACCATCCCGATCCTCGCGCAGGCGATCGTCGACGCGGGCGTCTGACCCCCTCCCGATCCCGAGCTTGCGAACGCCGCCCCTCCCTAGGGGGCGGCGTTTTGCGTTCCGGCTCGCCGAACAGCCGATTCGAGCCTGAATCGCACGCTTGTCACGATTGCGCGAAACTTTTGCTCGGCTCTGTTGGTTCTGCCAGCGAAACGGGCCTGACGCACCGCGTCACGCAGCCCGTGACAGCAAACCAAGGAGGTCGACATGGCCAGCACTGGCGAGACGATGGACCAGAAGGCAAAACGGGCTGCCGAAGACGCCAAGAGCGGCGCGGCCGAATTCGCCGAAACCGCCCGGGAACGGGCCCGGGAAATGGCCGATGAGGCCAAGACACGCGCCTACGAGTATGGTCGCGATTACAAGGACGATGCCGCGAACGAGACCTCGAAGATCGCGAACGCCCTGCGCAAGGCGGCGGACGATCTGCATGACGGCTCGCCCCAAGAGCGGGTCTTTGCCAAGCTCGCCGACACCGTGGCCGACACCGCCGACGGCATGCGGGACATGGAACTCGACGAGATGGCCTATGCCGTCAACGATTTCGCCCGCCGCAATTCGGCCGCCTTCCTCGGCGGTGCCGCGCTGCTCGGCTTTGTCGCGGCGCGCTTCATGAAGGCTTCGGCCCGTCATGATGACAAGCGGACGGGTGGCTATGGCCAAGGCGCCTATGGGCAAAGCGGTCGCACCTCCCCTGACATGACGCCTAACGATTACGACGAGGAAGACCGCATGTCGCGCCCCGTGCCGACGTCCTCCCCCACGAGCAGCGCGGCCCCGCGTCCGGCTCCGACGACCACGACGCAGCCCACCTCGCGCCCTGCCACCACCGGCGCGACCACCGGCACCAGCACGGCGGTGGGCTCCACCGGTTCGATGGGCTCGACCGGCACCGCAGGCTCGACCAGCTCGATGGGTTCGACCGGCTCCAGCTCTTCGGTCGGCGGCATCGACAAGCCTGATGAAAAGCCCGAAATCCCCGGCGCACCGCAGCCCGGCACAACGGGAGCCGTGAAAAAATGACCTATACCGATCCGCATCATGACCCCGCCCCCGGGACCACGACCCGGGTCGAGAGCAAGAGCACGAGTTCGCTGCTGTCCGAGGCGCTCAACCATGTGAGCGGCCTCGTGCGCAAGGAGGTCGACCTCGCCCGCGCAGAAATGTCGCGCGCGGTGAGCCGCGCCGGGATGGGCATCGGCCTCATCGTCGCCGCGGTGATCCTGAGCCTTACCGCGCTCAACGTGCTCGCAACCGCCTTCGTCGCATGGCTCGCGGAAACCGGCATCGGGCCGGGCCTGTCCGCCCTCATCGTCGGTCTGGTGATCCTCGTGATTGCCGCGATCCTCGTGAAGGTCGGCCTCAACCGCGTCAAAGCCGTGACAAACGCACCAAAGCGCAGCGCCGAAAGCATCCGCAAGGACGCCGCTGCCGTCAAAGGAGCCATCAATGACTGACCAGACCCGTTCCCCCGAAGAGATCGAACGCGAGATCGCGACCGAGCGCTCGGAACTGCAACGCACGATCGACGACCTGCAGGAGCGCCTGTCGTTCGACGGGATCATGCGTTCGGTCACCGACAGCGTGAGCGACAACGCCTCCGATATCGGTCGCACCATCTCGGACACCGTGCAGCGCAACCCCGTGCCGATCGCGCTGGTGGGCGCGGGCCTTGCATGGCTCGCCGTCTCCAACGCCCGGAGCGGCCAGGATGACGAGCGTTATGCCGGTGAGGTCGATTACCGCGGCCAGCGCGACTATGCTCGCTCGGGCCGTCTTGGCGCCGATCCCTACCTGTCGCGCAAGTACGGCACTGACAAGATGGACGAGCCGCGCGGCCCGGTCGCCACACCCGAGGATCACGGCGATTCGCCGTGGAACGAGACCCGCAGCCGCGGCGGTGCCCTGCGTGACCGCATGAGCGGTGCCATGGGTGGTGCCAAGGGCAAGTTCACCGAGTATCGCGACCGTGCCCGCACCCGCGGCGCTGCCGCCGGGGCCTCCGCCCGCAGCCTGCGCGACCGTATTTCCGACGGCACGCATGGCATGTCCGACGAGGCCAAGAAGCGCGTGATCTCCGCTCGCACCCGCGCCTACGAGGCGCAGGTCAAAGCCGAGTTCTACGCTCGCAAGGGTCGTGACAGCGCCGCCGGCCTCTATGAGCAGCAGCCGCTTCTGGGCGGCCTGCTGGCAATGGCAGCCGGTGCCGCCGTCGCCGCGATGCTGCCGCGCACCCAGCGCGAGGACGAAGCGTTCGGTGCCTATCGCGATGACCTGATGGACGAGGCACGGCACGTCTACGAGGAGGAGCGTGCGCGTCTGACCGACGTCGCCCGTGCCACCGCCGAAGATGCCCGCGAGCAGGCCCAAGGCCTTGCCCGTGCCGTGCAGGACGACCTCAAGGACGCCGCGACCGACGTGCAGGGCCGGGCCCGCGAGGCCGCCGAGCACGTGGCCGACACCGCGAAGTCCGAGGCCCAGAAGAAGGACCTCGGGGCCACCGCGCAGGACGAGGCCGACAAGGCCAAGCAGAAGGCCGGCGGTCACTGATCGCAGGCTCTCCTGCCAAAACGAAAAGGCGCCCCGAGGGGCGCCTTTTCTTGTTTCATGCCCCGGACGCCGTGGCGTCCGGGGCTGTCACCCTTGCTGGGGGAGGTCAGCTCGGGGTGAAGTCGGGATAGGCTTCCATGCCCAGCTCGGCCATGTCGAGGCCGGTAATTTCGGCTTCCTCATCGACCCGGATGCCCATGACCGCCTTGAGCACCAGCCAGACCACGAGGCTCACCACGAAGGTGAAGAGGCCGACGATGACGATCGGGACGATCTGGCCCGCAAGGGTCGCGTCGGGGTTGGTGAACAGCACCGCGATGGTGCCCCAGATGCCGCAGAACAGGTGCACCGGGATCGCGCCGACCACGTCGTCGATCTTCATCCGGTCGAGCATCGGCACCGCGAAGACCACGATCACGCCGCCGATCATGCCGATCAGGGTCGCTCCGCCCAAGGTCGGGGTCAGCGGCTCGGCGGTGATCGAGACGAGGCCCGCCAGAGCACCGTTGAGCACCATGGTCAGATCGGGCTTCTTGTAGAGAATCTGCGTCAGGATCAGTGCGCCGATCGCGCCACCGGCCGCAGCGGCGTTCGTGTTGGCGAAGATCCGACCGATATCGGCCACGTCGCCCACGGTGCCCATGGCAAGCTGCGAGGCGCCATTGAAGCCGAACCAACCCATCCACAGGATGAAGGTGCCCAAGGTGGCCAGCGTCAGATTCGAGCCGGGCATCGGGATGGTGCGGCCATCCCTGTATTTGCCGATCCGGCTGCCCAGCACCAGCGCGCCTGCCAGTGCGGCCCATCCGCCGACCGAATGCACCACCGTCGAGCCGGCGAAGTCGAGAAAACCCCACTGGCTGTCGAGGAAGCCGCCGCCCCATTTCCAGCTCGCCTGGATCGGGTAGATCAAACCGGTCAGCAGGATGGTGAAGATCAGGAAGGGCCAGAGCTTGATCCGCTCGGCCAGAGCGCCCGAGACGATCGAGGCGGTGGTCGCAGCGAACATCAGCTGGAAGAAGAAATCGCCCGAGGTCGAGGCATAGCCGTAATCATCCGCCCCGTCCCGGCCGATGCCGACCGCTTCGAGCACGGCAACGCCGAAGGCGCCGAGATAGCCGCCCGTCTCGTCCGAGCCCATCGACCAGTTGCCCAGCGGGTACATCAGGTTGTAGCCGATCAGGTAGTACATGATCGCGGCAAAGGAGAAGAGCGCCACGTTCTTCATGCACTGCATGGCGACGTTCTTGGAACGCACGAGGCCCGCTTCGAGCATCGCGAAGCCCGCCGCCATCCAGAACACGAGAAAGCCGCCGATCAGGAACAGCAGCGAGTTGAAGATGAAGGCAGTGTCGGTCGCCGCGGCGATGCCCGCCTCGATCGCGGCGGGCTCGGCGGCCTCGGTCGCCTCCTGCGCGAAGGCCGGTCCGGCCATCAGGCAGGCGAGCGGCAGCAGCCCGCGAAACGGGGTTTTCCAGTTTATCATGTCATCAGGTCTCCTGGGGAGGAACGCTCAGAGCGCGTCGTCGTCGGTTTCGCCGGTGCGCACGCGCAGCGCGCTCTCGACATCGAGCACGAAGATCTTGCCATCGCCGATCTTGTCGGTGCGGGCGGTCTTGGCGATCGTCGCCACCACCTGTTCCGCGAGGCCCTCGGGCACCACGATCTCGAGTTTGACCTTCGGCACGAAGTTCACGGCATATTCCGCGCCGCGATAGATCTCGGTGTGGCCGGACTGAGAGCCGAAGCCCTTGATCTCGGTCACCATCATGCCACGCACGCCCTGGGAGGTGAGCGCTTCGCGCACCTCCTCGAGCTTGAACGGCTTGATCGTTGCGATGATGAGTTTCACGTCGGTCCCCTTGTGGCGTCTCTAGTGGCGTCTCGCGTGGCGTTTCGGTGACGCCCTGTCGCATGGCCCCGGTGGGCCGTGACTGGCCTCAAAAAGACGGGTTCCGACGGGGCGGGCAAGCGGCAGGCAGGATGCGACCTGCCTTGAGCCGGGCATGATGCACAATTTTTGCACAGATGCCTGCCTTCGCCTAAAAAATATGCGGCATAAAAAAGCCGACAGCGCAAATCCCCCCCGCTCAACATCCCGCTGCGATGCGGCTATGGTGGCCGCCAACCATAACGAACAGGCACCGGCAGATGAGCGCGAGCAATGGCAGAAAGCCGACCCTAACCGCAGAGCGGCGCTATGCCACCGGCAAGTCCGGGGCAGGCAAGGGGGGCGGCACCGGCGACGGTGGCACCGGCAAGGGACGCAAACCGGCCAAGCCCGCGACGTCCCGCCGCCGCGCCGCGCGTCCTGCCAAGCGCACCGCGCCGCGCGGCCCCGTGGGCTATCTCGCGGCTCTGGTGAGCGGTCTGATACGGTTCGTGGTTCGGGTGATCTGGGGCGTCGGCTGGCGCATGGCCTTCGCGCTGGCGCTCGTCGTCGGACTGGGCGTCGCCTATTACGCGGCGCAATTGCCGCCCGTCGCTGATCTGGTCGATGGCCGGGCGCGTGGCTCGGTGACGCTTCTGGATCGCGACGGCGCGACCTTCGCATGGCGCGGCGACCAGTTCGGCGGCATGGTCACCGCCGACACGATCTCGCCCTATCTGCGCAACGCCGTCGTCGCCACCGAGGACCGCCGCTTCTGGTGGCATCCGGGCGTCGACCCGCAGGGCGTGGCCTCGGCTGTGCGCATCAACCTCTCCGAGGGGCGCGGGCCGCTGTCGGGCAACGGGGGCTCGACCATCACCCAGCAGACCGCGAAGCTTCTGTGTCTCGGCAAGCCCTTCGACGCATCGGCCTGGAAGAACGAGAGCGAATACGAGGCCGACTGCCGCCGCACCACGCTGTGGCGCAAGGTGCAGGAAGCGGTCTACGCGATGGCGATGGAAGCGCGCTACACCAAGGACGAGATCCTTACCATCTATATCAACCGCGCCTATCTCGGCGCCGGCACGCGCGGCTTCGAAGCCGCGTCGCAGCGCTATTTCGGCAAGCCTGCGGCGCAGGTGAACCCCGCGGAGGCGGCAATGCTGGCGGGTCTTCTGAAAGCCCCCACCACCTATGCACCGACCAACAACCTCGGCCGCAGCCAGGACCGGGCCTCCGTCATCGTCGGGCTGATGCGGGAACAGGGCTATCTCAGCGACGCGGAGGCCGAGGCCGCCCGCACGAGCCCGGCCGTTCTGTCGCCCACCGCCCAGCAGGATCAGGGCGGTTATTTCGCTGATTGGGTGATGGATACCGGACCCGAGTTCTTCACACGCGACACCACCGAGGACGTGGTGATTCGCACCACGCTCGACCCGCGCATCCAGACGGCGACGGAAAAGGCGCTTCTGCAGGTCTTCGAAGAGCGGGTCGCCCCGGGTTCCGAGGCTCAGGCCGCGATCGTGGTGATGAGCGCGGACGGCGCGGTACGCGCCATGGTCGGCGGGCGCAACGTCTCCGTCTCCGGTGCCTTCAACCGCGCCACCCAGGCGCTGCGCCAGACCGGCTCGTCTTTCAAGCCGTTCATCTACGCCGCGGCCCTCGATCTCGGGATGCAGCCTTTCGATTTCGTCGATGACAGCCCGCTGACCATGAACATCCCCGGTTCGGGGGCGTGGTCGCCCGAGAACTACGACCGCAAGTATGACGGCATGGTCACGCTGACCGAGGCACTGGCCGAAAGCCGCAACATCCCGGCGGTGAAGGTCTCCGAACAGGTCGGTCGTGAGAACGTGCGCACCGTGGCGGCGATGTTCGGCATCGACAGCGACCTCGCCGCCGGGCCCGCGCTGGCGCTGGGCGTATCTGAGAGCACGCTTCTGGAGATGACCGGCGCCTATGCGGGCATCCTCAACGGCGGTTCTTCGGTGACGCCCTATGGCCTCGTGGAGCTCAAGCTCAAGGGCGACGACACGCCGCTGATGGGCACGGGGGGCGGCATCGGCGAACGGGTGATCAGCCAGGACGCCGCCGAAAAACTCACTTGGATGATGAGCCGCGTCGTAGCCGAGGGCACGGGCAGCCGCGCCCAGATTGACGGCTGGGAGGTGGCGGGCAAGACCGGCACCACGCAGGGCGCGCGCGACGCGTGGTTCGTGGGATTTGCGGGCGACTACGTCGCCGGCGTCTGGATGGGCTATGACGACAACCGGCCGCTTTCGGGCGTCACCGGTGGCGGGCTCCCCGCCACGATCTGGCGCGAGGCCATGGTGCGCGTGCTTGAAGGCCAGCCGGTCAAACCGCTGCCGATGCGGGTGCCCGAACAGATCCAGCCGCAGGCCATCGCCGGAGCCGATTCGCAAGACATGTCGCCCTCCGGCGGGCAAGCGAGCGACCCCGAGACCGACCGGCTCCTGCGCGAGATGCTGGGCGCGCCTCAGCCTGCGCAATCGGCCGAAGCACCTGCTCCGGCACCGGCACCGGCACCCGATCAGGCGCCCGCAGGTAACGACCGCGAGCGGCTCATCCTCGACGTGCTGACCAATATTCTCGGCGGTGTCACGAACTGATGCGTCACGGGGCCCGGTTCGGTCCGCTGGGCTCCTTCCGAGATCAGCCCGCGTCGCCTGGATCCCTGATCTGCGCGGCGGTGCCGCCCCGCGCCTCGCCCGGGTCGTCGTTCTTTCGAGGACCGGATGACGGGTTCGGGGTAGGAGCGTCATCGGGCTCGACCGCGAAGGGCGGCAGGACGCCGGGGAGGGTGATGCCGGGCAACGTGACGACGGGCAATTCGACCCATGGCAGCACGACGCGGGACGGCGGCAGCCCGGTCGCATCTTCTTCAAGCTCCAAGGCGGCACCCGCCCCGGCCTCGTCCGGCACCTCGCTTTCGTCGCCCGCCTCGCAACGGGCATAGCGAAATGCGTAGCCGTTCCAGAGCATGATCAGCCCATCATCCTGCGCCGCCTTCATCAGCAGGGCGCGCTCGGTCCAGCGCGTGTCCCCGGCGCTGCATTCCATCGTGTAGAGCGTGGCATCCATGTCGACGACATCGACGGGCCGCGTCATCCGGCATTCGCTGCCCACGCCCTGAAACAACCCTTCTTCGATCCGCAGAGCCCCGCCCTCTTCCCCGACACGCGCGCAATCGGCGTCGCCGCTGCTGCGATAGAGACCGTCATAGGGCGCGGCCGCAACGCTCCCCGCAAGCAGGAAGATGCCGGCAGCCCCCACGCTCCGGCTGGTGATATTCATGTTTCGCAAAGTCATCTGTATGAGACTAGGCGCAATCAACGACAGGTCCAGATTTCCGAGGCCACATTCACGGAACAACCGAAGCACGCCGCTACACAGAAGGCAGGCTTTGCTCTAAGCAGTATCCATGCCGGGTAACCGATCTCTGGGCCCGCTTCGATACGAATGGGACATGACATGACACGTGACGCGGCCACCATTGGCGCGGCCGAACTCCGCGAGGCCCGCAATCAGAGCAGATGGCTGTTCTGGGCGGTCGCCCTCTTCAGCCTGATGGTCAACCTCCTGATGTTGACCGGCCCGCTCTACATGATGAACGTCTATGACCGAGTTCTGGGGTCGCGCTCGATCGCGACCCTGGTGGCGCTATCGGTGCTGGTCGCCTTTCTCTATGCGATGATGGGCCTTCTGGACATGGTGCGCGGCCGGGTGATGAACCGGGTCGCGGCCCGGTTTCAGGCCCGTCTCGACAAAAGGGTCTTTGCCGCGGCATTGCGCGCAAGCTCGGGCCAGAAGGCGCGTGCCGAGGCCGCCACCGCGCAGCGCGACCTTGAATCCGTTCAGCGGCTCATCGGCTCGCCGGTCCTGATGGCAAGCTTCGACCTGCCCTTCGCGCCGCTGTTCTTCTTCGGCATCTTCCTGTTCCACCCGATGCTGGGCGTTCTCGGTCTGGCCGGTGCGCTGATATTGGTCATTCTTGCGCTGGCCAACCAGCTGATGACGCGCAAGCAGCTTGAGGAGTCGAACTCCAGCACCTTCCGCTCCGAGCAGCTTGGCACGCAGATCCGGCAGGATTCGGACATGGTGCAGGCGCTTGGCATGCGCGGCGCCGCCTTTGGTCGCTGGAACGAGGCGCGTTCGCTCTCGCTGGCCGCGTCGATCGGCGCCACCGACACGGGCGGCGGGTTCTCGGCCGTCATCAAGGCGTTCCGCCTGTTGCTGCAATCGGCGATGCTGGGTCTTGGCGCCTATCTCGTGCTGCAGGGCGTGATGTCGCCCGGCGCGATGATCGCGGGTTCGATCCTGCTGGGCCGCGCTCTGGCACCGATCGAGATGATCGTGAACCAGTGGCCTTCGTTCCAGCGCGCCCGCGAGGGCTGGGGCCGGCTGGCGGTACTCCTGGGCGAAATCCGCCCAGAAGAAACCCGCACCACCCTGCCCCGCCCCAAGGCGCGGCTGTCGTGCGAACAGGTCACCGTTCTGCCGCCGGGCGAGAATCAGGCCGCGCTGCGCATGATGAGCTTTCGGGTCGAGCCAGGTCAGGCGGTCGGCGTGATCGGCCCTTCGGGGGCCGGCAAATCGACGCTGGCGCGCGCCCTGACCGGGTTGTGGCGCCCCGCGGCGGGCAAGATCCGTCTCGATGGCGCCAGCCTCGACCAGTACGATCCCGACGTGCTGGGCAGCTATATCGGCTACCTGCCGCAGCAGGTCACGCTGTTCGACGGCACCATCAAGGAAAACATTGCCCGGATGTCGCTCTCTCCCGACGATACGGAGGTGGTGCGCGCCGCGCAGGCCGCCGCTGCCCATGACATGATCCTCAAGCTGCCCGAGGGCTACGATACGCGGGTCTCCTCCAAGGGCGGCCGGCTCTCCGGTGGGCAGATCCAACGGATCGGCCTCGCGCGCGCGCTCTATGGCGATCCGGTGTTCCTCGTGCTCGACGAGCCCAATTCAAACCTCGACAATGCCGGCTCCACCGCCCTCAACCAGGCGATTCGGGATGCCAAGGCCAGCGGGAAATGCGTGTTGATCATGGCCCACCGCCCAGCCGCCATCGCGGAATGCGACCATATCCTGATGATTGAGGATGGTGGGCGCCGTGCCTTTGGACCCAAGGACGAGGTCTTGCGCGAAACGGTGCAGAACCATCGCGAAATCGCCGCCTCGGTCCATAAAGGTGGGGGCGTGTCATGATGCGCGCCCCCATCTCTCCCGAAAACGCACCCAGCGCATGGTCGGCCGCCCGGCCCTTGATCTTGGGCTTTCTGGCGCTGGCCGTGCTGCTGGGCGGCTTCGGTACTTGGGCCACGATGAGCCAGATCTCAGGTGCCGTTGTTGCCTCGGGCCAGGTCGAGGTCGACCAGAACCGGCAGATCGTCCAGCACCCTGACGGCGGCGTCGTCTCGGAGATTCTCGTCGACGAAGGCGATGAGGTCGAGGCAGGCCAGCTGTTGATCCGGCTTGAAGCCGAACAGCTTCAATCCGAACTCGCGGTGGTGGAAGGACAGCTTCTCGAAGTGCTCTCGCGCCGGGCCCGGCTCGAAGCCGAGCGCGACGATTCGGAACGCCTCGAGTTCGACGACCTTCTGCTCGAGACGGAAAATCCGATCGCGCCCGAACTGATGGAGGGGCAAAGACGCCTTCAGGAGGCCAGGATCGAAAGCGAGAACCGGCAGGCCGAGCAGCTGACCCGCCAGCGCGAGCAGATCAGTGATCAGATCCTCGGCATTGAATCGCAGGAGACCGCCGCCGCCCGGCAACTCGAACTCATCGAGAGCGAGCTGGGAAGCCAGCAGTCGCTGCTCGACCGGGGCCTCGCCCAGGCGACGCGGGTGCTGACCCTTCAGCGCGAGCAGGCCGATCTGCTGGGTCGTCAAGGTGAACTCAAGGCCTCCAAGGCGCAGGCGGGGGGCCGCATCTCCGAAATCGAGATCGAGATCCTCAAGCTCGCCTCGACCCGGCGGCAGGAGGCAATCAGCCAGCTGCGCGACCTGCAGTTCAACGAGATCGAGCTGTCGAACCGTCGCCGCTCCCTGCTCACCCAGCTCGACCGGCTCGACATCCGTGCTCCGGTCGGCGGCATCGTCTACGGGCTGACGGTCTTCACCCCGCGCTCCGTGATCCGCCCTGCGGACCCGGTGCTCTACATCGTGCCGCAGGACCGGCCCCTGGTGATCACGACGCAGGTGCAGCCGACGGATATCGACCTGCTGCATCTGGGTCAGGAAGTGATCCTGCGCCTGCCCGCCTTCGATCAGCGGCGCACGCCGGAGCTGACCGGCGAGGTGATGCAGATCTCGGCCGACGCCTTTCAGGACGAACGCCAGCCGATCTCCTACTACCGCGTCGAAATCCGGCTGAGCGAGGGCGAGATCGACAAGCTGCCGGAGGACATGACGTTGATCCCCGGCATGCCGGTCGAATCCTATATCCGCACCACCGACCGCACGCCGCTGGCCTATTTCGTCAAGCCGCTCTCCGACTACTTCGCCCGCGCCTTCCGCGAGGGTTGAGTCAGCCGGGCGTTGTCCCCCTGCCCGGCGCGGGCTAGCTTGCGCCGGGACACTTTCACGGGGAACAACGACATGATCGACGCCGCACGCATCGAGACCACTCTGGCCGACATGGGGCTGTCGCTGCCCGAAGCGCCGAAGCCGGCCGCCAATTACGAGCCCTTCGTGATCCATGACGGGCTGCTCTACGTCTCGGGCCAGATCTCCGCCGGGCCGGATGGCCTCATCACCGGCCGTCTGGGCGAGGACATGGCCACCGAGGCCGGGGCGGACGCCGCCCGCGCCTGCGCGCTGAGCCTGCTGGCGCAAGCCCGTGCCGCCTGTGACGGCGACCTTGGCCGCATCACGCGGCTGGTCAAGCTCACGGGTTTCGTCGCCTCGACGCCCGGCTTCACCGAACAGCCCAAGGTCATCAACGGCGCCTCTGACCTGATGGTCGAACTTTTGGGCGACGCGGGACGGCACGCGCGTTCCGCCGTGGGCGTGGCGGCCCTGCCTCTGGGCGTCGCGGTCGAGATCGAAGCCATCTTCGCGATCGCATGAGCCGCAGCGCCCCTGCCCTGCCCGCCGCCTTCCTCGACCGGCCCATCGCCCACCGCGCCTTTCACGGCGCGGGTCGGCCCGAGAACTCGCTCTCGGCGGTGCGCGCCGCCGTCGAGGCGGGCTTCGGCATCGAGATCGACGTGCGCGCCTCACATGATGGCGAGGCCATGGTGATCCATGATCCGGGGCTGGAGCGGCTGACGCGGGAGCGCGGCCTCGTCTCGAGCCGCGACGCGGAGACGCTGCGCGCGATCCCGCTGATCGGCAGCGCCGACACCATCCCGACCTTGCGCGATGTGCTCGATCTCGTTGCGGGCCGCGCGCCGTTGCTGATCGAGATCAAGGATCACGACTACACCCTCGGCCCCAATGTCGGCGTGGTCGAGCCGGCGGTGGTGCGCGCGATCGAGGGCTATGACGGGCCGGTCGCGGTGATGTCGTTCAACCCGCATTCCGTCTCCGAGATGGCCCGCCTCGCGCCCGATCTGCCGCGCGGCCTCGTCACCTGCGGCTTCGATCCCGAGGATTGGCCCGACCTTTCCGCACGCGTCGCAGCCCGACTGCGCGAGATCCCCGATTATGACAATCTCGGCGCCAGCTTCATCAGCCACGAGGCGCGCGACCTCGACCGCACCCGCGTCGCGGATCTCAAGGCGCTCGGCGCCAAAGTGATGTGCTGGACCATCACCTCCCCCGAGCAGGAGGCCGAAGCGCGGCGCCTTGCCGACAACGTGACCTTCGAAGGCTACCTTCCCGGCCCGCCCCCCGCTTGACCCCGCGCCGCGGGGGGCCAACTCTGCGCCCATGAGCCAGACAGACACGGACCCCGCGGCGGTGGTCGAGATCACCGCCCATGACAACCTGCGCGACATCCCCGCCCCCGAGTGGGATGGCTGCGCCTGCCCCGAGGCAGCCGAGGGCCGCCCGAGCGACCCCTTCACAACGCATCGCTTCCTCTCGGCACTGGAAGACAGCGGCTCGGTTGGACCCGGCACCGGCTGGCAGCCGCATTACCTCGCCGCCCGGCGTGACGGCGCGCTGATCGCCTGCGCGCCGCTCTATGCCAAGGGCCACAGCCAAGGCGAATACGTCTTCGACCACGCCTGGGCCGATGCCTATGAGCGCGCGGGCGGGGCCTATTACCCCAAGCTGCAGATCGCCGTGCCCTTCACGCCGGTCACCGGGCGGCGCTTTCTCGCCAAGCCGGGCCACGAGGCCGAGGGCATGGCGGCTCTGATGCAGGGCGCGGTACAGCTTGCGGCGAATAACGGCCTGTCGTCGCTGCACGCCACCTTCTGCGCGCAGGACGAGGCGGTGGCCGGAGAGCAGATGGGGCTGATGCGCCGCACTGGCCAGCAGTTTCATTGGATCGACGAGGGCTATGGAAACTTCGACGGTTTTCTCGCGGCCCTCTCCTCGCGCAAGCGCAAGACCATCCGAAAGGAGCGGGAGGGCGCGCGCGCTTCGGGTCTGCGCATCGAGCACCTGACCGGCGACGATCTGAAACCGCACCACTGGGACGCGGTCTGGGCCTTCTATCAGGACACCGGACGCCGCAAATGGGGCTCGCCCTATCTCAGCCGCGCTTTTTTCGAGATCGCGCAGGAGACGTTGCGCGACGACATGCTGCTGATCCTCGCGTCAGATGGCGATCGGCCCGTGGCCGGCGCGCTGAACCTTATCGGGCGTGATACGCTCTATGGCCGCTATTGGGGCGCGCTGGAACATCATCCGTTCCTGCATTTCGAGCTGTGCTACTATCAGGCAATCGACTGGGCGCTGGCGCATGGGCTGCCCCGCGTCGAGGCGGGCGCACAGGGTGAACACAAGCTGGCGCGCGGCTACCTGCCGGTGGCGACGCACTCGTTGCACTGGATCGCGGAGCCGGGCTTTCGCGACGCGGTGGCGCGCTATCTCGATGCCGAGCGCGTGGCGGTGGACGAGGAAATCGAGGTGCTGACGGGCTATGGCCCGTTCCGGCGCACGCGCATGGAGGATCAGGAATGACCGAGACGCTCGACGAGGCGGGGCGCAAGACCCTCAAGGCCGCCGGATGGAAAACTGAAGCCGACCGCGACGCAGTGACCAAAATCTTTCGATTTTCAAATTTTGTTGATGCTTTCGGCTTCATGACACGCTGCGCGTTTTGGGCCGAGAAGTTGAATCACCACCCCGAATGGTCCAACAGCTACCGGACCGTGACCGTCACGCTCACCACCCACGACGCGGACGGACTGACGGAACTCGACGCGAAGCTCGCGTCGAAGATGGACAAGCTGGCGGAGGCCTGATGCAAGACGTTCTCAATACCGAGCTTTGGTCGGGCACCTCGCTCGGCGACCTGCTGACCCTCGAATTCCTGACCGCGATCCTCGGCGGCACGATCAGCGCGATCTTCGTGCTGACGGCGGGCTTCATCATCGCGGGCTGGTTCTCGCGGCGGATCAAGGGGCTGGCCTCGCGTCACTCGCGGCTCGACCAGACGCTGTTCGACTTCCTCTCCAACATCGTCTGGTACGCCGTCGTCGCCTTCTCGGTGCTGATCGTGCTCAACACGCTCGGGGTGCGGACCACCTCCGTGGTCGCGGTCATCGGTGCCGCCGGTCTGGCCGTCGGCCTCGCGCTTCAGGGCACGCTGTCGAACGTGGCGGCGGGCGTGATGATCGTGTTGTTCCGGCCCTTCAAGCTTGGCGATTTCGTGGTGATCAACGGCCAGATGGGCACGGTGAAGTCGATCTCGCTTAACTACATCGAGCTGGCCGACCTGCAGAACCTGCAGATCATCGTCCCCAACAGCCAGGTCTGGGGCAACACCATCGTCAGCTACTCGGCCAACCCGACGCGGCGCGTGCAATGGGTGTTCGGGGTCTCCTACGGATCGAACCTCGCGCAGGCCGAGAAGGTCATCATGGACACCATCATGTCGGACCCGCGCGCCATGAAGGACCCCGAGCCCTTCATCCAGGTGAGCAATCTGGGCGATTACTCGGTCGATTTCACGGTGCGCGTCTGGTGCGAAAACTCGGACGCATGGGGCTTTCAGACCGACTGCACCCGTCGGGTCAAGGAGGCGCTGGACGAAGCCGGGATCGAGATCCCCTTCCCGACCCGGACCCTCTACGCCAACAAGCTGGCCGGCGAGGACGAAGACCGCGAGACGCGCCACGCCGCCGAGTGAGCCCATCGCCAGGGCGAAGAGGGACATGCGCCCCCTTTCGCCCTCTCGCTCAGAGCGCTGCGACCATGCTCGCCCCGCCCGAGATGTCGCAGGTCCCGGTCCCTTCCTCGGGGTTCCAGACCTTCACCACCCCGTCCTCGGCCATCAGCGCGAAGCGCTTGCAGCGCCGGATGAAGCCGCGATCGGGGTTCGAGAACTCCATGCCGATGGCCGTGGTGAACACGCTGGAGGTGTCGCCCAGCATGGTGATCCCGGCCTCGGTCGCACCGGTCGCCTCGCCCCAGGCCTTCATCACGAAGGGGTCGTTGACCGACAGGCAGATCACCTCGTTCACGCCTTTGGCCCTCAGGTCGTCTATCGCGCGGATGAAGCTCGGCACATGCGCGGTCGAACAGGTGCCCGTATAGGCCCCGGGCAGGCCGAAGATCACCACGCGGCGGCCCTCGAGCATCTCGCCCAGCGCCACCTTTTCCGGGCCATCGGCCCCCATCCGTAGCAGATCCGCCTCCGGCAGCCTGTCTCCAACAGTGATCGTCATGCTTTGCGGCCCTTTCGCGATTGCGGTCGATGGCAGGGGATATAGTCTGCCGCGCGCAGCCGGGCCACTGAAACCAAGGAGACGCACATGTCCCATTTCGTCGTGATCGGGGCCGGACAGGCCGGATCGTCGCTCGTGGCCAAGCTGCGGGCCGAGGCGTTCGAGGGGCGCATCACCCTGATCGGGGCCGAAACCGCCCCGCCCTACCAGCGCCCGCCCCTGTCCAAGGCCTACCTTCTGGGCGAGATGGAGAAGGCGCGCCTCTTCCTGCGACCCGAGGCATGGTACGGCGAGCACGACATCGACCTGCGCCTCGGGGTCACGGCAGATGCGCTCGACAAGGGGGCGAAGACCGTGACGCTCTCGGATGGCGAGACCCTGGCCTATGACCGGCTCGCGCTGTGCACCGGGGCGCATCCGCGCCGCCTGCCCGCCGCGATCGGTGGCGATCTTGCGGGCGTGTTCACCATGCGCGACCTCGCCGATGCCGACACACTCGCCCCTGAAATGGTCGAGGGGCGCCGCCTTCTGGTGGTCGGCGGCGGCTATATCGGGCTGGAGGCGGCGGCGGTGGCCGCCAAGCGAGGACTGCAGGTCACGGTGGTCGAACAGGCCGAGCGCATCCTGCAGCGCGTCGCCGCCCCCGAAACCTCGGCTTTCTTTCGCGACCTGCACCGCCGCCACGGCGTCGAGATCCGTGAGGGTGTCGGGTTGGACCGGCTGTTGGGCGAGAGCCGCGTCACAGGCGCGCGGCTGTCGGACGGCACCGAGATCGCGTGCGACTTCGCCATCGTCGGGGTCGGCGTCGCACCCGGCACGGGCCTTGCCGAACCCGCGGGCCTCGCCCTCGACAATGGCATCCGCTGCGACATCCATTGCCGCACCTCGGACGAGAGCATCTGGGCTGCGGGCGACTGTGCCTCGCTCCTCTGGACCGACATGCGCATCCGGCTCGAAAGCGTCGGCAACGCCATCGACATGGCCGAGAATGCCGCGCTCAACATGCTGGGGCGGGGCGTCGAATATCGCCCCCGTCCTTGGTTCTGGTCGGACCAGTTCGACACCAAGCTTCAGATCGCGGGCCTCAACGCGGGCTGGGACGCGGTGCATGTCCGCCCCGGGACTGGCCCGGAGCAGCAATCACATTGGTACTACCGGGGCGACAAGCTGATCGCAGTCGACGCGATGAACGACAGCCGCGCCTACATGGTCGGCAAGCGGCTGATCGAAGCGGGAAAATCGCCCGATCCCGCGCGCGCCAGCGACCCGACCACCGAACTCAAGGCGCTGCTGGCATGAGGATCATCGCGGGCGCGCATCGCGGCCTCGCCCTCGCCGCCGTGGGAAAGGGCGACGCGGGCGCGCATCTGCGCCCCACGGCCGACCGCGTGCGCGAGAGCCTGTTCAACGCGCTGGCGGGCGGGCGCTACGGCGACCCGATCAATGGCGCGCGCGTGCTCGATCTCTTTGCCGGGACCGGCGCGCTGGGGCTGGAGGCGCTGTCGCGCGGGGCCTCCCATGTTATCTTCGTCGATGATGGGCGGGTGGCCGGACGGCTGATCAGCGAGAACGTGGTAAAGTTGCGCGCCGAAGCCAGCACGACGCATCTCAAATGCGACGCGACCCGCCTGCCCGCCTGCGAGGCGCCCGCGGCCCTCGTCTTTCTCGACCCGCCCTATGGCAAGGGGCTCGGTGCACGGGCCCTCGCCTCGGCCGTCGCAGGGGGCTGGATCGCGCCCGGCGCGCTGATCGTCTGGGAGGAAAGCGCGCCGCAGCCCGCGCCCGAAGGGTTCACCCCCCTTGATACGCGCCACTACGGCGACACCCATGTCACATTTCTGGAACGCGACGGCTAAGGCTCAGATATCCCAAGTGGGATAAAATCGCTCGGCGGGCGAGATGGTGAAGATCTCATTGCCCTGCGCAGTGATCCCGATCGTGTGCTCGAACTGTGCCGAGAGCGACTTGTCACGTGTCACGGCGGTCCAGTCGTCGCCCAGCACCTTGGTTTCGGGGCGGCCCAGATTCACCATCGGTTCGATGGTGAAAAACATCCCCTCCTCCAGCACCGGCCCGGTGCCGGGTCGGCCGTAATGCAGCACGTTGGGCGGGGCGTGGAATACCCTTCCAATGCCATGGCCGCAGAAATCGCGCACCACCGACATGCGATTCTCCTCGACATAGCTCTGGATCGCATGGCCGATGTCGCCGAAGGTGTTGCCCGGCCGTGCGACCTCGATCCCCTTCATCAGCGCGTCATGCGTCACTTGGATCAGCCGCTCGGCCTTGCGGCCGAGCTTGCCGGCCACGTACATCCGGCTGGTGTCGCCATAAAATCCATCGACGATGACGGTGACGTCGACATTGAGGATGTCGCCGTCCTTCAGCTTCTTGTCGCCGGGAATCCCGTGGCAGACCACATGGTTGACCGAAATACAGCTCGCGTGCTGGTAGCCCTTGTAACCGATGGTCGCGCTCTTGGCGTTGGCCTGATCGATCAGATCGGTGATCACGCGGTCGATCTCGGAAGTGCGCTGACCCACCACGACATGTTCGGCGATGTCGTCGAGGATCGTGGCCGCAAGGCGACCGGCGCGGTTCATTCCCCCGAAATCCTCGAGATCGTGGATGCGGATGCCATCACGGGTCAGGCGGCCCTTGCGTTCGTCGGCGGCGGTCTCGTCCAAAGTCATCACCTCTATCCCTTTCATCCTGAAATAGGTCGTATGGCGGGCGGAATCCACCCGCCCGCGTGGAAATGGATGCCGCCCCGGCCTATACCTTAAGCAGACAGGCGCAGCCCGCCCCCATGACCGAATGGACGACCGAGCCGATGACCGAGCCGATGACCAACCCGACCGCCGCCATGCTCGTGATCGGGGACGAGATCCTCTCGGGCCGCACCCGCGACAGCAACATGCACCATCTCGCCCGCGAACTGACGCTGCGCGGCATCGACCTGCGCGAAAGCCGCGTCGTCTCGGACGACCACGACATCATCGTCGCGGCGGTGCGCGCGCTGTCGGCGGCGCATGACCACGTCTTTACCTCCGGCGGCATCGGCCCGACGCATGACGACATCACCGCCGAGGCCGTCGCCGCCGCGATGGGCGCGCCCATCGGCATCCGCGACGATGCCCGCGCGATCCTCGCCGCGCATTACGAGGCGCGGGGCGTGGAGCTGAACGCCGCGCGGCTGCGCATGGCGCGCATTCCCGAGGGCGCCGCCCTCATCGACAACCCGGTCAGCGCCGCACCGGGGTTTTCGCTCGGCAACGTGCATGTCATGGCGGGCGTGCCGCGCATCTTCGAGGCGATGCTGGCGGGGCTCTTGCCGAAGATCCCCGGCGGCCGCCCGGTGCTGTCGCAATCCCTGCGCATCGAGCGTGGCGAAGGCGACGTGGCCGAGCCGCTCTCGGATCTGGCCAAGGCGCATCCGACGCTCGCCATCGGCTCCTATCCCTTCTCGGAAAACGGCGTCACCGGCACCAATATCGTGATCCGCGGCGGCGACGGGGCCGAGATCGAGGCGGCGCTGGTCGCGCTTGCGGAGCAGTTCCCGGCGTGACGCCCGAGGCGGGCTTTGCCGCTCTCGCCGCCACGTGGCCCGCCCATGCGCTGCGCGATCTCGGGCCGGTGCGGCTGCGCGACGGCGCGGGCGGTGGCAGCCGGGTCTCGGCGGCGACGCTGGAGGGGCCGTTCGACCTGCCCGGGATCGAGGCCGCCGAAACTGCCATGCGCGCCGAAGGACGCGCGCCGCTGTTCATGGTCCGCGCAGGCGAGGCGCGGCTCGACGCGGCGCTCGCGGCCAGGGGCTACGCGGTGCTGGACCCGACGCTGATCCTCGCGGCGCCGCTCAGCGCCCTCGACGGGATCACGCCCAATGCAAACTGGCCGCCGAGACCCGACCAGATCGCGATCTGGGCCGATGGCGACATCGGCCCTGCCCGGATCGCGGTGATGGCACGGATCGAGAGCGCGCGGGCCGTGCTGGCCCATCCCGGCGGCTGCGCCTTCGTGGCGAACCATGGAGAGATCTCCATGCTGCACGCGCTGGAGGTCTCGGCCCCGGTGCGCCGCCGTGGCGTGGGGCGGGCATTGATGGCGATGGCAGCGGGTTGGGCACGGGCCGAAGGGGCGCGTGTCCTCGCCCTCGCCGTGACCCGCGCCAACGGATCGGCCCGGTCGCTCTATGCGGGTCTGGGTTACGGGGAGGTTACCTCCTACCACTACCGGCGGGCTCCGGCATGATCCGCGCCACGCTGCTGCTGGCGCTCTGGCCCGGCATTGCCGCGGCGCTGGAGCTTCCGGTGCCGGAGGGGGCCGTGCTCACCGCCGAGACGCGGCGCGACGCAGAGGATTACGCCCTGCCCACCGGCCCGGCGCAGGGCGGCCCGCCACCGGTCGCGCCGATCATGGGCCGGGTCAAGACGCGAGCCTGGCGCATCGCCCCCGATGCCCCCACCGCCGCCGGGCTGATCGCGCCGCTTCGCGCGGCGCTTGAGACAGCGGGTTTCGAGATTTTGCTCGACTGCGCGGCCCGGGCCTGTGGCGGATTTGACTTCCGCTTCGGGACCGAGGTTCTGCCCCCGCCCGCCATGCATGTCGATCTCGGCAACTTCCGGTTCCTGTCGGCTCGGCGCGATACGCCGCAAGGCCCCGAGGCGGTCGGCGCCTTGGCGAGCCGCACGGGCGACACCGGGCATCTGCAACTGATCACGGTAACGCCAGAGGGCGCGGCCCCTGCCTCGCTCTCCCCTACCGCGCCCTCCCTCCTTGCCACTCGGTCCGGGGAGGAGCTTGCAACCGCGCTCTCGCGCGAGGGCCACGCCGTGCTCGAGGGTGTGGACTTCGCCCCCGGCGCCGCGACGCTCGGACCAAGAGACAGCTCGGCCCTTCCGGCGCTGGCTGCATGGCTCGAGGCCAACCCGGATCGACGCGTCGTGCTGGTAGGGCACACCGACATGACCGGCGCTCTCGATGCCAACATTGCCCTGTCACGCCGCCGCGCCGAAGCGGTACGCGAACGGTTGCTGCGCGATCACGGGCTGAACCGCGACCGGATCGACGCCCAGGGGGCCGGTTGGCTGGCCCCGCGCGCCTCCAATGCCACGAAGGCGGGCCGCGCCGCCAATCGTCGGGTCGAGGTTGTCGTCTCAGGGGGTTGAACTTCGCCCATTCGGCCCTCTCATCGCAGGCAAAGGAGACTTGCATGGCAGGACATTCTCACGATCATGGCCACGGTTCTGGCGGAGGTCACGGCCATCACCATCACATCGACCCCGAGGCCGGTGATTGGCGCGTGGCGGGGGCCATCGCGGTCAACCTCGCCCTGACGCTGGCGCAGATCGTCGGCGGCATCGTCTCGGGCAGCCTCGCACTTATCGCCGACGCGCTGCACAACCTGTCGGATGCGGTGTCGCTGATCATCGCCTTTGCCGCGCGCAAGATCGCGCGGCGTCCGGCGGATGCCGAAATGACCTTCGGCTACGGGCGGGCCGAGGTGGTGGCGGCGCTGGTGAACTACACCTCGCTTATCCTGATCGGGCTCTATCTCGGCTACGAGGCGATCGCGCGGTTCGTCTCGCCCGAGCCGGTGGCAGGCTGGATCATGATCTGGGTCGCGGGCCTCGCGCTCGTCGTCGATCTGGTCACGGCGGCGCTCACTTATTCCATGTCGAAGGACAGCGTGAACATCCGCGCCGCGTTCCTGCACAACCTTGCAGACGCGCTGGGTTCGGTCGCCGTCATCGTGGCGGGCGTGGCGGTGCTCGTGTTCGGCTGGGCATGGGTCGATCCGGTGGTGACGCTGGCGATCGCGGGCTACATCCTGTGGATGTCGCTGGCGCAGATCGGCGGCGTCATCCGCATTCTGATGCTTGGCGCGCCGCCCGATCTCGACACGGCGGCCGTGCTCGATCACCTGCGCGGTATCGAGGGCGTGGCCTCGGTCCACCATGTGCATCTGTGGCAGATGCAGGAGAACGCGGCCGCGCTTGATGCGCATGTGGCGGTGATCGAAGGGCGCTGGTCCGAGGCCGACGGCATCAAGGCGCGCATCAAGCGCGCGCTGGGCGAGCGGTTTGGCATCGGCCATGTCACCCTCGAGATGGAATGCGCCAGCCACGCCTGCGACGATGCCGAAGCCATTGGTCACGGATGAAAAAAGGCGGCCCCGATCGGGGCCGCCAAGTTGGAAGCGGGATGCAGAAACCGCCTCTGGGGATCACCAGGTGTCGGGGCCTTTCTCGGCGAAGGCCTCGACCAGAAAATCGATGAAGGCGCGGACCTTGGGCTGGGTGAAACGCCCCGGCGGATAGACCGCGTAGATTCCTTGCGTCTCGGCGGGCAGGTTCGGGATCGCCTCCTCCACCAGCCCCTTTTCGAGCGCGTCGGCATAGAGGAAGGACGGCAGGTAGGCGATGCCGAGGCCGCCGATGCAGGCGTTGAGCAGCGATTGCCCGTCATTGACGGTGAGCCAACCGGCAGTGCGCACCTGCCGCTTCTCGCCCGACGGCGCCGTGAGCTTCCACACCGCGCCGTTCGAAGCGTTGGAGTAATGCAGCAGCTTGTGTTCGTTGAGATCGTCGATCCGCGTGGGTCGGCCATAGCGTTCGAAATAGGCAGGCGAGGCGATCATCTTCTTGGAGGTTTCGGTGAGCTTGCGCGCACGTAGCGTGCTGTCCTCCAACTCACCGATGCGCACCGCCATGTCGAAACCCTCGGAGATCAGCTCCACGAAGCGGTTGTTGAGCACCATGTTGACGGTGATGTCCGGAAATTCCTGCAAAAAATCACCGAGCACCGGGCTAAGATGATTCACGCCGAAATCCGTGGCGACCGAGATCCTGAGCAGACCCGAGGGGGCCGATTGCATCGAGGTGACGAGCGCGTCGGCCTCGCCCGCGTCATTCAGGACACGCCGCGCCCGGTCGTAATAGGCCAGCCCGATTTCGGTCGGCGAGACCCGCCGCGTGGTGCGGTTCAACAATCGTGCGCCCAGCCGCGCCTCAAGCGAGGAGACATGCTTGGAGACGGCGGATTTGGAGATGCCCATCTTGCGCGCCGCATCGGTGAACCCGCCCTGATCCACCACCGTGGCAAAGGCCTCCATCTCGGTCAGCCTGTCCATGGCCGCTCTCCACGCTTGTCGTTTCGGTCGGCTCCTTGTGACCATGGATTCGGGCATGATTGGGTCGAAGCCCTGACAATAAAGCGGTTTACCCCCGGACCGATGCGCAGGCGGAAACAGCTAGAGCGTGGCGGCGAGCCGCGTGCCCCGGTCGATGGCCCGCTTGGCGTCCAGCTCCGCCGCCACCTCCGCGCCGCCGATCACATGCGCCGCGACGCCGCGAGACAGCAGCGCATCGGCAAGGCCGCGCTCGCTCTCCTGCCCCGCGCAGAGCACGATGGTGTCGGCCTCGATCAGCCGCGGCCCGTCCGGCGTCGTGACATGCAGCCCCTGCGCGTCGATGCGCTCGTAGCTCACCCCGCCGAGCATCTCCACGGCGCGCATCTGAAGCCCTGCGCGGTGCACCCAGCCGGTGGTCTTGCCAAGTCGTTTGCCCAGCTTCTCGGCCTTGCGCTGCAACAACGTGACGCGGCGGATCGCAGGGTCGGGACGGGGCCCCTCGGGCGCGAGACCGCCACGTGCCACGGACGGATCGCTCACGCCCCATTCGGTCCGCCATGCGGGCGGGTTGATGGTGGTGCTGTGCCCGGTCACCAGATACTCGGCCACATCGAAGCCGATGCCCCCCGCGCCGACCACGGCGACGCGCGGCCCCGCCTGCGCCCGGCCCGAGAGCAGGTCGGCATAGGAGATCACATTGGGGCCCTCCTGCCCCGGAATGCCGGGATCGCGCGGCCGCACCCCGGTGGCGACAATCACCTCGTCGAACCCGGTCAACTCATCCAGTTCGGGCGCATGGCCGAGACGCAGATCGACCGTGCGGGCCCCGATCTCGGCCTCGAACCAGTCGATCAACCCGCGAAACTCCTCCTTGCCGGGGATCGCGGCGGCGTAGTGCAGCTGCCCTCCGATACGGTCCGCCTTGTCGAACAGCGTCACGGCATGGCCACGCTCCGCGAGGGCCAGCGCCGAAGAGAGCCCGGCGGGCCCCGCCCCCACAACCGCGATGCGGCGCGGCGCGGAGGCAGGCGCGAGCACCAGTTCGGTCTCGTGGCAGGCGCGGGGGTTGACGAGGCAGGACGACAACTTGCCCGAGAAGGTGTGATCGAGACAGGCCTGGTTGCAGGCGATGCAGGGTGCGATGCGCGCGGCCTCGCCCCGCGCCGCCTTGGCGACGAAATCGGGATCGGCGAGGAAGGGCCGCGCCATCGAGACCATGTCGGCCTGACCTTGGGCGAGGATCGTCTCGGCCACCTGCGGCGTGTTGATCCGGTTCGAGGCGATCACCGGGACCGAGACCTCGGGGCGCAGCTTGGCCGTCAGATGCGCGAAGGCGGCGCGCGGCACGCTCGTCACGATGGTCGGCACCCGCGCCTCGTGCCAGCCGATTCCTGTGTTAAGCAAGTCGGCCCCGGCCTCGGTCACGGCATGGGCCAGCGCCACGATCTCGGACCACTCCTGCCCCTCGGTCACCAGATCCAGAAGCGAGATGCGGTAGATCAGCAGCTTTTCGGGGCCCAACGCCGCGCGCACGCGGGCCACCACTTCGACCGGCAGCCGCATCCGGTTTTCGAGCGACCCACCCCAACGATCCTCGCGGCAATTGGTGCGGGGTGCGAGGAACTGGTTGAGGAAATAGCCCTCCGAGCCCATCACCTCGACCCCGTCATAGCCCGCTTGCGCCGCGCGGGCGGCGGCGGTCGCGATGTCGGAGATCTGCTTTTCGATGCCCTCCTCATCCAGGGCGGTCGGGGTGAACGCGCTGATCGGAGCACGGATCGCCGAGGGGGCGACGCAATGCTTGGAGTAGGCATAACGCCCGGCATGCAGGATTTGCATGGCGATGCGCCCGCCCTCGGCATGGACGGCCTGCGTGACCCGCGCGTGGTTGGCGATGTCGGCTTCGGTGAAGAGCCCCGCCGCGCCGGGATAGACGCCGCCTTCGAGGTTCGGCGCCATGCCGCCTGTGACCATCAGCCCGACGCCGCCGCGGGCGCGCGCGGCGTAGAAGGCGGACACGCGGTCCCAATCGCCGGTTTCTTCGAGCCCGGTGTGCATCGAACCCATGAGCACTCGGTTGGGCAGGGTCAGCCCTCCAAGCGTGATCGGTGACAGCAGTTTCGGATATTCAGTCATCTGGGCCTCCCTCGTGGCGCGAGAGTGACCATGATTGACGCGCACGTCATCCTCGACGCGACGTCAGCCATGCGCCGCGCACGGCGCGAAGTCACCTGGCTTCAGAACGCGGCACGGGGTCTGCGCGCGATCACGACGTCGATGATCTCGATCCGTGCGGGCAGCGGTGCCTCGAAGATCAGGTCGATCCACCCCGATTCGATCAGCTCCGGATCGGTCTTGATGGTCCACAGGTCGAATTCGGTTCCTGTGGGATCGGTCCGAGGCAGGCCACGCAGCAATGCCTCGCTGTTGGGACCTTGGCGCAGATTGAGCCGGGCAAAGCCGCGTGGAGGGCCTGCATCGCCGAGATCGACCTCGATCCCGAGAAGATGCCTGCGCCGCAGCCCCGCCAGCACCGGGCCGGGCAGCGCGATGGCGAGGCTGACGAAACCACCGTCGAACCCTTGGGCGCACAGATGCAGCGGCCATGGCCCCTCCGGCCCGGCCCCGGGCCGCTTGATCGTCACGCCGGATGCCGCGTCGTGAAACAGCCGCACCCCGTCCCCGAGATCGGCTCCGCTTTCGACGGGACGGGATCCGCCCCCCGGCACGGCCCCGGCCCAGGGGCCGGGGCGCCAAGCCCAGTCGGCCCCCGGAAGACGCAACGGCGTGGCCGCCCGACCGGCCTCTCGGGGCGCGAACCGGCGCAGGCGTGTCAGGCCGAGCCGCGCACCCAAGAAGCCGACGCGTCTCACTGGTCCATGTAGACGTGGCTCTCGCCGGCAGCGCCGGGATGCGTCACCGCGCCCTTGCGGGCCGAGCCGACGAGCTGGGCATATTTCCACAAGGCTCCGGCGGTGTAGTCGTTGGTCCGCGCCCCTTTCCATGCGCCCTTGCGCTCGGCCAGTTCGGCATCCGAGAGATCGACCGAGATCTCGCCCTTGATCGCGTCGAGGGTGATCATGTCGCCATTCTTGAGCAGCGCGATCGGCCCCCCATGCGCAGCCTCGGGGCCGACATGGCCGACGCAGAAGCCGCGCGTGGCCCCCGAGAAGCGCCCGTCGGTGATCAGCGCGACCTTCTTGCCCATGCCCTGCCCCGAAAGCGCGGCGGTGGTCGAGAGCATCTCGCGCATGCCGGGGCCGCCTGCTGGACCCTCGTTGCGAATGACGATCACGTCGCCCTCGGCGTAGTCGCGGCGGCGCACCGCTTCGAAGGCCTCTTCCTCGCATTCGAAGACGCGGGCGGGACCGGTGAAGATCTGCTCCTCGGTCTTCATGCCCGCGACCTTCACGATCGCACCGTCGGGCGCGAGGTTGCCCTTGAGACCGACGACGCCGCCGGTCTTGGTGATCGGGTTGGCGACGGTGTGGATCACGCGGCCATCGGCCTCACGCTCGATCAGGTCCAACTCCTCGCCGAGCGACTTGCCCGACGCGGTGATGCAATCCTCGTGCAGCAGCTTGGCCTTGCGCAGCTCCTTCATCACCACCGGCACGCCGCCCGCCTCGTGCAGGTCCTTGGCGACATATTCACCGCCCGGACGCAGGTTCACGAAATAGGGCGTGTCGAGGAAGATGTTGCAGACGTCGAGCAGGTCGAAATCGATCCCCGCCTCATGTGCGATGGCCGGAAGATGCAGACCCGCATTGGTCGAGCCGCCGGTGCAGGCGACGACCCGCGCCGCGTTCTCGAGGCTCTGGCGCGTGACGATGTCGCGGGCGCGGATGTTCTTCTCGATCAGGTTCATCACCGCCTGACCGGAGAAGTCGCCATATTGGTCGCGGCTCTCGTAAGGGGCGGGCGCGCCCGAGGAGTTCAGCAGCGCCAGACCGATCGCTTCGGAGACGCAGGCCATGGTGTTGGCGGTGTACTGCCCGCCGCAAGCTCCCGCCGAGGGGCAGGCCACGCGCTCGAGGATGTCGAGTTCGGCATCGGTCATGTTTCCGGCGGCGTGCTGGCCCACGGCCTCGAACACGTCCTGAACCACGACATCGCGGCCATTGAGCTTGCCCGGCAGAATCGAGCCGCCATAGATGAATACCGACGGCACGTTGAGCCGCACCATCGCCATCATCATCCCCGGCAGCGATTTGTCGCAGCCCGCGAGGCCGACGATGGCGTCGTAGCAATGGCCCCGCATGGTCAGCTCGACCGTATCGGCGATGGCGTCGCGCGAGGCGAGCGAGGAACGCATGCCCTCGTGGCCCATGGCGATGCCGTCGGTCACGGTGATGGTGGTGAACTCGCGCGGCGTGCCGCCGCCTTTCTTCACGCCCATCTTCACCGACTGCGCCTGACGGTTCAGCGCGATGTTGCAGGGCGCCGCCTCGTTCCAGCAGGTGGCGACACCAACCCAGGGCTGGTGGATCTCTTCCTCGGAAATGCCCATAGCATAGAAGTAGCTCCGGTGCGGCGCGCGCTCGGGCCCTTCGGTGACATGGCGGCTGGGCAGTTTCGTCTTGTCGAAACGGGCGTTCTGCATGGGGCTGTCCTTCCCGGAATTGGCTGCGGTCAGGGATAGACAGGGGCCGCCGCGGCGGCAAGGCGCGATGGTGCCCCCGAATTGGTCAATCGCACGGATTTCGACCCCGCCGCCCTCATCCGCGCAAGGATCGCCCCCTTCGGGCCGCGCTTCGGGACATTTCGCGCAATACCCAAGGTCCCTCGCGCCATGTCCCACCCGCGCGGCCACGGGCCATGCTCCCGGCCTCGGCCTCACCCAAGGCCTCCGAAGCACCGCCAGAATTGCAATCCCCGCGCACGAGGCGTATCTCCCCCATCGACCCGACGCGCGCCCGGAGCAGCAAGATGAACTGGATTTCCAACTACGTCCGTCCGCGGATCAACTCGATCTTCTCGCGCCGCGAGGTGCCCGAGAACCTGTGGACCAAGTGCGACGAATGCGGGACGATGCTGTTCCACCGCGAGCTGGCGGACAATCTCAACGTCTGCACCAACTGCGATCACCACATGGCGATCACCCCGCGCGACCGGTTCAAGGCGCTGTTCGACGGCGGCGTGTTCGCGGAGGTGAAGGTGCCCGAGCCGATCACCGATCCGCTCAACTTCCGCGACCAGAAGAAATACGTGGACCGGATCAAGGAAGCCCGCCGCAAGACCTCCGAAAAGGAGGCGATGCTGGTGGCCGAGGGCGAGATCGGACGCACGAAGATCGTCGCCGCCGGTCAGGATTTCTCGTTCATGGCGGGCTCTATGGGCATGTATGTCGGCAACGCGATCATCGCGGCAGCCGAACGGGCGGTGAAGCTGAAATGCCCGCTGGTGCTGTTCTCTGCCGCCGGTGGCGCGCGGATGCAGGAGGGAATTCTCAGCCTTATGCAGATGCCGCGCACCACCGTCGCGGTCGAGATGCTGCGCGAGGCGGGGCTGCCTTATATCGTGGTGCTGACGCATCCGACCACCGGCGGCGTCACCGCCTCCTACGCGATGCTGGGCGACGTGCAGATCGCCGAGCCGAACGCGCTGATCTGTTTCGCGGGGCCACGCGTGATCGAGCAGACGATCCGCGAAAAGCTCCCCGAGGGGTTCCAGCGCGCGGAATACCTTCTTGATCACGGGATGCTCGACCGGGTGACGCCGCGCGGGCGCATGCGCGACGAGTTGATCGCCATCACCCGGATGCTGATGGGCCTGCCGCAGGCGGTGATGGCCGACCTGCCTGCTCCGGCGACTCCGGAACCGGCGGCGGCCAAGGAGGCCGAAGCCGCGAAGGCCGGATCGCCCCAGACCCCTGCGGCCACACCCGCCCCCGCCGCGTCAAAGGCGGGGCCGCCGAAGAAATGACCGAGGCACCCGGCTCCGACGCGATTCTCGGGCGGATGATGACGCTGCATCCCAAGGTCATCGACCTGACGCTCGACCGGGTGTGGCGACTTCTGGCGGCACTGGATCACCCCGAGCGGCGGCTGCCGCCGGTGATCCACCTCGCGGGGACCAACGGCAAGGGCTCGACCCAGGCTATGATCCGCGCCGGCCTCGAAGCGTCGGGCGACCGGGTCCATGCCTATACCTCACCGCATCTGGCGCGGTTTCACGAACGCATCCGCCTCGCGGGCGAGCTGATCTCCGAAGTCGCCCTGACCGCGTTGCTCGACCGCACCCATGCGGCGAACGGCCCCGATCCGATCACCTATTTCGAGATCACCACGGCGGCAGCGCTTCTGGCCTTCGCCGAAACGCCCGCCGAATGGACGCTGCTCGAAACCGGGCTCGGCGGCAGGCTGGACGCGACCAACGTGGTCGAACGCCCGGCGCTCACTGTCATCACGCCGGTCGATCTCGACCACCAGCAGTATCTGGGCGAGACGATCGAGGAGATCGCAGGCGAAAAGGCGGGCATTCTCAAGCGCGGCGTCCCTTGCGTGGTGGCGCCCCAGCACGAGGCGGCGCTCGAGGTGATTGAGGCCCGCGCCGCCCGGCTCGGTGTGCCGTTGATGGTGCATGGCCAGCACTGGCACGTCACCACCGAGCGCGACCGCCTCGTCTACCAGGATGAGCGGGGCTTGCTCGATCTGCCGCTGCCGCGTCTGCGCGGGCCGCATCAGATCGTCAATGCGGGCACCGCCATCGCAAGCTTGCGCGCGCTGGGCCGGAACGAGGCCGCAGCCGAGGCCGCAACCCGCGCCAATTGGCCCGCGCGGATGCAGCGGTTGTCGCGTGGCCCCTTGGTGGATCTCGCAGGCGGGGCCGAACTTTGGCTCGATGGCGGCCACAACCCGGCGGCAGGCAGCGTTCTGGCGCAGACCTTGGGCGCCCTGCCCCAACGGCCCACCCATCTGATCTGCGGCATGCTCAACACCAAGGACATCGTGGGCTATCTGCGCCCGCTCGCGGGCGTGGCGCAGGGGCTGCACGCCGTGTCGATCCCCGGCGAGGCCAACACCGTCCCCGCCGCCGACACCGCGCGGGCGGCCCGCGCGGCAGGCTTTGCCGAGACGACCGAGGCGGAAAGCGTGGCGCAGGCAATCCGCGCCATCACCGCGCGCGACCCCTCCGCCCGCATCCTGATCTGCGGCTCGCTTTACCTCGCGGGCCACGTGCTGCGCGACAACGGATGAGGGTCGGGCCGGTGCCGCTCGCGGCTTTGGCCGCCGTGCTTGCCCTGCCCGCACAGGCTGTTGAGCTGCATTTTTGTTGGCGCGGTGGCGCGGGCTACACGATGACCGGCCTGATGGCCTTTCCCGACGCCCTGCTGAGCGCGCCCCGCGTTACCGAAGAGGATGTCACCCGTTTCGAGATCACCGGCTGGCGCCACGGCGTGCGCGTGGGCGGCTGGAGCCTCGCGGCGCTCACTCCGGATACGAGCTGGCGGCTCGAGTTCGATCCGGTGGAGCGGCGTTTCGTCATGCCCGGCATCGGTGTGTTTCAGGCATGGAACGCGGATGGCGGCGTCGCGGATTGCGGCAAGCCGGGCTTCGGCTTCAACGCGGGCAGTGGCGGGCAGGACGTCTGCGTCGACGGACGATTCGTCACTGAATCGACGATTCCATGGGAAACGCCTCTCTTCGCCGGTCCCACACCCGTCGAGCCCGACTGCCTCGAAAATTTGCAGCTTTCGGGCAACCTGCCCGAATTCGTGCAAACCCCAAGTTGAAAGACGTCGCGTCTTCAGCGGGCTATCCCCATGATCGGTCGCCTCCGCGCTTCGGCACCTTGAAATGACACAACAGCGCTAAAATCTCGCCCTGCGTTCAGGACGTTACGGAATTTCCCCCTGAGGTTGACCTGTTCATCCAAGGATGGGCATCTGGTTCGCAGGGGAACGAACCAAAGAGGCTCCCGACACCAAGATCAGAGTGTCGCATGGCCAATCTGGACAGTATGGAAGGAGGCCAAGGGAAGCGGCCTCCTTCAATTTTTCCGGTCATCCGCCCTAGCTGCGTCCCCAGCCTTCGGCCTGCATTTCCTCAAGGCGGCTCGCGGTGCGCTCGAACTCGAAGCTGCCCTCGCCCTCGACATAAAGAAAGGCCGGTGCCGCAGCGGCCGAGGCCACCAGACGGGTCTTGGCCTCATAGAGCGCATCAACGAGGGTCACGAAACGCTTCGCCTCGTTGAAGTTCGACCGCGACAGGCGCGGGATGCCGTCAATCATCAGGATCTTCACCGCTTCGGCCAGCGCGAGGTAGTCGGCCGCGCCGAGAGGTTTGCCGCACAGCTCGTGAAACCCCGCCCTCGCGATGCCGTTGCGATATTGCGGTACCGTCACGTCACGCCCCGAAACGCGCAGCACCAGAGGCTCGCCGCCCGGCGCGCCCGCGAGATCCTCCCAGATCGCGTCGAGCTTGGCGCGCGCGGTCGAATCACCCGGCATGATCCAGCTCTCCGATCCCTTGAGGCGCCCTTGCCGGTGATCGGTGGGGCTGGCAAGTTCCAACACCTCCATCCGTGCCTTCAGCTTTTCGATGAAGGGCAGGAAAAGCTGCCGGTTCAGCCCGTTCTTGTAGAGGTCGTCCGGCACCCGGTTCGAGGTGGTGACGATGGTCACACCCTGCTCGAACAGCTTCTCGAACAGGCGGCCGACGATCATCGCATCAGTGATGTCGGTGATCTGCATCTCGTCGAAGGCGAGGAAACGCAGCTCGCCCGCCAGACCTTCGGCCACCGGCGCGATGGCGTCGTCCACACCTTGGGCACGGGCCTTGTTCATGTCGGCATGGACCCGCTGCATGAAGGCGTGGAAGTGCCAGCGCGCCTTGGGCAGGTCGATCTCTTCAAAGAGCAGGTCCATCAGCATCGACTTGCCGCGCCCCACGCCGCCCCACAGGTAGAGGCCCTTGACCGGCTCGGGCGCTTTCGGCTTACGAAACCAGCCGCCACGCTGCGGCTCGGGCTGCCGCGCGAGTTCGCGCGCGACGCGGTCGAGCGCCGGCAGGGCCGCCTCCTGCGCCGGATCGGGTTTCAGCGCACCGCTTTCGACACGGGCTCGGTAGGCGTCCTGTATGCTCATGCCGAGCGACATAGCCGCCGCTCGGCACATTGCAAAGCCGGGTCCGGCGCGGCAGCATCGGCCCCATGAAGATCCGCCAAGCCGGGCCCGATGACGTGGCCGACCTCGCCACATTGCACGTGACCTGCTGGGCCGAGACCTATCCCGGCCTCCTGCCCGCCCAAGAGATCGCCCGCTACGACCGCGACCTGCGGCTGCGCCAATGGGAGCAGCAGATCGCCAAGGGCACGAGCCGGATCATGATCGCGCCGGGCGCGGGTTTCGCGCAGATCGGCCCGCAACGCGAGGCCGCGCTGGCGGCGCGCGGTGTCGAGGAAGAGCTCTACGCGCTCTATCTCTTGCGTGCGGCGCAAGGGGGCGGGCTTGGCCGCGCGCTCTTTGCCGCGGCCCTCGGTCCCGCCCCCGGCCCGCTTTCTGCGATGGTGCTCGAGGGAAACGACCGCGCCTGCCGATTCTACGAGGCCACGGGCGCGCGGCTGGCCAAGCGCCGCCCCGAACGGATCGGCGATGCGCTGATCACGGATCTCCTCTACCTGTGGGACACGGCGCCTGCTCCTTGAAACGGGCCCATCCTACTCTTCAAATACTCGACCCAAAGGCCGCTACATGCGCATGGCATGGATTGACAGCACCGCGGGATCGCAGCCTAGATCGCGCATGACACGCCAGCCGCTCATCACTCCCGTTCTCGTCGCCGGATGCCTCATCGTGATGGTGGGTTTCGCCATCCGCGCGAGCTTCGGCGTGTTCCAGATCCCGGTGGCCGAGGAATTCGGCTGGCCGCGTGCGGAATTCTCGCTCGCCATCGCGATCCAGAACCTCGCCTGGGGCTTTGGCCAGCCGCTCTTCGCGGCGATGGCCGAGAAGGTCGGCGACCGCAAGGCAATCGTGCTGGGCGCTTTGGCCTATGCGGCGGGGCTGGTGCTGTCGGCGGGGGCGACGAGCCCGCTGCAGCACCAGATGCTCGAAATCCTCGTGGGATTCGGCATTGCTGGCACGGGCTTCGGGGTGATTCTCGCCGTGGTTGGCCGGGCAGCGTCCGATGAGAACCGCTCCATGGCGCTGGCGGTGGCGACGGCGGCGGGATCGGCCGGTCAGGTCTTCGGCGCGCCGATGGCCGAGATCCTCTTGGGCTACATGACGTGGCAGTCGGTGTTCATTGTTTTCGCGGGGCTGATTCTCGCCACCCTGCTCGTGCTGCCGATGATGCGCTCGCCCGCGCCCGCCTCGACGGCGGAGTTGCAGGACAGCATGGGACGCGTTCTGGGCCGAGCCATACGCGACCCTTCCTATACGCTGATCTTCCTCGGCTTTTTCTCCTGCGGCTACCAGCTTGCCTTCATCACCGCGCATTTTCCGGCCTTCGTGACCGAGATGTGCGCGCCGATCGCGGCAGGGGGCGTTCTGGCGGGGATGGGCATCACCACCACGTCGGGCCTCGGCGCAGTGGCGATCTCGATCATCGGTCTGGCCAACATCGCAGGCACCCTCGCGGCGGGCTGGGCGGGCAAGCGCTTCAGCCGCAAATACCTGCTGGCTGGGATCTACACGGGCCGGACGCTGGCGGCGGCGTGGTTCATCCTGACGCCCATGACGCCCGCAACCGTGCTGATCTTCTCGGGCGTGATGGGCAGCCTGTGGCTCGCCACGGTGCCGCTCACCTCAGGCCTCGTCGCGCATCTCTACGGGCTTCGCTATATGGGCACGCTCTATGGCATCGTGTTCTTCTCCCACCAACTCGGCAGCTTCATGGGTGTCTGGCTCGGGGGCCGGATGTACGACGCCTATGGCAGCTATGAAGCGGTGTGGTGGGTCGGCGTTGGCGTCGGCGCGCTGTCGGCGATCGTGCACCTGCCGATACGCGAACGGCGCACGGCCCCCGCCTTGCCCGCCTGAGACCCGGCGCCTGCCTCAGTCTCGTGCGCCGAAGATCGCCGAGCCCACCCGCACATGGGTGGCGCCGCGCGCGATGGCGGCCTCGAAATCGCCGCTCATTCCCATCGATAGACCCGCAAGACCATTGCGCGCCGCCATCTCGCGCAGCATGTCGAAATGCGGCCCCGGCTCCTCCTCGGCGGGCGGAATGCACATCAGCCCCACCACCGGCAGGTCCAGCTCATGGCAGCGGGCCACGAATCGATCTGCCTCATCGGGCAACACCCCCGCCTTCTGCGGCTCCGCGCCGGTGTTGACCTGCACATAGAGCTTCGGACAGGCGCCCCGCTCCTGTGCCAGCCGCGCCAGCGTCTCGGCCAGCCGGGGCCGGTCGAGCGAATGGATCGCATGGGCGATCTCCACCGCGGCGCGCGCCTTGTTGGTCTGCAAGGGGCCGATCACATGCAGCTCGACCCCGGGGAATCGCGGCGCGAGACTGCCCCATCGGGTCTGCGCCTCCTGCACCCTGTTCTCGCCAAATACCCTGTGGCCGGCCTCGAGCACCGGCAGCACCCGGTCTTCGGGCTGCATCTTGGAGACGGCGATCAGAGTGACCTCGCCGGGGTCGCGACCGGCCGCGCTGGCCGCCGTGTCGATGCTGCTCCTGATCCGGTCGAGCGACATGCGTATCTCCTGATTGGTTCCGGTTTTCCATCTGACAAGTGTGTGACCCCGTTGCATCAATTATTGGGCAGGGCTGAGCGGGGGGGCCAAACTCCTTGAGTGTGAAGGGGGCGGTGCGCAATGAAAACCTCAATGCTGGCTCGACTGGCATTCTCGGGAATGCAAATACGAGGGAAAATCATGAAACGCATCCTGCTCGCCTCGGCCTCGATCGTGGCCTTTGCCGGCGCCGCCGCCGCTGAAATCACCTTCTCGGGTGAAGCCGCTCTGGGCTACAACGACACCGACGCGATCTCCGAAGACGACGAAGACAAGGGCTTCTATTGGGATGCCGAGCTCGGCATCACCTTCAGCCAAGAGCTCGACAACGGCCTCGTCGCCGCCGCGACCGTCACCTCGGACGTCGTCGACAACCAGCTCGAAGGCGACATCTTCGCCGAAGGCTTCGTGCTGTCGCTGACCTCCGAGACCGCCGGCCTCTACTTCGGCGACACCGATCAGGCCGCCAACCTGCGCTGGGACGGCGTTTCGGAAATGGCCAATGACGGCTTCTCCGAGACCGACGGCGAAACCGTGCTGCGCGGCGACTTCATGGCCTACGGCCTCGACGTTTCGCTCTCGGCCCTCGTGGACGACAGCTTCGACGGTGATGAAAACAACCTTCAGAACGGTTTCCTCACCCCCGAGGACGACACCCTCGACCAGTACTCGGTCGGCGTGGCCGGTGAATTCGGCGCGTTCCAGTTCAGCATGGCCTACCAGGCTGAAGAGAACGACTTCAACCAAGCTCCGATCATCGACAACGGCGACTTTGAGCCCGACGAGCTCATCGGTGTGTCGGTCGGTTCCGCCTTCGCCGGCGCCGATGTCGACGTGGCCTATGCCCGCAACCTGACCACCGAGGAAGACTCGACCGGCATCGAAGCTGCCTACCCGATCGGTCCCGTGACCCTCGGCGCCTTCTACGTGGCCGAGTCGGATCAGGATGACGGCTACGGCGTCGCCGTGGACTATGTCTCGGGCGCGCTCACCGTCACCACCGCCTACGAAGAAGTCGACGGCGACGAGGACTGGGCGATCGATGCCGGCTACGACTTCGGCATGGGCCTGAACTTCTTCGCCGGCGTGTCCGATGCGGGTGACGACTACTACGTCGCCGGCACCTACGCCTTGGCCGAAGGCGCGCAGCTCCTCGTCTCCTACGGCGACGACGACAGCGACGACTCCGAGGACGAGATCGGCGATCCCGAGTTCCAGGAAGGCACGACCGTCGAGGTCTCCTTCGAATTCTGATCCGACCGGATCACGACATCAGGCAAGGGCGGTCCTTCGGGGCCGCCCTTCGCTTTTGGGACCACGCATTCATGTGCGTGGGAGTGGCACAGCGGAGCGATGTGCAGTATCACCGCCAGCGGGTCGAAACGCCCCAGCCGAGCCCAGCCAGACCATCCGAGGGACCATACCATGTCGCGCTACACCGCCGCCGAGATCGAAGCCAAATGGCAGGCCGCCTGGGACGAGGCCGGCCTCTTCACCGCGCGGCGCAGCGCCGACAAGCCCAAATACTACGTGCTCGAGATGTTCCCCTACCCCTCGGGGCGGATCCACATGGGCCACGTGCGCAACTACACGATGGGCGACGTCATCGCGCGTCACAAGGTGGCGACGGGGCACAACGTGCTGCATCCGATGGGCTGGGACGCCTTTGGCATGCCCGCCGAGAACGCCGCCATGGCGAGCGGAGGCCATCCCAAGGAATGGACCTACAGCAACATCGCCGACATGCGCGCGCAGATGAAGCCGCTTGGCCTGTCGATCGACTGGAGCCGTGAATTCGCCACCTGCGACCCGGAATATTACGGCCAGCAGCAGGCGCTGTTCATCGACATGCTCGAAAAGGGCCTCGTCTACCGTAAGAACGCGGTCGTGAATTGGGACCCCGTGGACATGACCGTGCTCGCCAACGAGCAGGTGATCGACGGCAAGGGCTGGCGCTCGGGCGCCGACGTGGAGCGGCGCGAGCTAACCCAGTGGTTCTTCAAGATTTCCCAATACAGCGACGAGCTGCTCTCGGCGCTCGACGGGCTCGACGACTGGCCCGCCAAGGTCAAGCTGATGCAGGCCAACTGGATCGGCCGTTCACGCGGGCTGGAGATGGCCTTCGGCCTCACCGAGACCACGCATGGCCATGACCGGATCGAGGTCTATACCACCCGTCCCGACACACTCCTGGGCGCGAGCTTCGTCGGCATCTCGCCCGATCATCCGCTGGCCCGCGCGCTGGAGGCCGAGCGCGAGGACGTCGCCGCCTTCTGCGCCGAGGCACGCAGGGGCGGGACCACCGAGGAAGCGCTTGAGACCGGCGAGAAGCTGGGCTTCGACACCGGCCTCACCGTGCGGCATCCCTTCGACGAGGGCCGCGCGCTGCCTGTATGGATCGCCAACTTCGTGCTGATGGATTACGGCACCGGCGCGATCTTCGGCTGCCCGGGCCATGACCAGCGCGACCTCGACTTCGCGCGCAAATACGACCTGCCGGTGATCTCGACCTTCGCCCCCGCCAAGGATGACGGGCAGGCGCTGGCCGAGGATGGCGGCCCGGCTTACGTGCCACCGAAATCCGAGCCTGTCATCTACATCCGCGGCTTTGCCGGCGAGACCGAGCAGAGCGGCGAGACCGCGATCGACGCCGCCATCGCTTTTTGCGAGGAGCACGGCGTCGGGCGCGGCGTCACCCGCTTCCGGCTGCGCGACTGGGGCCTGTCGCGCCAGCGCTACTGGGGCACGCCGATCCCGATCGTGCATTGCGCCGATTGCGGTGCGGTGCCCGAGAAGAAGGAGAACCTGCCGGTCCGCCTGCCCGTCGACGTGAATTTCGACGTGCCGGGCAACCCGCTCGACCGGCACCCGACATGGCGCGACGCCCCCTGCCCGCGCTGCGGCAAGGCGGCACGCCGCGAAACCGACACGATGGACACCTTCGTCGATTCGTCGTGGTACTTCGCGCGCTTCACCTCGCCCCACGCCGGGACGCCGACCGACATGGCCGAGGCCGAGTACTGGATGAACGTCGATCAGTATATCGGCGGTATCGAGCACGCGATCCTGCATCTCCTGTACTCGCGCTTCTTCGCGCGCGCGATGCACGCGACCGGCCACCTGCCCGAGAAGGCGATCGAGCCGTTCAACGCGCTCTTCACCCAAGGCATGGTCACGCACGAGATCTACCAGACCCGCGACGCCAATGGTCGGCCGGTCTATCACCTGCCCGAGAGCGTCGAGAACGGCGCGCTGAAGGACAGCGGCGAAAAGGTCGAGATCATCCCTTCGGCCAAGATGTCGAAGTCGAAGAAGAACGTGGTCGATCCCAACGCGATCCTCGCGCAGTACGGCGCCGACACCGCGCGCTGGTTCGTGCTGTCCGACAGCCCGCCCGAGCGCGACGTGGAGTGGACCGCCTCGGGCGCCGAGGCCGCGCACAAGCACCTCGCCCGGGTCTGGCGCATCGCAGACGAAGTCGCTGAGGCCACGGACGGCGATGCGGACGCCGACGAGGATCTGCTGCGGCAGTTGCACCGCACGATCCGCGACGTGACGCTCGGGCTCGAAAGCTTCGGCTTCAACGCCGCGATCGCCAAGCTCTATGCCTTCACCTCGGTGCTGTCGAAATCGTCCGCTTCGGCCGGGACGCGCCGTGTGGCCGCCCGCACCCTCGCGCAGCTGATGTCGCCGATGACCCCGCATCTCGCCGAGGAGATATGGACGCGTCTGGACGGTGAGGGCTTCGTCGCCTCCGCGCCTTGGCCGGTGGCCGAAGAGCGGTTCCTCGTCGAGGACAGCGTGACCCTGCCGATCCAGATCAACGGCAAGCGCCGCTCCGAGATCACCGTGCCCAAGGCGATGCCCAAGGACGAGATCGAGGCACTGGTGCTGGGCGACGAGGCGGTGTCGAAGGCACTCGGCGGAGCCGCCCCGAAAAAGCTCATCGTGGTGCCGGGCCGGATCGTCAATGTGGTCGTCTGACCCTTCGCGCCGCCGCTGGCTCTTGGGCGCGCTGGCGCTCGGCGGCTGCGGGTTCACCCCCGCCTTCGGGCCGGGCGGCGATGCGGCGCGGCTGCATGGCAAGGTACGGGTCGAGGCCCCGGCCACCTTTCTGGGCTACCTGCTCCGCGCGCGGCTGCTCGACCGGCTCGGCCCGGCCGAGGCCCCGCGCTATGTACTGACGCTGGAGACCTCCGAAGAGGTCGAACAGGCGGCGGTCAGCGCCGAGGGCGCGGTGCTGCGCTACCGGCTTCTGGGCCGCGCTGAATACGAGCTGCGGCCTCTGGATGACGGCCCGGTGCTGGCGTTCGGCACGGTCGAGGATTTCGCGGGTTACTCCGCCACGCTCGGCACCGTCGCCTCGGAGGCCGCCGAGCGCGACGCGCGCGAGCGTCTGGCCAGATTGCTGACCGTCCAGATCACGACGCGGCTGCTGGCCGTACCCGCGCCGGAATGAAGCTTTCGGCGCGCGATTCGGCGGCCTTCTTCGCCAAGCCCGACCCCAAGGTCGCGGCGGCGCTGATCTGGGGCGAGGACGCGATGCGCGTGGCGCAGCGCCGCGCCGAAGTGATCACGGGCCTCGCCGGTCGCGAGGCCGAGGCCGAGATGCGGCTGAGCCGCCTGCCCGCCGCCGATCTGCGCCGCGAGGCCGCGCTGCTGATCGATGCGGTCAAGGCGCAGAGCTTCTTTCCGGGCCCGCGCGTGGTCTTTGTCGAGGGCGCGACCGACGGGCTCGCGCCGCTGTTCGACGCGGCCCTCAAAGACTGGGCCCCCGGCGACGCGCAGATCCTCGCTACGGCCGGGCAGCTTCCCGCCCGCTCGGCGCTGCGCAAGCTGTTTGAGGCGCATCCTCGGGTGGTCAGCATCGGCATCTATGACGATCCGCCGGGCCCCGAGGAAATCGCGGCGATGCTGGCCGCCTCGGGCGTGCCCGATCCCGACGTCGACGGTCGCGCGCTGCTGCAGGATCTGTCGCGCGCCCTCGATCCAGGGGCGTTCCGCATGACGATGGAAAAGCTCGGCCTCTACAAGCAGGGCGACGCCAGCCCCACCACGGCGGCCGACATCACTGCCGTAGCCCCACGCTCGACCGAGGCCGAAACCGACGCGCTGCTTGCGGTGGTGGCGGAGGGGCGCGCGCCGCAGATCGCGGCGTTGCTGCGCCGTCTCTATGCGCAAGGCACCACGCCGGTGTCATTGTGCATCATGGCGCTCCGCCACTTTCGGCAACTGCACAGCGTGGCGAGCGATCCCGCCGGGCCGGGACAGGGCATCGGCCGGCTGCGCCCGCCGGTCTGGGGACCGCGCCGAGATGCGATGCTGCGCCAGGCCTCGGGCTGGGGTGCCGCGCGACTGGAGCGGGCGCTGGCGCTTCTGATCGAGACCGACCTGCAACTGCGCTCGGCCAGCCGCGCCCCGGCGCAGGCTTTGGTCGAGCGGGCACTGATCCGACTGGCGATGATGGCGCGCCGCTGAGAGGCTTGGGCGGCGGCTTTTCCCGCGCACCACCGCAGCGGCGACGCTCGGCGCACCCTTGCCAAATCCTTGCCTTCAAACGCAAAACGGCGGACCCGAAGGTCCGCCGTTCCGCTCATCCGGCCCGAAAGCCGGATGATCCTGAAATCAGGAGTCGTCCGAAGCGGCCAGAGCGACCAGGCCAGCAACGGCGGCCAGCGGCAGCAGGTAGCCGAGGGGGCCGGACAGCGAGCCGCGAGCGGCGGGGGCTTCGGGCTCGACCACGACAACCGGGGGCTCAACGATTTCGACGGCCAGGCCACCGGCGAAAGCCGAAGAGGCGGTCAGGGTGCCAGCGACGGCGGCGGCGACGAGGGTCTTGGTGAGGCGCATGTCTCTACTCCAGTTGATAACAAAGCGTTAGGTCGGCTATAGCCAAGATAGGTGTATCACACAAGCTGGATGACCAGTTCTCACCCTCCCAAAAACCAAACTAAAGGTCGCTGCTGCGCAAATATGCAACAGTCTGACTGACGAACTGACGCGACGAAACGACCTCTCCGGCATCGTCGAGCCAGTAATAATTGTCGAAGATCAGTGCCGCACCCTTGCAGGACTCGTCGAACCGGCGGGCCGTGATCCGGCGCTGCCCCAGATCGACGGACTCGACTCCCTTCGGGGTCACGGTGCAGTCGAACTCGGCCCGTTCGATTCGATCCAAACCATCAAGCGTCTCGTGCACTCGCAAGGCCTGCCCGCCACCGGCGCGCAGCGCCGCCCGGCTCTGGCGCGTCTCCGCGGCCATCAGGTCGTGGCCGAGACCTCGGGTCGAAACCAGCATCCCGTCGCGCATCGTGTAGGTGAGACCGCCCGGACCTGCGAAAGTCGCCGAGGCGCCATTATCGACCAGCCGCTGCGCCGTACCGGTCAGGCCCAGCGTGTTGAGATCGACCCGTCTCAGCGTCTCAGGATCGACCGGGCCTGCCGTGCCTGCCGGGGCGCCTGCCGCCGGGGTGGCAGCCTGCTGCGTACCCACCAGCGGCGCGACCGCCGTTTGCAGAGCGCCGCTAAGATCCGCGGCACCGCCGCAGCCTGCCAGGAGCGCCATCCCGAGCAGCCCGCCCGTCATTCTGATCCGCATCGTCATTTCCAGAACCGCCCCCAGCCGTCATCGAGATCGTTGAGATGCCCGTCGCGGACCACCTCGTAAAGCCGCCCGTCGACGCGCAGCTTGGCGCCACCGTCGCGCTGCAACGAAGCGAGCGAGGTCGAGGCTTCGCGCCGCGTCGGCTGGCCGACCACGTAGTCGAGCGGGATCGACACCCGGATGCCCTTGTCGAAGGAGCCTTCGCCATAGGCCTCGAAAGGCACGTCGGTCAGGGTGAAATAGGCCCCCACGGCCCAGCCGTTCTCGAATTCGCGGTCGAGCGTCACGGTCGCGCCCCAGTCGCCCGCAAGGTAGCGGCCGACATCAAGTTGCCCGTAGAAGCGGTTGTCGAAATCGTAATATGCCGAGGCATGGCCGGTCACCACGTCGTAGTCCTGAAAGCCGAAGCCGAGATCGAAATCACGTTGGCGCGCATAATTCACCTCGGCACCGAGGCCGAGGCGGCTGTCGGCAGGCTTCCACAGCACCTCGGTCGAGAGACCGCCGTACATTTCCTCGAGATAGCCGCCGGTGGCGCGGGTATAGACGTCGGGCATGGCCCGTCCGTAGTGGGCCAGCGTCAGGTCGCGGATGCCGGTGGTGCCCTGATCGGCATAAAGCGCGGCGTTGCGGCGCACCGGGTAGGGCTCGTCGCCTTCGGCAACCACCAGCTCGGGATTCTCACGGTTGGTATAGAGCTGCTGGCGCAGCGTGCCCGAGGCCACGATGCTGTCAGTGATCTCGTAACGGCCGCTGATCTGCGCGCCGAGTTCGACCTGGAACGGGTCGTCGCCGTTGAACACCGTGATCCGGGCATAGGGCGCCAGACCGTAGGAGAAGCGGTCATCGACGCGAGGCAGATCGACGAGGCCCGCGGCCGGCCCTGCATCTGTCAGCACCAGCCGCTCCGACAGCGCCTGCGTGCCGCCGGCGGTGTCGAAGAAGGTCTCGATGTCGGAACGGTTCAGCGTCACGGCCGACAGCGGCACGCCGCGCTGCATCGGCTCAAGCGTGAAGCGTTCGATCGAATCGGGCAGGCCGAGGCTCAACATGCGCGCGATGCGCCCCATCGCCTGCGCTTCGGCGCGGTAGCGGGTGTTGGTGTAGCGCAGGCGCACGGCGCGGTCCGACAGCTGGATCGAGGACAGCTCGACCCCTTCGGCGGCGAGCGCCTGCTGCAGCGCCGTCCTGATGGTCGCTTCGGGAATCACCCCCCGGTCCCACGTGCTGGCGGCGCGGGCGTCGCCTTGGCGAATACGGATCGGCGAAGGCGCGGGATCGAGGCCGGGGCCGAAGGGCCGCTCGGAAGGATCGATCAGGAAGGTGCCAGTGAAGGCGAGCTCGGAGCCATAGAGCCACGACGCGCCGAGTTGCACGCCGGGCAGCGGGCGGTAGACCACGCCATAGTTGAGCGAGGAGTCGCGCTCGATCAACTCCAGCTCGGTTTCGCGCTCATAGGCATCCGAGGCGTATTCGACCTTCACCGTCAGATCGTCGGTCGCGGCGTATTCCATGCCGCCGAACAGCGCGGCATCCCCCTTGAAGAGCTGATCGACGGCGAATGTGCCGCCTTCGCCGAAATCGAGGCCGGGGCGCTCGTCGAACTCCGAGGAGAGCACGCCGAGCGGGTTGTCGAAGCCGCCCTGCGACCCCAGACGCCCCCACCCCAAGCCGGCGGTCACCCGCAGCTTGTCACCGAAGGTCTTGGTGGCCACAAGGTATTCGGCGCCGTAGGCGCCGGTGCCCAGAAAGTCCTGCAGGCCCACCGCGAAGGCGGGCAGGATCGCGGTTTCATCGTTGAAGCGATAGCGCAGGTCGAAGCTACGATCGAAGTAGTCTTCGATCTGGCCCTCGGACCCTGGCAGGGTGTAATCATCGATCCTGCTGTAACGGAAGCTGCCCGAAAGGCCCGGTAGCAGCTGGAAGGTGAAGGTGGTCCGGACCTGTCCGTCGAATCCGCCGATGGTCGCCGCGATCTGTCCGTCCTTGGCGCTCAGCGCCGAGGGCATTTCGATCAGACCCGGCGTGCCGTACAGCGTATAGCTCAGCCCGCGGTCCGAAACCGCCTGGGCGTGGACCGCCCCCGTCGCCAAGAGAGCCAGAAGGCTCGCCGCCCCGCCCCGGCGCATCGCTCTGATCGTCATCTCTTGCTGCACTCCCTGCTCGCTCGGCGCACAGTAGCGAGGCGCACGGCCAAATGAAAGCAAGCGACCGTCTCAGCCCCGCGCCGTCGCCCATGCCGCCGCCCCGCGCCCCGCATGGGCCCCCGTCGCAAGGCAGGCGGTGAGCAGATAACCGCCGGTCGGTGCCTCCCAGTCGAGCATTTCCCCGGCGGCGAAGGTGCCGGGCCGGTCGCGCAGCATCAGCGCGTCGTCCAGCGCCTCGAAGCGCAGCCCGCCCGCCGTCGAGATCGCCTCGTCGAGCGGATGGGGCCCGGTGAGCGGCACCGGCAGCGCCTTGATCCGCGCGGCCAGCACCGCCGCCTCCCCCGGCAGGGGGCGGGCGAACTCGTGCAGCAGCGCAAGCCGCACCGGGTCGAGCTTCAGCGCCTTGCGCAGGTGGTTCGACAGGCTCGCCTTGCCGCGCGGGGCCTGCAGCCGCCGGGCGACCTCCGCCTCGTCGAGATCGGGCAGCAGGTCGAGCGCCAGCGCCGCGCCGTCGCGCAGATCCGCCGAGACGGCATAGATCCCGCCGCCCTCCAGTCCCCGCGTCGAGACCACGCATTCGCCCCGCACCCGGCGTGTCCCGGCGATCAGCGCCACGGGTTTGACGGGGGCCCCGAAATGGGCGCGCATGTGATCCGACCACGCGACGCCGAAGCCCATGTTGGCCGGGCGGAACGGCGCGACATAACCGGGCATCAGCGCAGCCCAAGCCCCGTCCGAGCCCAGCCGCGCCCAGCTCGCCCCGCCCAGCGCCAGCACCGTGACATCCGCCGTCTCGGCCTGTCGCCCCTCGGGCGTGTCGAACAGAGCCGCCGCCCCGTCCCAGCCTGCGAAGCGCCAGCGCGTTCGCAGCACCACCCCCGCCGCGACCAGCCGCGCCAGCCAGGCCCGCAGCAAAGGCGAGGCCTTCATCGCCTCGGGAAAGACCCGCCCGGTCGAGCCGGTGAAGACCGCCTGCCCCAAGCCCCGCGCCCAGTCCTGCACCCGCTCGGGGCCGAACGCCTCGAGCGCGGCGCGCAACGCCTCGGGTCGCGCGCCATAGGCCGCGTCGAAGGCTTCGCGCGGCTCGGCCTTGGTCATGTTCAGACCCGATTTGCCCGCCATCAACAGCTTGCGGCCCATGGTCGGCATCTGCTCGGCCACGCTCACCTGCAGACCGGCGCGCGCCAGCTCTTCGGCGGCCATCAGCCCCGCCGGTCCGCCACCGATCACCAGTGCCCGCGCCATCGCCGCCCTCCTGCGGCCCCGCGCCGCGCTTGCCGGGGTGCGCATGGCGCCCCATTTCTTCCCCCATGCCAAGCCGCCGCGAAAAACGCCAGACCGAGGCCCGGGCCGTCGCCACGCCGCACGCCGTGCCGATCTGCGCGCTGTGCGAACGCCCGATCCCCGAAGGCGTGCCGCAAAGCTCGCATCACCTCGTGCCCAAGATGAGGGGCGGCACCCACGGCCCGCAGGTGCTGCTGCACCACATCTGCCACAAGGAGATCCACGCGACGTTGTCGGAGACCGAACTGGCGCGCAGCTACAACACGCCTCAGGCGCTGCGCGCGCATCCCCGGCTCGAAAAGTTCATCGCATGGGTGTCGAAACGCCCTCCGGAGTTTTCCTCGAAGGTGCCGGGGCGACGCCGCGCCCGCGGTTGAGGACGCCGCGCGCCGCGCGCCGCGAGGCGTCCTAGATCAGGCCGATCCGCCTGCGGATCGTTTCGTCGCGCAGCGACACCTCCCGGCCGACCTGATCCGAGGCCTTGTCCGAACACATCCAGGCCAGCGCCTTGGCGGGCCATTCGGGCGGGATATGCACCGACCAGTCGAGCCGGCTCACCGCGTTGATGCCGCTCGCCTTGATCTCGCGCTGCATCTGCGTGGCCACCGTGCCGGGCGACAGCCCCATCGCGCGGATGCCCCGGCCCCGGTATTCGAGATCGAGCGAAGACGTGAGCATCGCGGCCCCGGCCTTGGAGGCGCAATAGGCCGACCAGCCCTCGACCGCGTTGTGCGCCGCCCCCGACGACACGGTGATGATCGTGCCGCCGCCCTGTTCGAGCATCACCGGCAGCGCCGCGCGCATGCCGTTGAAGACGCCCTTGAGGTTGATGTCGATCACCTTGCCCCAAGCCTCGGGATCGAGATTGCCCATGGCACCGATCGGCTCGATTGCGCCGGCGTTGTTCACCATCACGTCGAGCCGCCCGAATTCCTTGACGCAGGCCTCGATCGCCGCCTCGACCTCCCAGTAGCGGCTGACGTCGCAGGGGATGGCAAGGCCCGCCTCGCCCAGCTCCTTGGTGATGTCCGACAGCGCCTCGGCGCTGCGCGCAAGCAGCGCGACGCGCGCGCCTTGGGCCGCGAATTCCCGCGCGGCGGCCGCACCGATGCCCCGGCTCGCCCCGGTGATCAGAACCGTCTTCCCCTGCATCGCATCCTCCTCGGCGCTTTGATCTTTCGTCCAGCCTAGCGGGGGCCTAGTCTCCGGTCCAGACACGCCGGTCCCCCGGCGGAGCGGGCTGGGCCCGTGGATCGCGATTGCAAGGAGGGCCCGAAATGGCCGCATTGTCGAAAACCGCGCCGATCGGCGCGCTGATCCTGCTGGCAGGGGCCGCGCAGGCCGAAGTCACCGCCGAGCAGGTCTGGCAGGACTGGCAGGAGGGCGCGCGCCGCCTCGGAGAGACCCGGATCGAGACCGGCGCCGAAGACCGCGCAGGCGACACGCTCACCATCACCGATCTGGTGCTGACGATGCAGGGCGAGGACGGGACGCTCATCGCCCGCCTGCCGCGGATCGTCTTCACCGAGACCGGCGACGGCACGGTCGAGATCGGCATGTCCGACAGCTACCCGATCACCATCACCGGCACCGACGAGGCGGGCGTCGAGTCCGAGATCGACCTCTCGGTGCGACAGACCGGCCTCGCCCTCACGGTGAGCGGCGACCCGGAGGCGATGCGCTACGACTATACCGCCAGCCGCTACGCGCTGACGCTCGACGAGATCACCGAAGCCGGCGAAGTGGTCCCCGCGGAGGGCCTCTTCGCGCTCAATGCCCTGAGCGGCAACTACCTCGCGCAAACCGGGACGGACGGGCTGCGCCGCACCGGGTACGACATCGCCGCCGAGACGCTGGAGATCGCGCTGGAGGGCGAGGACGACGAAACCGGCGGCACGTTTTCGATCGATGCCAGCGTTGCCGAGATCGCCATCGACGGCGCCCTGTCTCTGCCCGAGGGCATGGATGAGGCCGAGGCGCTGCCCGAGGGCTTCTCGCTCGCCTTCGACTATGCCACCGGGCCGGCCTTGGTGGAGTTCGACGGAGAAGGCCCGCAGGGCCGCGCCGCCGGCACCGCGCGCACCGGCTCGAGCGAGGTGAGCCTCGCGCTCGACCCGGCCCGCGCCAGCTATGCCTCCTCGACCAAGGGCCTGACGCTGACGCTCACCGACGGGCCGCTGCCCTTCCCGCTCGAGGCCTCGGTGGCCGAATACGGCTTCGCCCTCGACGCGCCGCTGGCGGCGAACGAGGCGGCGCAGGATCTCTCGGCGCGCGTGACGCTCGACAGCCTGACCCTGAGCGACCCGATCTGGGCGCTGTTCGACCCTTCGGCGATCCTGCCGCGCGATCCCGCGACGCTGATCCTCGAATTGTCGGGCACCGCGCGGCTGCCGCAGGACCTCACCGATCCTGAAACCGCCGAAGCCGTGGGCGAAGAAGCCGCGATGGCCGAGGCCGCGCCTGAGATCGAGAGCCTGACGCTTGACCGGCTGGTGCTGCGCCTCGCCGGCGCCGAGGTCTTGGGCGACGGCACCTTCAGCTTCGACAACAGCGATTTCGAGACCTTCGCGGGCTTTCCACGCCCCGAGGGGCAGATCGACCTTCGGATTACCGGCCTGAACGGGCTGATCGAGAATCTCTCCCGGCTCGGCGTGATCCCCGCCGAGCAGCTGATGGGTCCGCGGATGATGCTGGGCCTGTTCACCACGCCGGTGGGCCATGACGAGCTGACCTCGACCATCGAGATCAACGCGGAAGGCCATGTCATCGCCAACGACCAGCGGATCAAGTGAGGCTGTCGCCCGCGCCGTCGCTTTCCAGCGGGGCGCGGGCGCGCTAGATGCACGGGCGACAGCCCGAAAGGATCGCCCCATGACCGTATCGCTCGCCGACCTGACCGACCGGATGCTCGCGGCGGCCCGCCGCGCCGGGGCCGACGCCGCCGACGCGGTGGCGGTGGACGGCACGGCCCTGTCCATCGACGTGCGCGATGGGCGGCTCGAACAGGCGGAACGCTCCGAGGGCGTCGATATCGGCCTGCGGGTGCTGATGGGCCGTCGTCAGGCGGTGGTGTCGTCGTCGGACGCGCGCGACGCGACCATTGAAACCATGGCCGAACGCGCCGTCGCCATGGCGCGCGAAGCTCCAGAGGACCCGCATGCGGGCCTTGCCGATCCCGCGCAGCTGGCCCGCGACACCGACTCGTCGCGGCTCGAGATGTACGACCCCTCGCCCGAGCCCGATCCTGGAGCGCTCGAGGAGGATGCGCGCTGCGTCGAGGCCGCCGCGCGCGGCGTGGAGGGCGTGACGCAGGTGCAGGGCGCGACGGCGGGCTATGGCCACCGGCGCATCCACATGGCGGCCAGCAATGGCTTTTCGGGCGGCTATGAGAGGTCGGACCGGGCGATCTCCTGCGTGGCGGTCTCGGGCAGCGGCACCGGAATGGAGCGCGACTGGGACGGCGACAGCCGCATCTTTCAGGCCGACCTGAAGAGCCCCGAGGAAATCGGGCGCCTCGCGGGCGAGCGCGCCGTGGCCCGGCAGAAGCCGCGCCGTCCGCGCACCGGCAAATACCCCGTCCTGTTCGACGAGCGGATCTCTTCCTCGCTGATCGGCCACCTGCTGGCCGCCGCCAACGGCGCGGCCATCGCGCGCGGATCGAGCTGGCTTCTGGGCCGCGAGGGCAGCCAGGTGTTGCCGAGCGGCCTGTCGCTTATCGAGGAGCCACACCGCCCCCGCGCCTCGGGTTCGCGCTTGTTCGACGGGGAGGGCCTGCCCACCGCCGAGCGGGCCGTGGTCGAGGACGGGGTGCTGACGGGCTGGATCCTCGATCTGGCCACCGCGCGCAAGCTGGGGCTCACGAGCACCGGCAACGCCGCGCGCGGCACCTCGGCGCCGCCATCGCCTTCGGTCACTAACCTGCGGCTGACCCAAGGGGCGGCGAGCCGCGAGGACCTGATTGCGCAGATGGGCACCGGGCTTCTGGTCACCTCGATGATCGGCTCGACCATCAACCCCAATACCGGCGATTACTCGCGCGGGGCCTCGGGCTTCTGGGTCGAGAAGGGCGAGATCCTCCATCCGGTTAACGAATGCACCATCGCGGGCAACCTGCGCGACATGCTCATGACCCTCGTGCCCGCCAATGACGCGCGCACGCATCTGAGCCGCATCGTGCCCTCGCTTCTCGTGGACGGGCTGACCCTTGCAGGCGACTGATCACAGTGAGGATCTGGCGCTTCTGGTCGCCGCGGCCCACGCGGCGGCGCCGATCGCCATGGAGTTCCGCACCCCCGAGGTCTGGGACAAGCCCGATGGGGCGGGGCCGGTCTGCGAGGCCGACCTCGCGGTGGACGCGATGCTGCGCACGCGGCTCGGCGCGGCGCGGCCCTCCTATGGCTGGCTTTCGGAGGAGACGGCGGACGCGCCGGAGCGGCTCGCGGCCGAGCGGAGCTTCATCGTCGATCCGATCGACGGCACCCGCGCCTATCTCGAAGGCAGCGCCGACTGGGCGCATTCGCTCGCCGTGGCCGAGCACGGACGGATCACCGCCGCCTGCGTGCTGCTGCCCAGGCACGGCCTGCTCTATACCGCGACGCTGGGGGGTGGCGCATTTCTCAACGGTGCGCCGATCCGCGCCAGCGACCAGACCGACCCCGCGCGCGCCACGCTGCTCGGGCCGCGCCTCGCGATGAGCCCCGAACAGTGGTCGGGCGGCGACGTGCCGCCGGTGCGCCGCGCCTTTCGCTCGGCGTTGGCATGGCGGCTGTGCCTGCTGGCCGAGGCGCGGTTCGACGCGATGCTGACGATCCGCCCCACATGGGAATGGGACATCGCCGCCGGCTGCCTGATCCTGACCGAGGCGGGCGGCACCGCCACCGACCGGCGCGGCGCCGTGCTCACGTTCAACAAGCCGGTGCCGCAAAGCGACGGCGTGCTGGCGGGGGGCGCGCTGCATGGCGTGCTGCTGCCGCTTCTGGACCCCGCCGCCGCTTGACCCGGCCCCTTCGACGCGTAATTTGCCCCCGGAGCCCCCAACCCGAGGATACCCCATGACCCAGCGCCTGCATCTCGTCTTCGGCGGCGAGTTGACCGACCCGTCGCAGAACGTGTTCCGCAGCACCGAGGACATCCACATCGTCGGCATGTTCCCCGACTACGCCTCCGCCTACAACGCGTGGAAGACCGAGGCGCAGCGCACCGTGGACAACGCCCACATGCGCTACTTCATCGCCCATATCCACCGCCTGCGCGATGAGGAGGCCGCCGCCTCGCCGACCGAGGAACTCGGCAGCTGAGACAGCCGCCCGCCGATCCCGCGCGGCGGCCCGAGGGGCCGCTGGTCTGGGTGCATTGCCCCGACCCCGAGCGCAGCCGCGCCGCCATGGCGCTGGCGCGGCGGCTCGAGGAGGAGCGCGAGCCGGTGACCTTGCTGCTCACGGCGGCGGCGCGGCAGCGCGACGCGCCGCGCAACATGCTGCAATGGCCGCCGTTTCTGGACAGCCGCGCCGCCACGCAGGAGTTTCTCGGGCGCTGGCGGCCGGATCTGTTGATGTGGATTCGCGGCCCGGTTCAGCCGTCTCTTCTGTCCGAGACGGCGCGTGCCGGCATCCCGGCCCTGCTGGTCGATGCCGAGGCCGAGACCGCCATGCTCGCAGGCGGCGGCTGGCGGCCGGGCGCGCGGCGCGCGGCCTTCGAGGTGTTCGACCGGGTGATGGCGATCGACGGGACGGCGGCGGCGCGATTGCGCCGCATCGGCGTGGCACCCGACCGCATAGAGATTACCGGACGGCTCGATGACAGCCGCCCCCTGCCCGGCTGCCACGAGCGCGACCGCGCCGATCTCGCCCATGCAATCGGCCCGCGCCCGGTCTGGCTCGTGGCAGGCGCGGTCGAGGACGAGCTGACCGCCATCGCCATCGCGCAGCGGCAGGCCAGCAAACGCGCGCACCGGCTGCTGCTGATCCTCGCCCCGGCCAGCGAAACCGCCGCGCCGCGCATTGCGCGATCCCTGCGCGAACAGGGGTTCATCGTGGCCGAGCGCGGCGAAGGGGCCGAGCCCGACGAGGCGACCGAGATCTACGTCGCCGACGGGCCGGGCGAGATCGGGCTTTGGTACCGGCTCGCGCCGATGACGATGATGGGTGGCACGCTGTCGGGCCTGCCCTGCCGCGACCCTATGGAGCCCGCCGCCCTGGGCTCGGCGGTGCTGCATGGCCCTCAGCAGGCCCGGTACGCGGATGGCTACGCCCGGCTCACCGCCGCGGCCGCCTGTCGCGGCGTGCGCGGCCCCGCCGATCTGGGCTTTGCGGTCGAGGCGCTGCTGTCGCCCGACCGGGCGGCGCTGCTGGCGCGCGCGGCATGGGGCGTGGCCACCGCGGGGGCCGAGGCCACGAACCGGGCGATCGACCTCATCCACACCGCGTTGGAACGCGGCTCATGAAACCGCCCCTCTTCTGGGATGGCGACCCTGCCCGGCCCGGCCCGCGCGCCCGTGCCCTCGCGCCGTTCGCCGCGCTCTATGCCGCCGCCACCGCACGGCGTGTCGCGCGTCCGGGCTGGCGCGCGCCGGTGCCGGTGATCTGCGTGGGCAACCTCAACGCGGGCGGCACCGGCAAGACGCCGACCGTCATCGCGCTGGTGCAGCGCCTCGCGGCGCGCGGCGTCGTCGCCCATGTGGTGAGCCGGGGCCATGGCGGGCGGCTGGAAGGGCCGGTGCGGGTCGAGGAGCGGCACCACTCCGCCGCCGATGTCGGCGACGAGCCGCTTCTCCTCGCGGCCTTCGGCCCGGTCTGGGTCGCGCGCGACCGCGCGGCGGGGGCGCGGGCGGCGGTGGCGGCGGGCGCGCAGGTGCTGATCCTCGATGACGGGTTCCAGAACCCCGCTCTCGACAAGGATCTGTCGATCGTCGTGGTCGATGCCGCGCGCGGCTTCGGCAACGGGCGGGTGATCCCGGCGGGCCCCCTGCGCGAGCCGGTGACAGCGGGGCTGGCGCGGGCCAACTTGGTGCTGTCGATCGGCGGCGCGGGCCAGCAGGCGGGCTTTGCGGCGCGCTGGGGCGCGGCTCTGGGCGATCTGCCGCATTTGACGGGCCGCCTCGCACCGCTTGCCACCGGCATGGTCTGGGACCGAATGCCCGTGCTGGCCTTTGCGGGCATCGGCCATCCGGAGAAGTTCTTTGCCACGCTGCGCGGCCTTGGCGCCGATCTGCGCCGGGCCGAGGCGCTGGGCGATCACCAACCGCTGACGCCGGCGCTGATGGCGCGGCTTGAGCAGGAGGCGCGCGCGCTTCCCGCGCAGCTCGTGACAACGGAAAAGGACGCGGTGCGTCTGCCCGCGTCCTTTCGGTCCAAGGTCCTGACGCTGCCGGTGCGGCTCGAATGGGACGATGCCGCCCCGCTCGACGCCGCGCTCGACCGGCTGGAGCTTATTCCTCGATAAGTCCGTCGATGATCTCGGCCATGTCCGGCCAGGCCATGTTGGAATACTTCTCGCCGTTGATGAGGAAGGTCGGGGTCGAGTTGATCTCGTCGGCTTCGGCGTTTTCCTCGTACCAGCTGACGAGTGCCTGCGCGGTGTCGCCATCGGTGAGGCAGGCCTCGAGCTGGGCTTCCTCGATCCCGGCCGAGAGGCCGATGGCGCGCAGCTTGGCCGCGATCGCCGCCGGATCGCCGCCGCCGGCCCAGTCGCGCTGCTGGTCATAGAGCATGTCGGAAATGCCGAAGAACTTGGTCTCGCCGCCGCAGCGCGCGATCATCGACGCCCAGAGGCCGGGACGGTCGAAATAGACCTCGCGGTAGACGAAGCGCACCTTGCCCTCGTCGATGTAGTCCTTGAGCTGCGGATAGCTGGTCTCGTGCCAGTTTTGGCAATGCGGGCACGTGTAGGAGGCGTATTCCATCACCGTGACCGGCGCGTCCTCGGCGCCCTGCACCATCTCGACGATGCCCTCTTCGACAGAGGCCCCGTCTTCATCGCTGGCCATGTCCTGATCGGTGTCGGCGTTCGAGGTGGCGGTGCCGCTTTCGGTGACGGTCGTCTCCGCTTCGGCCTCCATCTCCGCGTCGTCCTCGACAGCGCCGTCCGTCTCGACTTCGGTCGCCGTCTCGGTTTCGGCCATGGCACCGGTGCCCGTCTCGACCTCGGCCTCGGCCTCCGTCTCGGTGTCGCCTTCGGTAGTGGTCTCGGCGTCCGGTTCAGTCCCGGTCGGTGCTTCGGTCGTGGCCTCGGCGGTTGTCCCGGCCTCGGTCTCGGCCTCTGCGCCGGTGGCCTCCTGTGCGGAGATCGGGGCAGCGAGAGCCATCCAGCCCAGCGCAGCGGTCAGGGCGATGGTGGAGCTTGCGAGTTTCATGGGTCTTCCTGTCTCAATTCCGATGCTTGGAGAAGACATTGGCACCCAGCGCCTCGAGCGCAAGTCGCAATTCCGTGTCTCCCACCCCTTGGGCGGTCCTCGCCGCCTGCGCCGTCACCTCCGGATCGGGGCTGCGGGACACGGGTTTGGCGGCGGGCGCGAAGGCGGCCTCGCCTTCGGCGAATCCCGTGGGCGCGGTCTGGGTGATGCGCACCTTGGCGATCGCGCGGTAGCCATAGCAGGCGTTGACCCGCTCTCGGATCGCCTCGCACTGCATCGACAGCATCGGCGCCTGCGCCCCGGTGGTCAGCAGCGTCAGCGTCGCGCCGAGCCCGTCGCGCCCATAGCCGACCTTGACCGGCTGGGCGATGCGGGCCGTGTCCTCGCCCACGATCTCGGCCCAATGGGTGAGAAGCCGGGTCACGGCAAAGCCGCGCGCCTCCGAGGCGCCGCGAATGCGCGACTGCAGCAGGCCCGAGGCCTGTGCAAAACCGCGTGTGGTGGAGAAGCGTCGCTGTTTCATGACAGCCCCTAGTCTACTAGATGGAAGGGGGGCCGGACCAGAGGAGATGCGCGTGACCGAGAGCGAAATGACGAGCGCGCTGCTCGACTGGTACGACCGCCACGCGCGGACCATGCCGTGGCGCACCGGCCCGGCCGAGAAGGCCGCTGGGGTGCGGCCCGATCCCTACCGCGTCTGGCTCTCCGAAGTGATGCTGCAGCAGACCACCGTGGCCGCCGTCCGAAAGTACCACGACCGCTTCACCGCGCTGTGGCCCACCGTCGCGGATCTCGCGGCGGCCGATGATTCAGAAGTCATGGCCGAATGGGCGGGGCTCGGGTATTACGCCCGCGCCCGCAACCTCCTGAAATGCGCGCGCGCCGTTGTGGCCGATCACGGGGGGCGGTTTCCCGACACGCATGACGCGCTGATCGCGCTGCCGGGCATCGGCCCCTATACCGCTGCCGCCGTGGCCGCGATCGCTTTCGACCGGTCCGAAACGGTGGTCGACGGCAATGTCGAACGGGTCATGTCGCGGCTTTTCGATGTGGCCACCCCGATGCCCGCCGCCAAGCCCGAACTCATCGCCCATGCCGCGCGGCTGACCTCGCACGCGCGGCCCGGCGATCACGCGCAGGCGGTAATGGATCTCGGCGCCACGATCTGCACGCCGCGCAACCCGGCCTGCGGCATCTGCCCATTGCGCGATCCCTGCCTCGCGCGCCTGCGCGGCACCCAGACCGAACGCCCCGTGAAAGCCTCGAAGAAGGCCAAGCCGCACCGGCGCGGCTATGCCTATGTCGGGCGGCGGGCAGATGGCGCGTGGCTTTTGGAGACGCGGCCCGACAAGGGCCTTCTGGGCGGCATGCTCGGCTTTCCCGGCTCCGACTGGGGCGAGGCTCCGACCCCCATGCCCCCCGCGGCGGGCGACTGGCGCGCGGCGGGCGAGGCGGTGCATGTCTTCACCCATTTTCGGCTGACACTCACCGTCATGGTGGCCGATCTGGCCCCGGTGAACCCCGAGCGTGGGCATTTCGTTCCTGAAGACGCCTTCCGGCCTGGCGCGCTGCCCACTGCGATGCGCAAGGTGCACGACGTCGCGGCGCCGCATCTCTCCGTTGAGCGCAGACATACCGCTGGCTAGAGTTCCCGCATGAGCACCCTCCCCGCCACCCGCGCGCCCCTTCTCGCCGCCCTGCCCTACTGGGTGTCGCTGCTGACGCTGCCGCTGGCGGCTTTTGCGGCTTATATGGGCGGCTGGTGGGTGCTGCTGCTGCCGGCCTTTGCATGGCTCCTGTTCGACATCCTCGACCTCGTCGGCGGGTTGGATCAATCGAACCCCGACCCTGACACGCCCGATGAGGCGCTGTTCTGGCACCGGCTTCTGACCATGGTCTGGGTGCCCGCGCAGGCGCTGATGACCTTCGGGCTGATCGTCTATGCTACCCGCGCCGGACATCTGGGCGGCTGGGAAAAGATCGGGCTCTTCGTGGGTCAGGGCGTGATCTCGGGCGCGGTCGGCATCGTCTATGCGCACGAACTCCTGCATCAGCGCGACCGGCTGGAGCGTTGGCTCGGCGACATTCTCCTCGCGATGGTGCTGTGGTCGCCGTTCCGCTCGCATCACCTGAGGGTGCATCACCTGCATGTCGGCACCCCCGCCGACGTGGTGACCGCGCGCTACAATGAAGGCTTTCACCGCCACTTCGCCCGCGTGCTGTGGCGGATGCCGCGCGACGCTTGGCGGGCCGAGGCACGGCTTCTCGCGCGCAAGAGGCTGACGATGCGCAGCCGCAAGAACCCGTTCTGGCGCTACACCGCCCTGCAAACCGGAATGCTGGCGCTGGCGCTGGTATTGGGCGGCATCGAGGGGCTCGTGTTCTTCGCGCTGCAGGCCTTCGTCGCGATCTGGCAGCTGGAGCTCGTGAACTACATCGAACATTACGGGCTGACGCGGAAACATTTGGGCGAGGGCCGCTACGACCACGTGCAGCCGCGCCATTCATGGAACGCCGAGCACCGTGCCTCGAACAAGCTGCTGATCAATCTGCAGCGCCATTCGGACCACCATTACAAGCCCGACCGGCGCTACCCTTTGCTGCAGACCTACCCCGAGGACGAGGCGCCGCAGCTGCCGCAGGGCTATCCGATCATGGGCGTGGCCGCGCTGATCCCGCCGGTATGGCGGCGCATGATGAACCCGCGCGTGCGCGCATGGCGCAGGCGGTTCTACCCGGAGGTTTCGGATTGGGGGCCGTATAAGCGGAGCGAGTTGCCAAGGCCGCGCGGGGCCTAGCCCTCGGCCATCTCCGCGCGCACCTGCTGGCGCAAAAGGTCGATCGGCACCGTCACGCCGTCGCGCTTGAAGTGCCAATAGGTCCAACCATTGCAGGACGGCGCGCCTTCGAGCTGCGCACCAACCTGATGGATCGACCCCTTGGCCTCGGAGCAGACCAGCGTGCCATCGGCGCGCACCCGCGCCTTGTGGCGGCCGCCCAGGCTGTGCAGCACCTCGCCCGGGCGCAGCATCCCACGCTCGACCAGCACGCCGAAGGCCACGCGAGGCTCGGCCCGCTTGGAGGTCGAGACCTGCAGCGCGTCCGAATCGTAGGTGCGCACCTGCGCGATCCGCGCCTCGGCGACGCGGCGATACTCGGCCTCGCGCTCGATGCCGATGAAATCGCGGCCCATCGCCTTGGCCACGGCACCGGTGGTGCCGGTGCCGAAGAACGGGTCGAGAATCACGTCGCCGGGATTCGTGGTGCCGAGGATCACCCGGTGCAGCAGCGATTCGGGCTTCTGCGTCGGATGCGCCTTCTGGCCGTTCTCATCCTTGAGCCGCTCGTTCCCGGTGCAGATCGGCAGCACCCAGTCCGAGCGCATCTGCACGCCCTCATTCAGCGCCTTCAGCGCCTCGTAGTTGAAGGTGTATTTCGCGCCCTCGGATTTCGAGGCCCAGATCAGCGTCTCATGGGCGTTGGTCAGCCTCTTGCCGCGAAAGTTCGGCATCGGGTTCGACTTGCGCCAGACGACGTCGTTGAGGATCCAGAAGCCTTGGTTCTGCAGCTCCGCGCCGAGCCGGAACACGTTGTGATAGCTGCCGATCACCCAGATCCCGCCATGGGGTTTGAGCACGCGGCGCGCCTGCTTGAGCCAGGCGCGCGTGAAGGTGTCATAGGTCTTGAAGCTGTCGAAGCTGTCCCAATCGTCATCCACCGCGTCGACGCGGGAATTGTCGGGGCGCATCAATTCGCCCTTGAGCTGGAGATTGTAGGGCGGGTCGGCAAAGACCAGATCGACGCTTTCATCCGGCAGCTTGCGCATCTGCGCGACGCAGTCGCCCGACAAAATGCTGTTCAGGGGGAGGCTGGCCGCCCCCCGGCTCTTCGACTTCGTGGTCATGGAAAACGCCTCTGATCCGCGGCGGTGGCCCGCTTCGTGGTTGTGGATAACTATGAGTCAGAGGTGAGTCGGTGTCAAAATCTTTTTCGAATCAGTCGGTTGCGATTTCGGGTTGATACAACATGTTGTGGATGGGTTTGAACTTGCGCCTATGATGAGGCGTCACCCCCAGATCCAGTAGAGCGGCCATGTGCTGGGCCGTTCCATAGCCCGCGTTGCGCTCCCAGCCATAGCCGGGATGGGCGCCGGCCAGCTTCGCCATGATCCGGTCGCGTTCGACCTTGGCGACGATCGACGCGGCGGCGATCGACAGCGACCGCCCGTCGCCGCCCACCAGCGTCTCACAAGGGTGATCGAGCCCGCGCGGCACCATGTTGCCGTCGACAAGGACGTGGCAGGGAGGAGCGGACAACCCGGCGATGGCGCGGATCATCGCGAGATGCGAGGCGCGCAGGATGTTATGGGTTTCGATCTCGGCGACGCTGGCATGCGCCACGCAGACCTCGGCCGTCTCGAAGATCGCTCGGGCCAGAGCGGTACGGCGCGTGGCACTCAGCTTCTTGCTGTCGTCGAGACCTTCGGGAATGCGCGCGGGGTCGAGTATCACCGCCGCCGCGGTCACCGGCCCGGCAAGAGGGCCGCGGCCCACCTCGTCGACGCCACAGATGCGCAAAAGCCCACGGGTCCGGGCGGCGGTCTCGGATGTGAAATCGGGCGGCATGTCGGCGCTTCTGGCGCGAGGACCGGCGGCGATCAAGGTCCGGGACAAAAAAACGGGACGGGGCGCAGATGCACCGCCGTCCCGCACTCGTCAACAAGGCGCACTCGTGAAATCCATGCGGGGGTGAAGGCCGAGGCCCCCACCCCCGGGGCGATGCGGCAACTGGGGCAAGAGCCGCATCTCTGCTCGACCGTGTTACCGGACGGCAATCCTGTAGCCGCGACCCCGCAGACACTGCGTGTCGTAGCCTGTCGTGACCTGACCCGCGTCACTGCCGGTCACGGCGCAATCGGCGGGAAAGCTGCGGGCCAGCACCGGGTAGCCGTCGAGGCAGTCGCCATCGACCACCGAGGCAGCCCTGAAATCGATCTGACGCTGGCGCAGGCAGGCGAAGGGGATTTCGCCGGTCGCCACCGGCGTGGTGGTCTGGGGCATCGGCAGCGCGCTGGCCGAAGAAGGCTGCCAGTCGCGCAAAAGATCGGGCGTCACCTCGTCGCGCGGCACCGGCGGCAGCGCCTCGGGCGCGGCAGGGGCCGCGGGCGCGACCGGAGCCATCTGTGCTTCGAGCCGGGCCCGCGCCTCCGCCCGCCGCCGGGCTTCGGCGTCGCGGGCGATCTGGGCCAACCGCTCCTGCTCGGCCTGCTGGATGATCTGCGACCGGCGCGCCTCGGTTTCGGCACGGGCGAGCGCCTGCGCCTCGGCGCGGGCTTGGGCTTCGGCGCGGGCCTGAGCATCCGCACGGGCTTGGGCCTCGGCACGGGCTTGGGCGTCAGCGCGAGCCTGAGCCTCGGCACGCGCGCGCGCCTCGGCTTCGGTTTCACCAGCGGAGCCTGTCTGCGCGCCAAGCACGGATCCAAGATCCACCCCGAGTTCGCGTCCGATCACATCGAGCCCCGCCGCGCCGCCCGAGCCGCCGATGAGCGCGCCCAGCGCCCCGAGCGCCGCCCGGGTGCGCGCCTCGCGATCCTGCTCGCGGGCCTCTGCTTCGGCGCGGGCGGCCTCGCGCTCCTCGCGCTCCTTCTCAGCTTCCCTTTCGGCCTGCTCGCGGGACTTTCGGGCCTCCTTGCGCGCCTCTCTGGCGTCCTTTTCGCGCTCCTTGCCCTCTTCCCTGGCCTCTTTCTCTCTCTCCTCGCGCGCTTTGGCCTCGGCCTTCTCGCGCTTGTCCTTCTTCTTGTCGCGCTCTTGCTTGGCCGCCGCGCCGATCACGCCGAGCGCCACCAGCCCGCCGATCAGGCGGCCCATGTTCTGGTCGTCTTGCTGCGCCAGCGCCGGAGCGGGGGCCAGCCCGGTCAGCCCGAGCGATAGCGAAAGGGTCGCGGCGATGAGGCGTCGAGCCATGTCGGTCTCCGTATCTTCAGCTCCGGCTGGAGCGGATCTTCGGCTCCCGGCGGAGCGGATACCCTGCGGCCGGCCGATGGTGCGGGGCCGGGGGAGGCAGGTCTTGGACGGCAAAGTTGGGTCAAACTGCCCGACAGGCAATAACGCGGCGTCCCGCGCCAGCCGTTATTGAATAGCACGAGCCGACGCCGCATGGTGAACGGCATGAAAACCCTCGCACTCACCCTTTGCCTCCTCATCGCCGGCGCCGCCTCGGCGCAGGCGGCCTGCTACGCCGACTACAAGGCCAAGCGCGACGATCCGCTCAGGCTGCATTACGGCGTTGCCGAAATCTCCCCGCCATGCGACCAACCCGAAGCCGCCGCGGACGAACTGCGCCCGCGGCTCGGCTCGGATGGTTGGAAACTCCTCGCCATCATGAGCCTGTTCGGCGAGGATGGTCTGGAGAAAAGGCGGGACAGTGCAGGCGATTACTACCTCCGCTACTGAAGCAAGGCAGGCGGGCAACAGGATCGTCACGGCGGGCCTCGCCGCGATCGCGCTGCTGCTCGTCGGAGCGGCGATCCTGCTTTTCGTCAACCTGCCCGACGCCAACGCCTTCAACGCCCGGGTCGAACAACTCTTCGTCGAGAATGACGACCTGACCGCGCAGGCCGAGATCAAGCTTCTGGAGATCCTCGCGCAGTCGGGCACTGCCTTTTCCGAGACGCTCACCTCCTACCGCTTCGTGATCTTCGTGCTGCTGACCTTCGCGCTGGCGATGCTGGTGGCGGCGGTGGCGTTCCTGTTGATGCTGGTGCAGCTCAATCGCCGCATGGGCCGGATCGAGCGCAAGGGCATCGAGGTCAATTCGCTGGTCATCAGCCGCGATCAGAACGCGGTGCATCTCAACGATTTCGAGTTCAAGCTGACACCGGCGGCGATCGAGACGCTGTCGGTGCTGGCCGAGGCGCGAATGGATGACGAGGTGCTGTCGGGCTCGGAGATCGAAGCGGTGATCTCGGGCCGCTCGGCCGCCGATTGCGACGAGGCGGCAGGGGCCACGCGGATCAAGCGGCTTCGCGACACGCTGGGCAACCAGCTGGTGAGCGAGCTTCTGGTCAAGAACATCGCCAAACGGGGCTATGTTCTGGCGATCGACAAGTCGGTGATCCGGATGCTGTGACGGCTCAGCCCGTCAGCAGCCGCGCGTATTCCGCCTCGGGCACGCCGTAGCAGCCGCCCACCATCTCCTCGAGCCCCTCGCGGTCGAGAATGCGGATCAGCCCGCGCGTGGCACGCACCAGCCCCTGCCCTTCGAGGATGTGCAGCGACACGGTGACGCCGGCGCGGCGCACGCCCAGCATGGTCGACAGGAAATCATGCGTCAGCGTCACCTCGTCGCCCTCGATCCGGTCGTGGCACATCAGGAGCCAGCGGGCGAGGCGCGCGTCGAGCTTGAGCTTGGCATTGGCGAGCGCGGTATGCGCGGTCTGGATCGACAGGGCGTGGCAGTAGTGCAGAAGCCGCTCGCGCAGGGCGTCCTGCTGCAGCGCTTCCTGCAGCCGCGCGGTCTCCATCCGGTAGCCCGCGCCGCCGATCTGCACCGTGGTCTGATGCGGCGAACGATCCGTGCCGAGCACCACCATGGAGCCGGACATGCCCTCGCGTCCGACGAGGCCCGCCTCGATCCGGGCGCCGCCCTCGGGGGTCATCGCGACGATGGAAATGACGCCACGGGTCGGGAAATAGACATGCTCGACCGCTTCGTCGGGTTGTTCGATGATCATGCCCTGAGGCAGGTCGACGGATTCGAGATGCGTCAGCATGAGATCGGCCAGCGCTGCGGGCATCCGGGCCAGCAGCTGGTTGCCATCACCTCGTGTGCCTTTTTCTTCGACCTTCATTGATGCCTTCTTGCCCTCGGGCGATCGCTCCATGGGCGTTTCGGCCCCGTCGGATGCATCCTTGACGACGTCGTTCCCATCCATCCGTGCTAAGTCTAGGCAACAGTAAACGCCAGTATCAGGCAATGTTCCGTGCGGACTCGCACAAACGTCCGGATGGTGCGACATTCTATCATACAATGAGGAGTTTGGTGACCCCGGCAGGATTCGAACCTGCAACCTGCCCCTTAGGAGGGAACCGTTCATAGCGTTATTCCTTCTTTGATTTCTGGCGTTTGGGTGTTTGTACAGTGTCCGCTTGTACGTGATTTGTACGAAAACGGGCCCTGACATCGGCCTCATCCGTCTCTGCATGGGCGTAGATACGCATGGGTAAATTCGGGTCTGACCAGCGGCCAGCCTTGGCTGCAGTGACAGGATCGACGCCCTGACGGACGACCAATTCAGTGAAGAACCCGTGCCGCCCCGCAGGGTGGGCAGAGAGGTATGGGATGCCCGCACTCTTGCAGATCGTCTTCCAGCGCGTGTTGTAGCCCGTTGAGCTTCCGTAGCCGAATACACGCGGCTTCATAAACTTGCCGGTTTTGCGGTTCTTCGGACGCTTGGGAGGTAGGGCCAGCAGCTCGTCCATCATCTGAGGCGAAACAGTTATCCAGCTTTCCGGGTGGCCCTTTTGCGCCTTTACCCTGACCTTGTTCTCGGCTGGGCGCAGATCGTCAGGCTCAATTGAGACAGCCTGATCGATCCGCGCCGCCGTCTCGAACATGAACCGGACCAGCGCTGCGTTGTATGAATCAGCGGCCCGACAGAATGCCTCGATCCATTCCTTGTCGGCTGGCTTGCGCTCGACACGGCTGTTCTTCCCGCGACGCTTGTCCTGGGCAATGCGCTCGAATTTGTCATAGGGCTTCACTCGAATGAGCGGTGTCCCTTCCAGCTCATGCGCGTTGTTGATGACCGCACTCGCAGGCGTCACAATCTCGCGCCACCAAGTATCGGTCGATGCCTTGGGCTTCAGCTTAGGTCCAAGGCCCTTCAGAAGCGCACCAGAGATTGCGCCCAAAGGCATGTCACCAATCTCTTCCACAATCGGAATCAACTGTTTCGCGGTCTTGGGGGAGGCATTGTAGACCATGATTGCATCGGAGAACGTCTTGCTTGGCTCATCGCCAACAACATGACGACGTATCTGGAGCTCGGTCTCGCGGTTTATCCAGTCCCGTGCGCCCGCTTCTGTAGATGCCTTAGTGCTTCGCCGGTATGGGCCTGCGATTGGCCTGCCGTTGTATTCGACCCAGCCCTTAGCCCAGTAGAAGCGACCCCTCTTGTAGATTTGGAGCGGCATGCCTGGCCTCCTTCAAAAATCTTGTCGATTTGCGCGGGCGTGATCAGCATGGTCCGCCCCAACCGGTAGAATGCCCCAGATTCATTTGCCCGCTCGCGCAACGTTCGCTCTGAGATATCGATCCCCATGTCCGACATGACCGCGACCCATTGGGCAGGCGTCTTTCCCAGCCCCAAGATTTGAGAACCGTCAGCAGCATCTTGGTTAGGCATGGATCAACACTCCCTGCGCGAGGTTGCGGCTTTAGGTTCAGCTTTGACCGTGAACTGGGCCACATACTTTTCCCAAGCCCCGATGGGGATTTTCGGGTTCCGTTTGCCAGGCGCGGTGTAGATGTGATCCAGCATATCCTCACGGATCAGGTAGCGAACGTTGGTCACAGGAATGCCGACGCGCTCAGCAAGTTCTTTCGGTGTTTCAAGGAGTTTCATCATGCGTCACCTCTGGCTGTCTCGACCACAAAACGAAGCAAAAGATTCTGTTTTGCCTTCAGGATGAAACAAACGTACGCTCGGTATGTAAGAAACGAACGCATAGCCGCGATTTATGGTCATATTTTATATATATGACCATAATCGTGGTCAGTGCAACTAATTTTGGGGTTGCGCATGACTGTTGAAGGCCTAGGACATCGGTTGTCGGCGATAAGACGACAAGCAGAACTCTCGCAAGAAGAGATGGCGGAAAGGCTGGGAATCAGCAGAAGCGCCTATCAATACTACGAAAGAGGCGAACGGGACCTGACGGGTTCGCTGCTCCTAAAGGTATTCCGGCTGTTCGACGTTGACCCCCTTTGGGTGCTCGAGGGCGATTCCGAAAATGGTGTGAGCAGACGTGAGAGAGAGATTAGTCAGGCATACCGAAAGATCGGCTTGGCTGTGGAGCGACGTATCGAAGATCGCGGTCTGCCGGTGGCACCTGCGAAGAAGTGGGATGCAATCGACTTTCTCTTCTTCGAGTTTCTTCAGTCTGAGCCAGCCGTTGTTGTGGATACTACGCCAGACACTCATCGGATCGATAGCGTATTGAGGTTGGTTGCATGAATAGCAATGAGATGTTCCCGTCCAATATCCATTTTCTTAAGCCACGCAAGTTGGTCTTGTCAGATAGGCTGGACCGTTTTTTGAATGAGAATGCCTTAGCTCCCAAAGTCGCACCGACACGTTGCGATCCAACCCGACCAAAAGCGAATGGGATCAATGCGATCACTTGCACTTCATGCGGTCAAACGGAGTACATTCATCGCGACCACTGTCGATGTGGTCACTACTTACGCGGCCAGCTTGAGGATGAATACCTTGAATGGGAAAGCCGAATCCACTCCTGTCACGGATCACTTTCTGAGCAAACGGATAAGAAGCTTTGCAGACTTCGTCTAATATTGCTGCTAGCAATGCCCTTCTTGGTCGTTCCACTACTCCTGCTAGCGCTACAGCCTGGGAACGCTGCGTTGACTTCCCTACTATGGATGATACCGGGATTGCTTATTCTCGGGGCTTTCGCGATTATTGAGCAGATTATGACGCGGGCCTTGCGTGCGAGCGCCAGCTTCATTGGCAGCTATACATTCGATGATTTTGTTGAGCAAAAGCACCAATTTCGAAATACCACCACTGTTGGAATAGATGGCCAGTGGACAGCGACGCACAATTCGAAGACAACACCGTTATGACATTGAACTACAACAATTCTTGGAAAAATGAGAGCGTGTTTCAACAAGGACAACTTGAAGCAACCTTGGCGGCGTTCAACCAAGACACACCGCGGAACTGGCTCGTGAGCGGAGAAAAGTCCCGCCATGATTTGCATGGCTTGATCAGGTACCCCGCCATGATGGTGCCTAGCATGCAGGGTGATATTCTTGATGCAATATTGCGAGAAGTCGGAACAGATGTGCATGTAATCGACCCTTTTGTTGGGTCGGGCACGGTGATGACAGAAGCTGTCCGTAGGGGCCTGGAATTCACCGGGATAGACATCAATCCATTGGCGATCCTTATATGCCAAGCGAAGTCATCCGTGGAAGCAGGCAACTGTTTGGACTCTGCCGTTGTTCAAGTTCTTGAAGCAGTTAAGTCTGATTGGAGCGAGGTTGTCGAAGTTGATTTCCACAAGCGAGACAAATGGTTTGAGCCACATCAACTAATTCTGTTTTCTCGTTTTAGACGGGCAATATTGGGTATAAGTGACCGTGCGAAACGAGGCTGTCTTTGGGTGGTTTTCGCTGAAACTATTCGTTCTTGTTCTCGCACTAGAACAAGCACTTATAAACTACACAAGAGACCTGACGGCGAAGTTGTTTCCGAAAAGGCCATCTTGGACACGTTCGAAAGAAATCTCTATTCTCTTTTGGATCGGGTAGCTGAATATAAGGCTGATCGCGCCTTGGCCCTACAAAGTGCACCAACTCCCGAGCTCATTTGTAGCGCAACAGAGAATGCATCCTTTAAGAGACGGGGCTCTCATCGAGTGGTCATAACGTCTCCGCCCTATGGGGATAATCGAACAACGATTCCTTACGGGCAGTTCAGTTACCTCGCTTTGAATTGGATTCCATGTTCCGATCTACCCAAGGTTCCAGTGTCCACCGGTCTGGCAAACCCTGCTGCGATTGATTTTGCCAGCCTTGGCGGATCGCTGAAAGATGCTCAACAGAAGACGGAGAAGATCGAGGCGATTTCGACAACTGCAAAGGAGTTCTTTGAGAGTGCACGCGCTGCGAAAAATGAAGAAAAACTACGCAAAGTAGGAGCATTTCTTTGGGATTATTATGTAGCGTTAAAGAAAGTAAATGAGTGCGTAGGGACACCTAGCCACTGGGTGATAACTTCCGGGAATCGCACTTCAGCGGAAACGCTTGTTCCTTTTGATCTGATTGGACGAGAAATCATCGAGTCTTTCGGGGGAAAGTGGATCAAAAACGTTGAAAGGCGGCTTCCAGTCAAACGTATGCCGAGCAAGAACAATCGTGGGGATATGATAACGACTGAATCAACGTTGGTGGCCTCTTTTGGTTAGCGATACGCGAAACAACCCGCAGCTCCGAGTTGGTGCACATGTTCTGGTCCAACTCGGTCGAGAACTGGTGACCGACCCAGAACAAGCAATCCTGGAGATTGTGAAAAACGCTTATGATGCAGACTCAAAAGACTGCACAATCGAAGTGGATACTCGCGCAACTGGCACCCTCGAGCACACCTCCGTGGCCTCGGTTCTATCTAGGTTCGGCGAGTCGACAGATACTGTTGAAGCAGAGCTATTTGCTCCTGAAGAATATTCGGGACAAGAAGCCAGCGATGAAAGCGACCCGCCACTTTCTCGAAAGCTAAGTTACACCGGAAAAATCTGCATCCGTGATCAGGGTGACGGGCTATCCGCTGAAGCTGTGAGAGACTCATGGTTGGTTGTCAGTAACTCGATCAAGCGTGTCGAGTCTGGAATGCCAAAACCAAAGACAGATGAAGGAAGGACCCCGCTTGGTGACAAGGGGCTTGGTCGACTTGGTACAATGCGGTTGGGCGATATCCTGCTTCTACGATCAGCACAGGAAGGTTCGTCTACAATAAATATCGCTTGGTTTCGTTGGAAAGACTGTGATGGTGCCGAGACCTTGGACACCATTCCGGTCCAAATTTCAGCGGAGCCAAACACAGGTGGTTTCAAGGGGACCGAGGTAATCGTGCTTGGTCTCAATGATCTCGCCAAGTGGCGCGATGAACGCCGAGCTGCTGAGATTGCCTTCTCAATCGCGGCAATCGTATCTCCATTTGAATCTATCAAAACCTTCCCGGTCAGTGTGCGCATCGATGGGAAATCCTATGACATGGAGCAAGTGACGAGCGATCTCTTGGCTCAAGCCGTCTCATCGTTCGACTTCAAGTTCCAAAAGGATGATGGCCAGAGTGACGACTACCACCTCCTTGCCAAAGCTACGTTTAGACAGAGTGTCTTTACAGCTTCTGCCAACCCAGAGGCTGTAGACAGAGCGAGAAGCGTTTTCTCAAAAGACCATGGCAAAGACTTTCTTGCATGGCTCAAGCAAAGCAAGAAGCTCAACAAGAAATATGATAGCTTAGAAATTTCTCCGGGCGGTGACTGGGTAATCGAGATCAAGGACCGAACACCCTTTTCAAGAATAATCAAGGGGAACCAGTCTGTTATCGGAAATCCTGGCCAGTTCTCAGGTGCTCTACACTACTTCAATTTTGGCAGAAGTGGACCAGCCGCCGCAGGTTCGGGTGCAACGAGTGCCCGCCTGAAGAGAGTTGGCGGCATAGCAATTTTGCGTGACGGCTTTCGTGTCCGAGCAGGGGACGATTGGCTGGACTTAGCGAGAAGCATGACATCGGGTAGCACCTACCACCTTCGTGTCGACAACACGATTGGCTACTTCGCACTGAGTGGCGAGCACAACTTCAGACTAACGGAAAAGTCTGATCGTGAGGGATTTGTTGGTGATCAATACTACCGTGGCTTTGAAGAGATTGCCAAAAAATGCAGGGACTTCTCAAACAAAGCGCAAGAAGATGTAAGGCGCGGACTGGATCAGTATCTTCGGGAAATCGAAATCTCAGAGAACAACGCGGCTGGTATGTCATCAAAGGCTGCTGTCAAAACGGTAAAGAGTTCAGCGAGTAGCATCAACGCTGCGGCAAAAACCGTCGCTGCGATAGCGGAAACCCAACGAACCGCTATCGCAACATTGAATAGCAAGGTCTCTCCGGTTGAGCGGGCGGATGAGGCATTGGGTTTAGCCCAGCAAAATCTTGCAACTATGGAAAAATTGGCCGCCGATTTTGACAAAATGCGCGACCTCGCTGCTGCGGGTGCCGTCGTTGCACAGGAGATTGGGATGCGCAGCGAACAAGTTGCCGCTCTGGTTGAAAGTGCTGCTGTTGGCTTGGCAGCGCGTGGGTTGACTCACGAGTTGCACACACACCTTTCCGAAATTGAAAGAAGTACGAGTCTAATTCGAAAAACGTTGCAGGGCACTGAATGTGCCGAGAAAATTAGACTTCAGCTACGCCATATCGATCTTGCGCGTCGTGCAATGTCCGGTGCCGCAGCCCAGATTGACCCCATGTTGCCTCGTACACGAGCGGTCAAAGAGCAACTTGATGTAGCCAACTTCATTGGCGAATACTTTGCTGCCAGAAAGTCTGATCTTGAGCGTGAAGGGACACGGGCTGAAGTCGTCAGGCTTGATGGTGCTTTGGTAGTGCGGATGAATCGCAATCGATTGCTTCAGGTTGTAGACAATCTTGTTCTAAATAGCCGCTACTGGCTTCAGGATGACGGCGCTCCTGAAACAGGCCACCGACACATCACGGCAACGGTTGACTCCAGAGGCTTTACAATCTCCGACAACGGGCCCGGAGTTGAGCCAAAGCTCGAAGAAACTCTTTTTGAACTGTTTGTGACTGAAAAACCCAACAGCGAGGTGGGTCAAGGACTTGGGTTGTACATCACTACCCAACTACTTCAGCTCGACGGATGTACTATCGAGTTATTGGCCGAACGGAACGCGAAGGGTCGTCGCCACCAGTTCCGAGTAGATTTATCAAAATTAGTTGACACTAAGGCAAATTAGATGACCACAGCTGAAACGCATTCATTGCTCGACGATCTGGGTCTCGGGCGAATGATTTGGATTGATGATTTTTTTGAGGCCTCAGTTGATCGCATCAAAAATAGCCTGATGCGAGACCCAGCACCGCTCTTAGACCTTGGGCTCAAGGGTTTTGGTGAGGTGGCGGCGCTCTCAGCTGACGACGACAAACTAGCCCAGTTTGAAGAAGCACTGATTACGGCCTTGAATGCCGCCTCGCAAACAGACCTCGCGACGCTAAACGCCGCCATTAGAAATCGCGCAGCACGCCAAGAAAATGAGCAAAGCGATGTTCCGTCACCTGATGAAGACTTGCCGTCAGAAACCATTCTAGCAGCTTGCGAAATGCTACGAGTTGACGAGAATGACAGACTGGGTTTCGAAGCTGGCTTGGCTTTTCTTGAATCTCTTGACGAAGACGAGGCACAAAAAGTGTCATTTGTCGTTGATCTGCAAGATGCCTTCCAAGTTAAGGGTATCGGGGCAACAGCAGGCGTGACCATCTTAAAGAAGATCTATACACGGGGCCGCTCGGAAACGGTTTTCATTCTGACCCATGAAGCAGAAATTGCTTCCGAAGCGGCAAAAGAGGACGAAATCGCTGAGGCCTTGGTTGAAGAACTCTCTTCCAAGCCGTTGCCATGCGTGATTTCCAAACAGCGTATCTCAGTGACTGAGCAAGCCGATTTGGCAAGTGGTATCCAGGTTGCACTCAAGCGCGCTTCGTTGCGCCAAGAGGTCTATAGAGTTGGACAAGCAGCTGAGAAACATGCCGCTTCTGCTGTTGCGGAAGCTCGCAAGAACATGTGCCGCATTCCACCTGAAGAACTCGACAATTTTTTCGTAGCTCGAGCGATACGAGACGGTGCCTCAGACCTTCACATGATTGAGCGGATTTACTCTGCGCAGGTCGAAAAGAGCGTACGTCATATGTTCGTCGAAGATAGCGAAGTGAAATCTGCGGTGAGTAGAATAAGACGGTTGAGAGACGTTCCTCTGCAAACGCCCGCAAGTCCAACTCATCCCGCGATAGCGAAGTTTAGGCTGGATGAAATGTGGTTAGACGGCAATTTTTTGCAGACAAGCTTCTCGCCCCTATCATTGGGGGACATTTTCCAGACTAACGACGCAGCAAAACGCCAATTCATCCTTCTGGGACAACTATGCGACCTCACGCTTAGAGAAGATGGTAACCGAGCTGCTTTCTCTAGTGATCTTGTGCATTTCAAACCCATTGCTGAACCTGAGAAGAAATTGAAGACCATTGACCTGAAGGTCGGCCCAGATGGTGGGTTCATGCGATTTGACTTTAATAGCGCATCCCCAGCAAATTTAAGAATTCTTGACCTAGCCAGCATGAACAAGGACGGCGCAGTAAAGATCTCTACTGTTCAAGCCCCCGAAGCGGGAATGCTCCCTGGTCAGAGAACAGGCCTCGAAAAGACGTTAAAGTTGCTAAAAGCGGTACTCGGCAATGAAAAGGCGAAGGCTGCGGAGATCACAAAGGCGCATGCCCGATGCCAGCTTACTATGAAAATTGACAATCCGTTCAATGGTATAGCCAAACCTTCCCTTACGGACAAAAATGGTGTGAAGGAACTAAGTTGGAACTTAATACGTACTGGCCGCCTCCAGTCACCATACATTGATCAACTTATGGATCGACAACTAATGCTTGTTGGACGGCGCGCTCTGGACATTGAGTATCTTCCAGAGTGATGGCAGCAGCTCGACAGGGCGTCTCGACTTAGATTAAGAAAGTGTGATCGAGATTTGGGCGGTTTCAGTCCTTTCATAATCGCGTTTCAAGGATATTTTGATCCCAGTCAGGCAACCACCGGGGAGAACTGAAAAGGGACCAAGCCTAGCAACAATCTGTGCGGATCAATAGACAATGGCGCATCTGCTTTGTCTGGCCTCCAAACGGCCCCGCCGATGTCGAGGTAGTGGACTACCATTGAGAGGATAAGCTGATGAAAGTGCTTGACGTCCCGATGCACCCCGGTGAAGTGCTGAAGGAGCTATATCTCGACCCCTTGGAGATGGGGGTCATCGAATTTGCGAGGCATCTCGGCATATCTCGGACTCGGATGGAGCGGTTGATCGAAGGCACGAGCGGGATCACGCCTGACACGGCGCTACATCTGGCCCGCGAATTTAACACGAGCCCAGACTACTGGGTGAACTTGCAGACGAGCTACGACATGTCGCTGGCGGCAAACAAAAACAAATGACTGGCGACAACGGCAGGTTGTGGATCGCTCCGCGCGATGGTCAAGGTTGGCGTGATGAATACGTTCTGGCCGCCGTGAATTGGCTTTGTCAGTCATTGCCGTCGGCAGAAATTGATATACGTATGGCTTCGACTGAAAGCTACTTCCAAACTGCTAAGCAAAGGTGGGCGCAAGGCGATCGCGTACCATTGTTTGACAAAAAGGACACGATTTCTTGGTACTTACATCAGGCCGTACGATATGCTGATCCCAATTTGAGGCCAGACTTTTTCTTGCCAGAAGGGTACCGGATTGCACCACTCTTTCGTCGGCTAGGCCAACTCTTGCCCAACTTGCTTGAAGTGGAGGCGGTAGAAGAGCGTGCAGCCCGTATATTGAAAAAGGACAGAGGCCAGCCAGACGATGCGCTGTACGAACTGCTGGTAGCCGGTGCTTACAAAAGCCGTGGCTGGGATAAGGTCGAATTCTTGGACGAAACTCCCGGGCTCGGAAAGCGCAACGACCTATTTGTCGAGCGCGGCCCAGAGCACTGGGCAATAGAATGCAAGCGCACTGGGCGGTCAGGGTACGCGTATGAAGAGCGCGTCGCCGCCGAAAAGATCGCGCAAAATGCGCATTCTCTATCCAAAAGACTAGGGAAATCGTTCGTTGCACTCGTCCAGTACAAAGAAGAAGTCATTGAGCTGGCAGAGAATTATCTAGAGAGTAAGATCGAACGATTCCTTGAGAGTTCGGGTCCATTCGAATGGGATGAAGCCAGTAGCCGAGGGGTGGTTTTCGATCTGACTTGGCACGATCTTTATGTCGTTCTCAACCACGACGACATCTACTTTGGCTCGAGTCGTATGGTGGAACTCATACTTGGACAGTATGATCCAATCATGGACTTCACGATGGATGGAACTTGGACGCCGGCGGAAGGCCGCCCTTTGCACGCTACATGGGTAGATCAAGCAAGTCTTGTGGTTTGGAGAAGCACATCTGAGGTTGCGGAACAGCGAAAAGCGCGGCACTTTCGTAGCGTGGTTGGGCGCGCGTCTCAACAACTTCCGGGCAATTCTCCAGGTGCAGTTCATGTCGGTTATGAAAACGCGGGCGGCAACGGCGTTGAAAGACTTCGTCACCAGCTCAATCGACAGACTATGTTGGACTTTGACCCAGGCAAGACTGGTTTGCGCATGGTCTACGGCAATTATTTCATGCCCGAACTCGTGACCTCTCGGAACGAAAGCTGCGCGGTATCGGAAACTCTCGCTTGGTATCCTGTGGGCGGGGGACGCGAAGTTCACCCATTGCCTGAACATATGCTCTTTTCAGATGAAGATGGCTTGCCCGGCGAGCACTTTTGATCCCTCGAACTAAGCTGTGCGGGGATCGACTGCGAACGTGAACTCAATGCCGCAACCCTCGCTCCGCATGAGCCTCCTGGCTGTCTAGCTGTCCCTCAATCTCTCGGCGGCGGCTTTCGCTAAGGTCAAGCTCTGCTGCAAGGTCTCGTTCAGCGTCTTGTAGCTCGCCTCGTCGTTCAGCAATCCGCTCAAGGCCTTCATGGATGCGGCTTGTGAACGAATGAGCAAGGTCACGCAGTCTTTCAAACCAGCCAGTTCCCTCTCGATCCTGCCGGTCGAGCGTGACTCCAAGGTGGTCAAGTCCTTCGCTGAGGTTTCTGAGGCCGTGACCAACCGCTCGACGCAGGCGAGCAAGTCGCGTTCCAAGGCTGTCAGTTGGGTCATCTAATCCTCCTCGATCCGAATGCAGGTGACGTGCCTCTCGCCCATCGTGCAGGTCCTGAGCCGCGTCTTCGATGGGTCCAGGATCAGCCAGGTCCCCTCGGGCCGCTCGATCCGTGTCAGTCCCAGTTCCGTCAGCTCCGAGCGCGTCAGATGCACCGTCCAGAAAAAGCTCGCGGCCATCATCAAGGCGATCCCCGTCAGCACCATCCCCGCGATCAGCCAAGGCGAGATCGTCAGCCAGAGGCGGATCGACCTCAGCCGCGTCTCGAACATGCTCGCCGTCTCGGTCTGAAATCGGCGCGTATCGCTCGCGATGGTATGCTGCGCGGCGCCCACAATGTTCTTCAAAACGATCCTGAAGCTCTTGAGCTGGGACGAGATCGAGGCGACGTGCTCGGCCCGGATCGTGTCGAGTTCCGCATTCAGTTTCTCGCTCAGGCGGGTCGGCTTGCCAGTCTTCATGGAAAATCTCTCCTTTCAGCCGCCAGCGCTCGCCCGTGTCCGGGTCTCGCGCGGTGATGTAGGCCTTGCCGGTGCGTGGCAGGTCGAAGCCTGCGTCGGTGAGCGCCTCGATCATGGTGGCGCGGTCTGTGATCAGGCCGAGATCGATCTGGTCCTGTATCCAAGCGTGCAGCTCATCCCGGCCCTGGGCGCGGGTCGGGGCCTCAACGGTGTCGCGGACCTCCTGCGCGCGGTCCACATCCATCGGATCGGCCCAGCCGTGGCGCTGGTTCATGACGTCCCGCAGGCTGTCATAGGCATCCTGGTAACCCGGTGGTGCAATATTGAGGCTCTTGCCTGTGGTCAGCTCCAGGCGCGGCGTGCAGAAGTGAAGCTCGACCCGGCCTTCGTGGCGATGGCGGACCCAGAGCACCTCATATTGCTCAGGGTCCAGCCCCGCGAAGGCCAGCCGCTCAAACTGGTCCATGACCTCGGCCTGTTGGTCCTCAGTCGGGTTGTCGCTATCCGCGAAGCTGATCACGCCCGCGCGATAGGTCCACTGATGACGGCTGGCGTCGATCAGGGCCTCGGTGCGCTCGGGGTTGCCTCGCAGGACTTCTGGCAAAGGGTCGCGGGTGACGGTCAATGGCTGGCCGTCCTCATCGCGGATCAGGTCGCGGTTGCCGTCATAGGCCAAGACTCGCTCGGCCACGATATAGCCGACCGGCCCCGCGCCTGCGCCTTTGCCATTGGGGAAGAACTTGATCAGCACCGCCGCGCCTCATCGAGGAGCGCGGCGAGCTGGCGTTCGATCACCACAAGGCGGCGGGCGACGGTCAGCGTGTCGAGGTCCGTGCGCCCGACCTTCATGGCGTGGTTCAGCCAGCGGGCGATCTGGTTGAGGTTGCCGCCGATGCGCCCGACCGCCAGCACCAGCGCCGGATCGACGCGCGGCACGGGCTTGCGGCGGCGCGCCTCGGTCAGGCCAAGCGCCTCGCGCAGGAGCGTTGCTGCGGGCAGGCCTGCGGCCTCGGCCTTGGCGCGTAGCTCGGCCTTCTCGGCCGCCGTGCACCGGAAGACGAAGGTCTCCGTCAGCGGCTCCTTTGCGCGGGTCTTGCCCGCGCCGGTGGGGTTCGAAGGGGAGGCTTGCCGCCCCTCGCAAGGTCCCGTGTCAGAAGCGCCAGCGTATGACATGGGTCGCCTTGCTGTTTGCTCTTCGCTGGGATCGGTTGCGGTCATGATCTGAGGCCCGCTGCTTGGATTTGCGCCTTGGTCACCAGCTCTGCGGTCAAAAGCGCATCGATCTGGCCGGGCGTGATGTGGCGGCAAAGTGGATGGCGATCTGTGATCCATGTTGCCAAGCCTGCCAGCATCTGATCTTCCTTGGCCTTCGTCTCTTCGCGGTTCTTGGTGATGTCCTCCACGTAAGCGCGCCACCGTCCCGACCTGAACCAGTTGTCTGAGAAACAAACCTTGGAGCGGGTGAAGCCCGCGCTGTCCGCCGCGTAGGCCTTCACGGCCTGCAACAGGTCCTCGACCTCTGTCCCAGCGTCCAAAGCCTCCCTGATCCGACTGAGGCACTCAGCCTTCCCGCGCAGACGGTCGCGCGGATAGGAGGCCAAAATCTTCTCAGCATCTTCATCCACTGCCGCCACGCGCTCGCGCGTAGGGGGTTTATGGATGGTTTTAGGATGGTTTGGGGGCCGTGGTGGCCCCGGTACCCCGGCCACTGTGGCCCCCGTTCTGGGTCCAGTCTGGACGGGGTCCACTGTGGCCCCCGTCTCAATCTCGGGCTCGGCGGTCAGTTCAAGCGCCTCGATCCGAGCCAGATCGATCCGGTAAACGACGGTGAATCCGTTCTTGCACCCGCGCGCGCCAGTTTCGATCAGGATGCCTTCCTTCAGGAACTCCCGGATTGTCCGCTTGACGGTGGTCTCCCCCAGCTCCGTGTGCCGCTGGATCGTCCCCTTCGAACACCAGATGCCGGAACCATCATCAGAGGCCTTGTCCGCCAGAAACATGATGATCTGCTTACGCGTCGCACTCCCGAACTTCCGCTCCGCACACGTATTCGCCACCCGCCAGCTCATCGGATGGCCCCAAAAGCCGCACAGACGTGCGAATTTTGTACAGGTTTTGTACGAGATTTCGGTCGTTTTCGGAGAAATCGGCGGAAATCCAAACGGGACTTTCTGCACACTGCTGCAGAACCCCTTGCAAATAAGCCATATTTTTCAGGTAGTTTTGGCGACCCCGGCAGGATTCGAACCTGCAACCTGCCCCTTAGGAGGGGGCTGCTCTATCCAGTTGAGCCACGGGGCCACGCCTCCATTCCATGCCCGGCTTTGTTCAGCCCGTCAACGTCGCTTGGACAAGCCCGTCGCCTCGCCCTATAGCTCTGGCACCCATTCCATCCCCGGACCCTGCCCATGACCATCCCGCCCCGCCGCCCCCTCACCCTGCGCGACGTCTCCGAGGCTTCGGGCGTCAGCGAGATGACGGTGAGCCGGGTGCTGCGCAACAAGGGCGACGTGAGCGAGGCCACCCGCGCCAAGGTGCGCGCGGCGGCCAAGAAGCTCGGCTACGTGCCCAACCGCATCGCGGGATCATTGGCGTCGAGCCGGGTCAACCTCGTGGCCGTGATCATCCCCTCCTTGGGCAACATGGTGTTCCCCGAGGTGCTGTCGGGCATCTCCGAGACGCTGGCGGGGACCGGGTTGCAGCCGGTGTTCGGCGTCACCGACTACCTGCCCGAGACCGAGGAGCGGGTGCTCTTCGAGATGCTGTCTTGGCGCCCCTCGGGGGTGATCATCGCCGGGCTGGAGCACACCGAGGCAAGCCGGGCGATGCTGATGCGCGCCGAGATCCCGGTGGTCGAGATCATGGACAGCGACGGCGCGCCGATCGACGCCTGCGTCGGCATCAGCCATCGCCGCGCCGGACGCGAGATGGCCGAGGCGATCCTGCGCGAGGGGTATCGCCGCATCGGGTTTCTGGGCACCAAGATGCCCGCCGATCACCGGGCCCGCAAACGCTTCGAAGGGTTCACCCGTCACCTCGCCCGCGCAGGCGTCGAGATCGCGGATCAGGAGTTCTATTCGGGCGGCTCGGCCCTCAAGAAGGGCCGCGAGATGACCGAGGCGCTGCTGTCCCGGACGCCCGATCTCGACTTCCTCTATTTCTCCAACGACATGATCGGCGCGGGCGGGCTGTTGTGGCTGCTCGAACAGGGCTTCGATATCCCCGGCCAGATCGGGCTCGCGGGGTTCAACGGGGTCGAGCTTCTCGACGGGTTGCCGCGCCAGCTGGCCACCATGGACGCCTGCCGCCGCGAGATCGGTCGCGAGGCGGCGCGGATCATCGCGGCGCGCTGCGCCAACCCCGCCGAGGGCGGCGCCGAACGGGTCGAGCTGACGCCGCTGATCGCGCGCGGCGACACGCTCCGGCGACGCTGAGAGGCCGTCTCGCAGCGCGTACGAAGCCGGACATCCCCGGCTTTGCGGACAATACCCCCTTCGCATAGGTTGTCACTTGGCCTAGCGTCTTATCCACAGTCGCATCGAGGTTGGACGAGTGCCGGGAGATGCCCGGACGAAGGGGGCGCGGGCCATGACGAAAATGCCGCTGCAGATGACACCGCGCGAGATCGATTCCATCTTGGGTTTTCTGGCCGACGGGTTCTGCCTGTGCGAGATGCTGACCGATGCGCAGGGGCGCCCGGTCGATTACCGGTTCCTGCAGACCAACCCGCAGTTCGAGGAAATGACCGGGTTGCACGACGCCATCGGACGCACTGCGCGTGAGATGGTCCCCGATCTCGAACCCTTTTGGGTCGAAACCTATGGGCAGATCGCCTTCGACGGCGAATCCCGGCGATTTCAACACGAATCCCCCGCCATGGGCCGGTATTTCGACGTCCATGCCATGCCCACCGAGCCGCTCGGTTGCTTCGCGCTGCATTTTCGCGACATCACCGAGACCAAGCGCATCGAGGCCGAGCGCGAGCAGGCGCTGGCCGAGGCCCGGCAGCTCTTGATCGAGTTGAACCACCGCGTGATGAACAGCCTCGGCACCATCTCCTCGATCATCTCGATGGAATCGCGTGCCCGCCCCGAAGGCGAGGGGCGGCTGGCGCTGGGGCGAATCGGCCGACGGGTGCAGGCGGTGGCCAATCTCTACCGCAGGCTCAACGCCTCGGATTCGATCGACACCGTTTGCTCGCGGGACTATCTCGGCCAGATCGTAGCCGGGCTCACCGCCTCGATCGGCCGCGACGACGTGCGGATCGAGGCCCGTATCGCACCCGTGCGCCTCTCGACCCGGATCGCGGTGCCGCTGGGGCTGATCGTCAACGAGCTGGTGACCAACAGCCTGAAATACGCCTTTGCCCCCGGCATCGACGGGACCGTGATCGTGGCGCTCGACACCATCGGGACGGACGAGCTGCGTCTTGAGATCCGCGACGATGGCCGCGGCCTCGCCTCGGAGGCGCGCGATGCCGAAGCCAGCGGCATCGGCCAGAAGCTGGTCCGGTCCTTCGCCACCCAGCTTGGCGGCGACCCGGTGATCGACACCGGCCCCGAGGGTACGGCGGTGACGCTGCGCTTCCCGACCGGCTAGGCCCGCGCACCACCCGGCCACCGCGGCCGGCTGCGACAAACTGCGACAATGCCGTGCTGGAATTCGCGGCCCGTGCCTGCGATCTCTTTACAGGTCATCCGCGTTGCGCGGCGCGCCGTCGTCGGCGGCGGACGTGCCCGATGACGGATCGACCGACTGCCACGGGGGCGGGCGGCGCAGAGCGAGCGGATCCCATGGGCCATTTCTTGAGAACCTGCCTTGCCATAGCGGCCCTCCTCGGGGCCTATGCCTTCGCCTTCGGCCTGCCCTTCGGCAACGAAGGCGCGCAGCTGCCGGACACGCAGGCCGCCCCGACGGGGCGCGGGCCGGGCCGGGGCGGGGCCGGTAGGCCCGGTGGCGGCGGTGGTGGCCGTGAAACGGTCGCCGTGCTCGAAATCGTCGAAGTCACCCCCTATTCGCAGCGGATCACCGCGCTGGGCACCGCGCAGTCACGCGCCAGCGTGGCGCTCGTGGCCGAGGTGTCGGGCCGGATCACGGCACTGTCCCTGCCGGCCGATCGGCAGGTCGCCGAAGGCGCAGCGCTGGTCACGCTCGATTCCGAACGAGAGGCCGCCGAGCTGCGCATCGCCGAGGCCGAGCTGGCCCGCACCACCGACGCGCTCGACCGCTACGAAACCCTCGCCGCGAGCAATAGCGGCGCGGTTCAGGCCAGCGCACTCAGCGAAGCGCGCGCGGCCCAGCAGACCGCGCAGGCGCGGCTTGAACTGGCCCGCATCGCCCTCGACGAGCGGGTGATCCGCGCGCCGATTTCAGGCCGTGCGAGCCTCAGTGACCTCAGCGTCGGCCAGAGCCTGTCATCAGACGATGCGGTGACGACCATCGACGACACGGCCCGGCTCGTGGTCTCCTTCGAACTGCCCGAAAAGGCGCTCGACCTGCTCGACATCGGCACGACCATCGAAGCGCGCGCCCCCGCCCGACCGGGCGAAGTCTATGTGGCGCGCATCAGCGCCATCGACAGCCGGGTCGACCCGGTAACGCGCGGTGTCGCGCTGCGGGCCGAGATCGACAACGCGAAAGGCGACCTCAGACCGGGCACGGCGCTGCACCTGTCGGTGGCGGCCGAGGGCGAGGCGCTGCCGGTCGTGCCGGAAACGGCGCTCGGATACACGGCGCAGGGCATCCGGGTTTGGGAGGTCGAGGACGGGCTGGCGCGCGAGCGGTCCGTGCTGATCCGCGCGCGGCAGGATGGCCGCGTCTGGGTCGAGGCCGATCTGCAGACGGGGGCGACGGTGGTGGCCGACGGGGCCACGCGGCTGCGCGAAGGTGCTGCGGTGACCGGCCTCGGGGCGACAGCCGCCGACCCCACGCGCCGTGGCGAGGGCGATGGCCCGGCACCGACGACGCGGCGCACCCCCGACGGGCAGGACATCGCGGACGAAACCGTCGACAGCCCGAACGACGCCGCGCGATCGGCCCCGTCGCCCCGGCCGGAGGGCCGGGGATGAGTGCGGCCCCGCAGGGCGGCGTCACCGCCATCTTCGTCAAGCGCCCGATTCTCGCTCTGGTCTTGAACCTGCTGGTGCTGATCGCGGGCGGGCTGGCCTTTCTGGGCGTCGATCTGCGCGAGCTACCCAGCGTCGAGCTGCCGGTGCTGTCGGTACGCGCCAGTTATGACGGGGCCGCCCCCGAGGTCGTCGAGCGCGAGGTGACGGCGGTACTGGAACAGGCGCTGCGGCGGCTCGAAGGGGTCGAGACGATCTCGGCCAGCTCGGACTACGGCAGCGCGAGGCTGGTGCTCGACCTCGCAGCGGGCAGCGACGTGGACGCCAGCGCCAACGACGCGCGCGAAATCATCGCCCAGACGCTGCGCGAACTTCCCGATATCGAGACGCCCACCGTGGCGCAGAACGACACCGACGCCGACCCGATTCTGAGACTGGCGCTGACCGGCGCGGCAGGCCTGCCGGAGCTGACCGATTTGGCCGAGGGGCTGGTGAGCGAGCGGCTCACTTCGGTCGAGGGCGTGGCCGAGGTGACCGTGACGGGCAGCCAGTCGCGGCTCTTCAGGGTCGAGGTCGACATGACGGCGCTGCTGACGCGTGGCCTCGGGCTGTCGGACATCGCCACGGCACTCGACGCTCTCGACGGCACCGCGCCACTGGGCGCGCTCGAAAGCGACACCGGCACGCTGGCGTTGCGCGCCGCCGCCACCGCCATCGACACCGAAAGCCTGTCGCAGACCCGCATCGACGCGCGCACCCGGCTGGGCGACGTGGCGACGGTGCGGCTCGCGGTCGAGACGGGGCGCGGCGGGGCCAGCATCGACGGGCAGGCCTCGGTCGGGCTCGATATCGTGCGCCGGTCCGTCGGCAACACGCTGGCGATCTCGCGCGCCGTGCGCGCCGAGGTGGCGGCCCTCGCCCCCGCCCTGCCCGAGGGCGTGAGCCTCATGGTGACATCCGACGACGGCGTCTTCATCGAGGGCGCGCTGCGCGAGGTCGCAGGCTCGATCGCCGTGGCGACGGGGATCGTGATCGTCACGATCTATGCCTTTCTAGGCTCGATGCGGGCCACGCTGATCCCGGCTGTGACGATTCCCGTGGCGCTCACCGGGACCATCGCGGCGATCTGGCTGGCGGGGTTCTCGGTCAACACCATCACGCTTCTGGCGCTCGTGCTGGCCACCGGCATGGTTGTCGACGACGCCATCGTCGTGGTCGAGAACGTGGTGCGCCGCAGGCGCGAGGGGTTGGGCCCGCGCGCCGCCGCGATCCTTGGCACGCGCGAGGTCTTCTTCGCGGTGATCTCGACCACCGCGACACTGGCGGCGGTGTTCATCCCGATCTCCTTCCTGCCCGGACAGGCGGGCGGCATTTTTTCCGAGTTCGGCTTCGTGCTGGCCTTCGCGGTGAGCCTGTCGTCGCTGGCCGCGCTGACTCTGGCGCCGATGCTCGCGGGGCTTCTCGATCCGGGCCGCACCGCGCCGGGCACCGAAGCCATGGCCCGCCCCCCCTCCTGGGCCGAACGCGGTATCGACCGTCTCGTAGGCTGGATCGTCCGCGCGCCGGTGCTGACGCTGGCGCTGTGCGGCGCGCTCGCGATCCTCGCGCTGGGAACGGCGCGCGACCTGCCCGTGGCGATCACCCCGGACGAGGATCGCGGCGGCTTTGTGGTGTTCATGCGCGCGGCGGCGGGGCAGACCGCCGACAGCCTCGACGAGGGCGTGGCGCAGGTCGAGACGGTCCTCGCCCCCTACCGCGCGGCGGGGGTGGTCGATCTGGTGCAGAGCCTGAGCGGGCGCGGCGGCGCAAACACGGCCTTCATCATCGTCAAGCTCGCCCCTTGGGAGGAACGCGCCACGGCGCAGGCCGAGGTAATGCGCGACCTTTCGGCCCGACTGTCGGGCATCCCCGGCCTCAACGCCCGCGTCATCGGCGGCAACAGCCTCGGGATTCGCGGCGCTTCGGGCAGCGGCTCTCTCGACGTGGCCGTGGCGAGCACCGACCGCGCCGCCCTGCCGGGTGCCGCCGAGGCGCTGCTCGCCGCGATGTTCGACGATCCGGCCTTTACCGCGCCGCAACTGGCCAGCGACGCATGGGAGCCGATGCTCGAAGTCAGTCTCGACCACGAGGCGCTGCGCGATCTGGGCCTCGACGAGGCCGCGGTTTCGGCCACCGTCAACGCGATGCTCGAAGGGGTGAGCGCGGGGCCGGTGTTCCTCGGCGGCGAGGAAATGGAGATCGAGATCGTCCCCGCCGGCCCTGCGATCAACGATCCCGGCGATCTGGCGGGGGTCTTCCTGCGCGCCGAGGATGGACGACACCTATCGCTCGGCAGCGTGGTCACACTTGACACGGTGGTCGCCCCCGCCGACCTCCTGCGCGAGGATTCGGCCCCGGCGCTGGAGCTTCAGGCCGGAATGGGCGATGGCTACAGGCTGGCCGACGCGGTGGCGCGACTCGAGACGCTGGCCGCCGAAACGCTGCCCGATGGCACCCGGCTGGTGCTTCTGGGCGAGGCGGCGGCGCTGGGCGAGACCACGCGCGGCTTCACGATGGTCTTCGGCGCGGCCTTCGTGATCGTGCTGCTGGTTCTCGCGGCGCAGTTCGAAAGCTTCGGCAGCGCCATCGTGATCATGCTGACCGTGCCCTTCGGCCTTGCGGCGGCGGCACTGGCGATCGCGTTCACGGGTGGATCTCTCAACTATTACAGCCAGATCGGCCTCGTCCTCCTTGTCGGGGTGATGGCCAAGAACGGCATCCTGATCGTGGAGTTCGCCAACACGCAGCGCGCCTTGGGCCTCGAGCGCGAGGCGGCGATCCGCACGGCGCTGCGGCTGCGGCTGCGTCCGGTGATGATGACGATGATCTCGACCGTGCTGGGCGCGCTGCCGCTGGTTCTGTCGAGCGGCGCGGGCGCCGAGGCGCGCGCTGCCGTCGGTTGGGTGATCATCGGCGGGCTGGGCATGGCGACGCTGTTCACACTGTTCCTGACCCCGGCGCTCTACACGCTCATCTCGCGGTTCGGCCCCCGCCCCGGGATGCGGGCGCGGCAGGCCGATGACGAATTGACCATGGCCGAGCGCGCCGTGGCCGAAAGCGGATAAGGCTTCGGGTTCGAACGAGGAATGAAGGGAGGGATGATCCTGCCTGACGGCATGCCGCGGCTGGGGAAGGCATGCGCTCCCGCCCCGTCCGCGATCGATGATCCTAGAGTGATCAGTGGTGAGCCGTGCAGGATTCGAACCTGCGACCCACTGATTAAAAGTCAGTTGCTCTACCAACTGAGCTAACGGCCCACTGGGCGGGTCTCTAAGGGGAGTGGCGGGGGGGGTCAACCGCAAAATTACCCTTTCTCTGGATTAAGTTCGCTGGCTTTGCTATTGGCCCGCCATGCAGGAAAACACCCCCTCCGGCCTGCCGTTCATGAAGATGCACGGGCTTGGCAACGACTTCGTCGTGATCGACGCGCGCGGGCCCGTGACGGCCGTGGCGCCCGACCTCGCGCGCGCCATCGCCGACCGGCATCGCGGCGTCGGCTTCGATCAGCTGGCGACGATCCACACGGCCAAAGACGCGGATCTGCATCTCGTGTTCTGGAACGCCGACGGCTCGCAATCTGCGGCCTGCGGCAACGCCACGCGCTGCATTGCGGCGTGGGAGATGGCCCGCACGGGCAAACCCGCCCTCGACATCACCACCGAGCGTGGCCGCCTAGCCGCGCGCGGTGCGGGCAATGGGCTGGTGGCGGTCAACATGGGCCAGCCGCAGCTGCGCTGGGACGAGATTCCGCTGGCGCGCGAGATGGACACGCTCACCCTGCCGATCGAGGGCGGGCCCACCGCCACCGGCATGGGCAACCCGCATTGCAGCTTCTTCGTGGACAACGTTTCTGCCATCGACATCGAGAGCTTCGGCGCGGCGCATGAGCATCATCCGCTCTACCCCGAGCGCACCAACGTACAGGTGGCGCAGGTCACGGGTCCCGACCGCATCCGCATGCGGGTCTGGGAGCGCGGCGCGGGGCTGACGCTGGCCTCCGGGTCCTCCTCCTGCGCCGTGGCCGTGGCGGCGGCGCGGCGGGGGCTGACGGGCCGGGCCGTCAGCATCGATCTCGACGGCGGCACGCTTCACATCGACTGGCGCGAGGACGGGGTCTGGATGACCGGTCCGACGGCGCATGTCTTCGACGGGGTCTGGAGGCTCTGATGGACCGAAAAGCACCGATCTTCGCCACCATGGGGTGCCGCCTCAACGCCTATGAGACCGAGGCGATGAAGGATCTCGCCACGCGCGCGGGCGTCGAGGACGCCGTGGTGGTCAACACCTGCGCCGTCACCGCCGAGGCCGTGCGCAAGGCGGGCCAGGAGATTCGCCGCCTGCGGCGCGAAAATCCGACCGCGAAGATCATCGTGACCGGCTGTGCCGCACAGACCGATCCCAAGCGGTTCTCGGACATGGACGAGGTCGACCTCGTCATCGGCAACACCGAGAAGATGAACCCCGAGACATGGAAGGGCATGGCCCCTGATCTGATCGGCGCGACCGAGCCGGTGCAGGTCGACGACATCATGAGCGTGACCGAGACAGCCGGTCACCTGATCGACGGCTTCGGCAGCCGCAGCCGCGCCTATGTGCAGGTGCAGAACGGCTGCGACCACCGCTGCACCTTCTGCATCATCCCCTATGGCCGGGGCAATTCGCGCTCGGTCCCGGCGGGCGTGGTGGTCGAACAGATCCGAAGGCTCGTGGATCGCGGCTATGAGGAGGTGGTGCTGACCGGTGTCGACCTGACCTCATGGGGGGCCGACCTGCCCGCCAGGCCGCGGCTGGGCGATCTGGTGATGCGCATTCTCAAGCTGATCCCCGACCTGCCGCGCCTGCGCATCTCCTCGATCGATTCGATCGAGGTGGACGAGAACCTGATGCAGGCCATCGCCACCGAACCACGGCTGATGCCGCATCTGCATCTGAGCCTCCAGCATGGCGACGACCTGATCCTCAAACGGATGAAGCGTCGCCACCTGCGCGACGACGCGATCCGCTTTGCCGAAGAGGCGCGGCGGCTGCGCCCCGACATGACCTTTGGCGCCGACATCATCGCCGGTTTCCCGACCGAAACCGAGGCGATGTTCGAGAACTCGCTCAGGCTGGTCGAGGAGTGCGGCCTCACCTGGCTGCATGTCTTTCCCTATTCGCCCCGCCCCGGCACCCCGGCGGCGCGGATGCCGCAGGTCAGGGGGCCCGCGATCAAGGCGCGCGCGGCCCGGTTGCGGGCGGCGGGAGAGCGGGCGGCGCAGGCGCATCTCGCGGCACAGGTCGGCCGGACGCACCGCATCCTCATGGAAAGCCCGCGCATGGGGCGGACCGAGCATTTCGCCGAGGTTGATTTTGCCACCGACCAGCCCGAGGGCCGGATCGTCGAGGCGCGGATCACCGGGGTGGGCGGGAGCCGGCTGACCGCCTGAGCGCGGATCGCCTCGATCGGCGTCCGGCCCTCGCCCCATTCGTGGCCGTGCGAAACCACGCAGTTCGGAGAGCGGCGAAGGAGAGCCCCTCACCGATCTCCTCGCTGCGCCCCTTGCGGGCCGCGAAGGACACTGCTTGACTGCCCGGGGCCAACCGGAGTGTTCCACATGAAACTTCTCACCTCCCCCGCCTCGCCCTTTGCGCGCAAGGTTCGTGTGGTGCTGATCGAGACAGGTCAGGCCGATCAGGTCACGGAGATCGCCGCCGCGACCGACCCGCTTGGCGATCCGGTGGACGTGATCCACGCCAATCCCTTGGGCAAGATCCCCGCATTGGTGCGCGACGATGGCCCTGCGCTTTATGACAGCCGCGTCATCACCCGGTATCTCGACGCCCGCGCAGGGGCGCGCCTCTACCCCGAGGCCCGGATCTGGGAGGTTCTGACGCTCGAGGCGACCGCCGATGGGATCATGGACGCGGCGCTGTCGATGGTGCTCGAGACCCGTATCCGTGCGGAGACCGAACGCTCGGCAAAATGGGTCGAGGGACAATGGCGCAAGGTGGAACGCGGGCTGGATGCGATCGAGGCACGTTGGATCAGCCATCTCGAGGGTCAGATCGACATTGGCCAGATCGCCGTGGCCTGTGCGCTGGGCTATCTCGACCTGCGGCATGGCGGGCGCGACTGGCGCGCGGGACGACCGCAGCTCGCCGCATGGGCCGAGCGCTTCGCAGCCCGTGACAGCATGGTGAACACGGCTCCGCCTGCCTGAGGCGAAAGGACAAGACGTGGCAATCGGGGTGAGCAAGCTGGCCGAAGGCCGAGCCGGGCCTAGCCCCTTGCGGAATCAGAAGTTGAAGCTGACGCCGAGGTTGAGCGCGTTGGTGACGATGTCCGATTCCAGCGTGCCGCCCCCCACGAGGTCGGCCTCGTTCTGCGAATAGGTGCCCTTGTACTCGCCGAAGACCGACATGCTGTCGGTGACGGAGTAGCTTGCCCCCGCCATCAGCGCGACCGCCGGGCCGGTAAGCTGGTACTCGTCTGTGCGGCCCTCGCCATCGTCATACTCGACCCGCGGCGCCGCGACACCGAAGCCGCCGCCCACATAGGGCGTCAGCCCGTAGGCGGCGTCGGGAAAGCGGCGATAGGCGTTCAATGTCAGGATGTTCAGCCCGTCGGTGAACTCCAACGTATCGAGCCCCTGTTCCGCGCGGGTTTCCGCGTCGGAATAGACCTTGGTATGGTTGAAATCGACACCGAAGCCGAGGTTGTTCTCGCGCCACCAGGTCGCGCGCAGGCCGTAATAGGGCGGCGCGTCGAAGGAGTTGCCCTCCCAGCCGGCGGTAAAATCGCGGTCGCTTGCGGTGCCGGGCCGGTCGACCGTGACGCCCGAATGCGGCGCGCCCTGCACGCCGCCATAGAAACTCAACTCGACCTCGGCATGCGCGAGGGCGGGAAGAAGGATCAGGATCAGCGAAGCGGCAAGGCGGGACATCGGATTGACTTTCGGTCGGACGGTGGCGGACGGGGATCGGCGGTACGGGGCAGGCGCAGCAGACTCGCGCCACTATCACCCGAATCTGGAGATCACAGATACAAACTCCAACAGGGAAACGTTTCAATTTTCCGTTGTCGCATTCCCGCAACGGCAGGCGGGTTTCTCCCCCTTGTCGGTGCGGGACCCAAGACCTAGCTCGGCCCTCGGGTGCCCCGCCCTGCGCGGTATTGTCCGCTGGACGGGCGCGGGATTGATGGCTAAACAGCGCCAAAACGCCAAGCGGGTCACGGCCCGCGGTCTTTTGCCGTCCGGGCGACGCCGCCCCAGCCATACCGGAGATCAACCCGTGTCACACGCCGACGATCATCAGGGCACCCGCCGCGATTTTCTCTACTATGCCACCGCCGGCGCGGGGGCGGTCGTGGCCGGTGCCGCAGTCTGGCCGCTGGTCAACCAGATGAACCCCTCGGCCGACGTGCTGGCGCTCGCCTCGATCCGGGTAGACGTCTCGGGCGTCCAGCCGGGCACCCAGCTCACCGTGCTGTGGCAGGGCAAGCCGGTATTCATCCGCTCGCGCACCGAGGAGGAGATTGCCGCCGCGCGCGAGGTCGATGTGGCCTCCCTGCCCGATCCGGTGGCCCAAAACGAGAACCTGAACGGTGCCGCCCTTGCGACCGACGAGAACCGCGCGCTGGACGAAACCGGCACATGGCTCGTGCAGATGGGCGTCTGCACCCATCTGGGCTGCGTGCCGCTGGGCGAGCAGGGTGATTTCGGCGGCTGGTTCTGCCCCTGTCACGGGTCGCACTACGACACCGCCGGCCGCATCCGCAAAGGGCCCGCGCCGCGCAACCTGCCCATTCCCGTCGCCGAATTCGTCGACGAGACGACCATCAAGCTCGGCTGAGGAGACCCCTGATGTCCGGTATTCCGCACGATCATTACGAACCCAAGACAGGCGGCGAGCGCTGGCTCAACAACCGTCTGCCGGTCCTCGGCCTGCTCTATGACACGCTGATGATCCCAACGCCGAAGAACCTCAACTGGATGTGGATCTGGGGCATCGTCCTGACCTTCACGCTGGCGTTGCAGATCGTCACCGGCATCGTGCTGGTGATGCATTACACGCCGCATGTCGACATGGCCTTCTCGAGCGTCGAGAAGATCATGCGCGACGTGAATGGCGGCTTCATGCTGCGTTACCTGCACGCCAACGGCGCCTCGCTGTTCTTCGTCGCGGTCTATGCGCACATTTTCCGCAGCCTCTACTACGGCAACTACAAGTCGCCGCGCGAGGTGACCTGGATCATCGGCATCCTGATGTACCTGCTGATGATGGGCACCGCCTTCATGGGCTACGTTCTGCCCTGGGGTCAGATGTCGTTCCACGGCACGGCCGTGATCACCGGCCTGTTCGGCGCCATCCCCTTCGTGGGCGAAGCGATCCAGACCTGGCTTCTGGGTGCATCGGCCGTGGGCCAGCCCGCGCTGAACCGCTTCTTCTCGCTGCACTACCTGATGCCTTTCATTCTGGCGGGCCTGACCGTCGTACACATCTGGGCCTTCCACTCGACCGGCAACAACAACCCCACCGGGGTCGAGGTGCGCCGCACCTCGAAGGAAGAGGCCAAGCGCGACACCCTGCCCTTCTGGCCCTACTTCGTGATGAAGGACCTGTTCGCGCTGGCGATCGTGCTGATGATCTTCTTTGCGATCGTCGGCTTCATGCCGAACTACCTCGGCCACCCCGACAACTACATCGAGGCAAACCCGCTCGCGACCCCGGCGCATATCGTGCCCGAATGGTACTTCCTGCCCTTCTACGCGATCCTGCGCGCCTTCACCGCCGACGTCTGGGTCGTGATGTTCGCCGAATGGATCACCTTCGGCATCGTCGACGCCAAGTTCTTCGGCGTGCTGGCGATGTTCGGTGCCATCGCGGTGATCGCGCTCGCGCCGTGGCTCGACACCTCGTCGGTGCGCTCGGGCCGGTATCGCCCGATGTTCAAGTGGTGGTTCGCGCTGCTCGTGGTCGACTTCTTCGTCCTGATGTGGGGCGGCGCAATGCCGGCCGAAGGCATCTACCCCTACATCTCGCTGATCGGTGCGGCCTACTGGTTCGGCTACTTCCTCGTGATCCTGCCGCTTCTGGGCGTGATCGAGAAGCCGCTGCCGATGCCCGCGACGATCGAGGACGATTTCAACGCGCATTACGACCCCAAGACCGGCGGCACCCACACCGTCGTCAAGCCGGCCGAGTGAGAGAGGCAAGACTGATGTTGAAAACCGCCATCCTGGCCGCGATCGCGGCGATGGGCCTCGCCGGTACCGCTATCGCGGAGGCCGAAACGCACATCACGGATTACGACTTTTCCTACGAGGGTCCCTTCGGGGCCTTCGACCAGATGCAGCTGCAGCGCGGCCTGCAGGTCTACACCGAGGTCTGCGCCGCCTGTCACGGCCTGAAATACGTCTCCTACCGCAACCTCGCGGATGAGGGCGGCCCCGGCCTGCCCGAGGATCAGGTCCGCGCCTATGCCGCGCAGTTCGAGACCTTCGACGAGGAGCTCGACGACTTCCGCCCGGCGACCCCGGCTGACAAGTTCCCCGAGAGCGCACTGCCCGAAGCGCCCGACCTGTCGCTGATGGCCAAGTCGCGCGCCGGTTTCCACGGCCCCTACGGATCGGGCCTGAACCAGCTCTTCAAAGGCATGGGTGGGCCGGAATACGTCGCTTCCCTGCTGACCGGCTACGAGGAGGCGCCCGCTTGCGCCCCCGAGGATTTCGCGGGCTACTACAACGTGGCCTTCGCCTCGGGCGGCTTCCCCGAGAGCTGTATCGACGACGAAGGCCACCACGAGGTGCCCGGCTCGTGGATCGCCATGCCGCCGCCGCTTCTGGGCGACGACGTGACCTACGAGGACGGCCACGAAGCCTCCGTCGTGGAAGAAGCGAAGGACGTGACCGCTTTCATGATGTGGACCGCCGAACCCAAGATGATGGCGCGCAAGCAGGCCGGCTTTACCGGCGTGCTGTTCCTCGGCCTGCTCGCGGTGCTGCTCTACTTCACCAACAAGCGGATCTGGCACCGCGCCAAATACGGCCCCCGCGACAAGTGATCGCAAGGGCCTGACGGCAAGAGAGGGCGCTCTGGAAGGAGCGCCCTTTTTTCATGTCAGGACGCCAAAGAAGGGAAAGCTTTGCCCATCGGCGGCGCGCTGAAGCACGGCATGGCCTCGTCACCAATGCGCAAACATGTCCATTGGCCGTAACAGCGGTGTTCCCTGCGCGGGCCTCAGCGTCCCAGATAGGCCCTGAGAGCGGGCGGGGGATCGGCCAGAAGCGGACCCGCCGCCTGGGGCGGGGCGGCGCGGCCCGCATCCACCAGCACGATGTGACTGGCGATACGCGTGGCGTCCTCGGGCGCGTGGCTCACCATCAACACCGTCCTCCCCTCCCCCGCTAACACCTCGCGCGCGAGGTCGAGCATCTCGGCCCGCAGCCCCGGCCCGAGGGCCGCGAAGGGCTCGTCGAGCAGAACCAGCGCGCGGTCCATCAGCAGCACCCGCGCCAGCGCCGCGCGGCTTTGCTGCCCGCCCGAGAGAGCGGCAGGCTTGCGCGCGGCCATGCCGGTCAGGCCGACACGCTCCAGCACCGCGCCGATGGCGTGCCGCCGCGCCGCGTCGAGCCGACCGCGCGGGTCGAGACCCAGCGCGAGGTTGCGCTCCACCGTCAGGTGCGGAAACAGATTGTTATCCTGAAACAGGATCGAGATCGGCCGACCCGCGGGGGCGATCGGCGTCAGGTCGCGCCCGTCCCAGACGACGCGACCCGCGCTCGGCGCGAGAAAGCCCGCGATGGTGGCGAGCAGCGTCGACTTGCCGCCACCCGACGGCCCCATGACCGCGCAGACCGCGCCGTCCTCCAGCGCCCAATCCGCGGAGAGCGAGAACTCACCCTGCCGAATCTCCAGCCCGTCAAGCCGCAGCATCGCCCCGCCCTCCGTGATCGAAGATCCAGAACAGCGCGAGGCTGAGCGCCAGAAGCACCAACGCCACCCCCGCCGCCTGCTCCATCCGGTAGGCCGACATCAGCCGCACCATCAATAGCGGCAGCGTCGCCTCGCCATCGCCAGCGAACAGCGCGATGACCCCGAGATCGCCCATCGACAGCGCCGCCGTCAGCCCGGCGGCAAAGCCCAAGGGGCGGCGCAGGCGCGGCAGAATCAGCCAGCGCAGGCGCGCCCAGCCCGTGAGGCCCAGAGAGGTCGCGAGCCGCCCATGCGCGGCCTCGGCCTGTGCTGCGGCAGGGGCCAGAACCCGCGCCGCGAAGGGCAGCGCCATCGCAGCGTTCACCAGCCCCGTCACGAGCAGCGCCACTTCGCGGGGGGAAACCAGCGGGTAAAGCACGACGAACAGCCCCGTGCCCATCACGAGGCTGGACGCGGCAAGCGGCAGCAGCATCGACAACTGCGCCAGCGCGCCGCCGCGCAGCACCAGCGCCAGCGCCAGCACAAGCGTCAGCGCCGTCGCCCCCAGCGCCACCGAAACCGATCGCAGCGCCGCCGCCCAGATCCCGTCGGGAAGATCCAGCAGCCCCGGCACCCCGCGCGCCACGATCATTGCGAGGGGCGCCATGAGGAACAGCGCAGCGAGCGCGATAGCCAAGGCATCGACGCTGCGCCCGCCCGGCTCGAACCGCTCGACCACCCGGTCGAGGCCCGTGCCCAGCGCATCGGGCGCGCCCGCCATGCGCACCAGCAGCGCGGCGGCGGCGCAGAGGCCGAACTGCACCATCGCCAGCACTGCGGCCCGACCCAGATCGAAGTCGAATCGCAGCGATTGGTAGATGGCAAGCTCGACCGTAGTGGCGCGCGGCCCGCCGCCCAGCGTCAGCGCCACCGCAAAGCTTGTCAGGCAGATGAGGAAGATGACCGCGAAGGCCCCCGGCGCCACCGCGCGCAGCATCGGTGCTTCCAGCAGCCGCCCCACCGGCGCCCCGAGAGAGGCGGCGAGGCGGAAGCGCTCGGCGGGAATCGCGATCCAGCCCTGAAGGATCAACCGCACCGCCAGCGGCAGGTTGAAGAACACATGCGCCAACACCACCCCGTGCCAGCCATAGACCGACACCGGCCCGAGCCCCGCGAGACCCAGCGCGTCGTTGAGGAGGCCGCCGCGTCCGAACACGCCGATCAGCCCGATCACCGCGACGATGACCGGCAGGATGAACGGCGCGCCCAGAAGCGTCACCAGAGCGCCGCGCCCAACGAAGCGCCGCCGCGCCAGCGCCCGCGCCACCGGCACGGCGAGCACGACCGACAGCGCCGCCGAAAGGGCGGCCTGCCAAATGGTGAACCAGATGGCCGAGAGATCGGCGGGGCCGAGCTGTAGGGCGAAGCCCGCGCGCCATGCCACCGCCGCCAGCGTGCCCAGCGTCAGCGTCAGCACCAGCCCGGCGGCGATCGCGCCGGGCCATCTCGCCCATGTACTTATTGCGACAGCCCCTGCCGCCATGCTTCGATCGCGGGGGCGCGCAGCGCGTCGGCCTCGGTCTCGGACAGCCAGATCGCCTTTTCGGGCATGGCGATGTCGCGGAAGGCTTCGGGCCATTCGGCTTCGGGCAGTGCCGAAGGATAGGACCAGTTCGAGGTCGGGATAAGTGATTGGAACGCCTCGCTGGTGACGAAGCGCATGAATTGCTGCGCCAGATCGGGATCGTCGGTGCCCTTGAGCTGGGCCGCCAGCTCGATCGTCATGTAATGCCCCTCCTCGAAGATCGCCGCCGACACGGTGTCGTCCTCCTCGGCGATCGCGTGGTAGGCGGGCGATGTGGTGTAGCTCAGCACCATGTCGACCTCGCCCTCGGTGAAGAGGCCGTAGGATTCGGACCAGCCTGGCGTGACGGTGGTGATCTTGGGCGCAAGCTCGGCCCACTTGGCCTCCGCTTCGTCGCCGAACACCTCCTCGGCCCAGAGCACCAGCGACAGACCCGAGACCGAGCTGCGCGGATCCTGGATGGCGATGCGCAGATCGTCGGGGGCGTTCACCAGCGCCTCGAAGCTGGCGGGCACCTCCTTGAGCGCCTCGTTATCGTAGACGAAGGCGAGGTAGGACCAGTCGAAGGGCAGGAAAACCTCGTCGTCCCACGCGATCGGCAGCGTCAGCGCGGAGGTGTCGACGCCATGCGGCGCGAACAGCCCGGTCTCGCGCGCCTTCCTCATCTCGGTCGAATCAAAACCGATGGCGACGTCGGCCTCCGTGCGCTCTCCTTCGAGCAGCAGCCGCGGCAGCAGATCGCCGGTCTGGTAATCGATCGTGCAGCCGCACTCGGCCTCGAAGGCCTCCTTGATCGCGGGGCCGGGGCCCCATTCGGAGCCGAAGTAGTCGGGGGCATAGACGGTGAGGGTCTTGTCCTGCGCGAGCGCCGGGGTGGCGGCGAGTGCGAGGGTAAGACCCGCGATCAGGCGATGGTGCATGGTCATCCTCCGATGCGGGCGAAGAGCAAGGAGGACGCCTGTCCCGAAACCTTCCCTCCGCCGGTGTGATCCGGTTCAGGTTCAACGGGTCCGCGCGACGCGCATCTCAGCCAGTGGCCCCCCGAGGTGGAGCGGACAGTAGGGCATCGGGGGCCATGCGCAAGCCCCCGGCCTTTCCCCCGCGTCCGCGCCGCGCTACACCGGCCCGGCCACAAGGAGAGCGCGCCCATGTCCCTCAACAGCTTCGGCCACCTGTTCCGCGTCACCACATGGGGCGAAAGCCACGGCCCCGCGCTCGGCGCCACGGTCGACGGTTGTCCGCCGGGGGTGGAGATCACCGAAGCCGACCTGCAGGTCTGGCTCGACAAGCGGCGTCCGGGCCAGAACAAGCATACCACGCAGCGGCGCGAACCCGACGCGGTGGAGATCCTGTCGGGCGTGTTCGAGGGCAGGTCTACAGGCACGCCGATCCAGCTGATGATCCGCAACACCGACCAGCGCTCCAAGGATTACGGCGACATCGCCGAGACCTTCCGCCCCGGCCATGCCGACATCGCCTATCACCTGAAATACGGGCTGCGCGACTATCGCGGCGGCGGTCGCTCCAGCGCGCGTGAAACGGCGGCGCGGGTCGCGGCGGGCGGCGTGGCACGAGCCGCGCTCAAGGCCGCGCTGCCGGATCTGAAGATCACCGGCTACATGGTCCAGATGGGCGAGAAGACGATCGATCGTGCGAAGATCGACATGGAGGAGATCGCCCAAAACGATTTCTGGTGTCCTGACGCGGCTGCGGCGACCGAATGGGCCGACTATCTCGACGCGCTGCGCAAGGACCACAACTCGGTCGGCGCGATGATCGAGGTGACGGCCTCGGGCGTGCCCGCGGGCCTCGGCGCGCCGGTATACGGCAAGCTCGACACCGATCTGGCGGCGGCGATGATGTCGATCAACGCCGTAAAGGGCGTGGAGATCGGCGAGGGCATGGCGGCGGCGGCGCTGACGGGCCGCGACAATGCCGACGAGATCTTCATGGGCGAGAACGGTCCCGAATACGGCTCGAACCATGCAGGCGGCATCTTGGGCGGGATAAGCTCCGGACAGGACGTGGTGCTGCGCTTCGCGGTGAAGCCGACCTCATCGATCCTGAGCCCGCGCCGCTCGATCCGCATCGACGGAAGCCCCACCGAAGTCGTCACCAAGGGGCGCCACGATCCCTGCGTCGGCATCCGCGCCGTGCCGGTGGCCGAGGCGATGATGGCTTGCGTGCTGCTCGATCATTATCTGCTCGATCGCGGCCAGACCGGCGGGCATCGCGGCACCATCGGCTGAACGGCGCGCCAGTTCGGCCGTGAGCGCCCGTGCCCCGCGCGCCATGGCCCAACGGTGATTCCACGCGAAAGCCGGGCCGAGAAGCGGCGCGAGACGGCGCAGCAGCGGCCGCTCGACCCGGACCCGCCAGTCATAGATGGCGAGCGTCCCCGTGCCGTACGGCCGGATGCGCCAGACACCCCTGCCCCGCAGGTCGCCCATGGCAGCGATGACGCAGCCATCCGGGCGCCACGCCACGAGACGCCCCCGCCAAACCAGCCGGTAGGGCAGGAAGCCGCGCGACCGCATTTCCACGATCCGGCCGATCCCGTCGGGACGGCCCGGCTCGAGGATGCGCACCCCGAGATAGACCTCGCCCCACCAGTCGGGAAAGCGTTCGGGCTCGGACAGGAGCGCCACCACGGCGCGAGGCGGGGCCGCGAGCTCCCAACGTGTCACGATATGAAACCGCCCCGCCCGCGCCAGCCCTCGACGCAGGGCATGCAAAAGGCCGCCGGAGCGTGTCCGGCGGCCTCGGGGCCATGTCGGGGGCCGCATCAGATCCAGTAGTAGGGCGCGCCGTAATGGGAATAGGTCGCCTCTTCCCAACGACGATCCTCGTACCAGCGGTCGGGCCGCTCGGGTGCACCTTGAAGCTGCGTCTCGGTGATGTCGGTGCGGTAGCCGCCCAAACCCGTGTCGTAGTCAAGCTTGGCCCAAGGGATCGGATGATGCTCTTCCCCCATCCCGAGGAAACCGCCAAAGCCCATCACCGCATAGGTGATCTTGCCGGACTTCTTGTCGATCACGAGGTGGTCGATATGGCCGATCTTTTCGCCACCGGCGCCATAGACTTCGGTGCCGTTGACGCGATCGGACGAAATCGTGCTGTGGCTGTCGCTGTAGTCGAACATGATGTCCTCCTGTGCTGTCTCGGAAGTAAAACCAACAGCCCCGCCCGGCTGTTCCACCGGGTTTCGCGATGCGCCGATTGTGGCCGATGGCCGCCGCGCCAGCTGCACGGCGAGGATGCCCGCCGCCACCACCGCCACGCCCAGCGCATCGGTCGTGCCCAGCGCCTCACCCAAAAGAACGGCGGCGATCACGACCCCGAACACCGGGTTGAGGAAATGGAAGGTCGCCGCCTTCACCGCGCCGATCCGTTCGACCAGCACGAACCACACCAGCGTCGCCAGCACGCCTGGCACCAGCACGGTGTAGCTGAAGGCCACGACGAGTGGCCACGACCATGTCACCGCCCAGCTTTCGAAGATCAGCGCCGGTGGCAGCAACGCCGCCGCGCCGACCAGCATCTGCAATCCGACGACCATCATCAGGTTGCCGCCCGACGCCGCGCCGCGCACCACGAGCGTCGCCGTGGCCAGCGCCAGCGCCGCCACGCCGCACAGAGCGACCGCAACGAGGTCGAGCCCGCCCGCCATGCGCCCGCCCATGATGATCGCCACGCCGGCAAAACCCGCCAGCAGCCCGATCGCCGCCACGGGCGGCAGCCGGTCGCGCAGCACCACCCAGCCGATCAACGCCACCAGAAGCGGCATGGTCGAGGCGATGATCGAGGCGACTGACGCGCCGATCCACTGCATCGCCACGAAGTTCAGCCCCAGATAGAGCGCGTTCTGGCACAAACCGAAGATCACCACGCCGCGCCACTGCGCCCGGCTGAGCCGTGCGGTCTGGCGCAGCATCAGCGCGATGCCGATGGCAATGACACCGGAGGCCAGAAACCGCAGCGTCAGCGCAGTGAGCGGCGGCGCATGAGCAACCACCACCCGCGCCGAGGTGAAGGCCGACGACCACATCAGCGCGAAGGCGAGCCCGAGTGCGAGTGACCTGACATCCATCGACAACCTCCCGGCAGCATCGAGCGGGCAGAAACGAGAAAGGGCCGCCCCTCGGGGCGACCCTTTCGTCATTTCGTCCGCACCGCAAGGCCGCGGCGCATCGAGGATCACTCCTCGTTGACGCTGTCCTTGAGCGCCTTGGCAATGGTCATCTTGACCACCTTGTCGGCGTCCTTCTTGATCTGCTCGCCCGTCGCGGGGTTGCGGACCATGCGCTCGGGGCGCTCGCGGCAGTAGATCTTGCCGACGTTCGGCAGGGTCACGGCGCCGCCCTGCGACACTTCGCGGGTGATGATGGCGACCAGCGCGTCCAGATGGGCGCCGGCGGATTTCTTGTCGCCGCCGGTCTCGTCGGCGATGGCGCTGACGAGCTGCGCCTTGGTCATCGGTTTGGCCATTCCAGGTCTCCTTACCACAGCCCGCTTGGGGCGTATTCCTGCGCCGCTTGGTGCGACGTGTTGCCTAGACCCACAATGAAACAATCGCCAATGCAAGCAAAAACCGATGTTTCCTTGCGGTATCGGCGGGTTTCAGAGAAAAGCCGTCTCTTCGAAGCTACGCAGTTTGCGGCTGTGAATGCGCTCCAGCGGCATTTCGCGCAGCCGCTCCATCGCCCGGATCCCGATCATCAGGTGGCGCGCCACCTGCGTCTTGTAGAAATCCGACGCCATGCCCGGCAGCTTCAGCTCGCCATGCAGCGGCTTGTCGGAAACGCAGAGCAGCGTGCCGTAGGGCACCCGGAAGCGGAAGCCGTTGGCCGCGATGGTGGCGCTTTCCATGTCGAGCGCCACGGCCCGCGACTGCGACAGACGCTGCACCGGGCCGGACTGGTCGCGCAACTCCCAGTTGCGGTTGTCGATGGTCGCCACGGTGCCGGTGCGCATGATCCGCTTGAGATCATAGCCCTCGAGCGCCGTGACCTGCTCCACCGCCTCCTCGAGCGCGATCTGGATCTCGGCCAGCGCCGGGATCGGGACCCAGACCGGCAGGTCGTCATCGAGCACGTGATCCTCGCGCAGGTAGCCATGCGCCAGAACGAAATCGCCCAGACGCTGCGAATTGCGCAGCCCCGCGCAGTGCCCGACCATCAGCCAGGCATGCGGGCGCAGCACCGCGATGTGGTCGGTCGCGGTTTTGGCGTTGGACGGCCCGACGCCGATATTGACCAGCGTGATCCCCTGCCCGTTCGCCCGCTTGAGGTGATAGGTCGGCATCTGCGGCATCTTGGCGGGGATGTGCATCGCGCCTTCGGGATCGGTGATCACCTGATTGTTCGGCCCGACAAAGCTGGTGTAGCCGCTCTCGGGATCGGCCAGCACGTGGCGTGCATAGGCCTCGAATTCCTCGACGTAGAACTGGTAGTTGGTGAACAGCACGTGGTTCTGGAAATGCTGCGGGTCGGTCGCGGTGTAATGCGCAAGCCGGGCCAGCGAATAGTCGATGCGCTGCGCCGTGAAGGGGGCCAGGGGCCGTGCCCCGTCGGGATAAGTGAAGCCGTTGCCGTTGACGATGTCGTCATGCGTGGTCGAGAGATCCGGCACGTCGAACACGTCGCGCAGATGAAAATCCATCGCCCCGTCCTGCGGCACCGTCACGGAGGAGTCGTTGGCCACGGCGAAATGCACCGGCATAGGCGTCTCGGAGGCGCCGATCACGACCGGCACGCCGTGGTTCTCGATCAGCAGGCGCATCTGCTGCTTGAGGTAATTGCCGAACAGCCCGGGCCGGGTGACGGTGGTGGCATAGGTGCCCGGCTCGGCCACATGGCCAAAGCTCAGCCGACTGTCGGCCTGTGCGAAGGTCGCGGTGGAAAACCGGATCTCGGGATAGAAGGCGCGAAACCGCGTCTCCGGCACGCCGCCCTTCAGCGTTTCGGTGAATTTCTCGCATAGAAAGCGCGAGGCGCCGTCGTAGATCTCCCTGAGCCGCGCCAGCGCCGCTTCGGGATCGGTGAAGGCCTCGGCGGCGGGGAGCGGGGGGGTCTCGATCTTCAGCGTCTTCTCCATCTCGTTCAGTCCTGTCCTTCGAATGGTCCCGTGATCTCGAAGCGGGTGACGTCCACCAGCCCCAGATCCGATATGCGCAGCTCGGGGATCACCACGAGCGCGAGCAGCGAGTGCTGCATGTAGGCGTTGTTGAGCGTGCAGCCAGTGTCGCGCATCGCCGCGACCATGGCGTCGGCTTGGGCGGCCACCTCGCGCGCGGGCGCGTCCGACATCAGCCCCGCGATCGGCAGCCGCACCAGCGCGCGCTCCGCGTCGTCGCGCCAGACCGTGACGCCGCCGCCGACCTCTCCGAGCCGGTTCGCGGCTTTCGCCATCATCGCGGCATCGGTGCCGACGACGATCATGTGGTGGCTGTCATGCGCCACGGTCGAGGCGATCGCCATGCGGCCTTCATAGCCGAAGCCCTCGACGAAGCCGTTCACCACGCCGCCGGTGCCGCGGTGCCGCTCCACCAGAGCAATCCGCGCGACCGGGCCTTCGGGCATCACGCTGCCCTCATCGACGGGCAGCTCGCGTACCAGCGCCTTGGTCGGGGCTTGGTTCTCGACCACGCCGATCACCCGCGCCCGCACCGTCTCGGCCCCGTCGGGCGCCGCCAGCCTGAAATCATCCGCCTTCAACTCCCGGCCCAGATGCACGGTCCGCCGCGCGCGCTCGGGCCAGTCGTAATGCGGGCATGTGACACGCAGATCACCATTCTCGGCCACCAGCACCCCGCGCGCGAAGACCGTCTCGATCGGCAACGCCTCCAGATCCGAGGTCAGGATCACGTCGGCCCGCCGCCCCGGCGCGATGCTGCCCAGCTCGCGTTCCATGCCGAAATGCGTGGCCGTGTTGATCGTCGCCATCTGCAGCGCCACCAAAGGCGCGCAGCCGCATTCGATCGCGTGGCGCACCACCCGGTCCATGTGGCCGTCATTCGCCAGCGTCCCGGAATGACAGTCATCGGTGCACAGCACGAAGTTGCGCGGGTCGAGACCCTTTTCGGTGACGGCGGTGATCTGGCTCTTCACGTCGTACCACGCGCTGCCCAATCGCAGCATGGAGCGCATGCCCTGCCGCACCCGGTCGATGGCGTCGCTCTCGCGCGTGCCTTCGTGGTCGTCGGCGGGACCCCCCGCGACATAGGCGTGGAACGGCACGCCCCGGTCGGGGCTCGCGTAGTGCCCGCCCACGGTCTTGCCCGCGCGCATGGTGGCCGCGATCTCCGAGAGCATCTTGGGATCGCCTGCGACGACGCCGGGATAGTTCATCATCTCGCCCAGACCCACGATGCCGGGCCAAACCATCGCCTCGGCCACGTCCTCGGGGCTGATCTCGTGGCCCGTGGTCTCCAGCCCCGGTGCCGATGGCGCGCAGGACGGCATCTGGGTAAAGATGTTGACGGGCTGCATCAGCGCCTCATCATGCATCATCCGCACCCCTTCAAGGCCAAGCACGTTGGCGATCTCGTGCGGGTCGGTGAACATGGTCGTCGTGCCATGCGGGATCACGGCGGCGGCGAATTCGGCTGGGGTCAGCATACCGCTCTCGATATGCATATGCGCGTCGATCAGGCCGGGGATCAGGTAACGATCGGCGGCATCCACCACCTTCGTCCCCTCGCCGATGCAATGGCTCGCATCCGGGCCGACATAGGCGAACCGCCCTTCGGCCACCGCCACCTCCCAACCGTCGAGGATCTCGCGGCTCTGCACGTTCACCAGACGGCCGCCACGGATCACGAGATCGGCGGCTTCGCGGCCCGCGGCCACGGCAACGAGACGGGGGGCAGCTTCGGCCCAAGATCTGATGGCATGTTCCATCTTCGGATTTCATACCAATGAACCGGCCGCCGCAACCCCGGCCCGGCGGGATGGGAAAGCTGCAAAGCGCCATGACGGCAAGGCGGCTCCACCCCCGTTCCGTGCGCATTTGAGGAATGAGGTGCGCAGCCCCCGCGCGAGAGTGTGATCGCACCCTTCGGAACGGCCCCAGCCCATGCGGCGTTGCGCGCCCGAGGAGACCTCGCCATGCCGCCCCCCGCCCAGCTCGTCTATTATCCCGATTCAGAACCTGGCATCACCCGCCGACGCTGCGGGCGCGGGTTCACCTATACCGCCCCCGACGGCACCACCATCGCGCGCGGGGCCGAGCGTCGTCGCCTCGACGCGCTCGCGGTGCCACCCGCCTATGAAAGCGTCTGGATCTGTCCCAAGCCGCAGGGCCATTTGCAGGCCACCGGCCTCGACGCGCGCACCCGCAAGCAGTACCGCTATCACCCCGACTGGCGTGCTTGGCGCGAGGCGCACAAGTTCGACCATCTCGCGGAGTTCGGCGAGGCGCTTCCCGCGATCCGCCGCCGCATCCGCCGCGACCTGTCGGGTGAGGCGGGGGAGCTCGACTTTGCCATCGCCGCCGTGCTGGCATTGATCGACCGGGTGTCGATCCGCGTGGGCAACCCTGAATACGCCGCCGAGAACCGCACCTATGGCGCCACGACCCTGACGGGGCGGCACATCCGGCTCGACGAAGACGAGTTGCGTCTGCGCTACACCGCCAAGGGCAACAAGAAGGTGGACCGCCACCTCAGGGACCGCCGCCTGATGAAGGTGCTGGGCGAGTTGCACGACCTGCCGGGCAGGCAGCTCATCGGCTGGGTCGATGAGGACGGCACCCCGCATGGCGTCTCCTCGGGGCAGGTCAACGACCGGCTGGCCGAGATCACCGGCTCGGACCACATCACCGCCAAGACCTTTCGCACATGGGCGGGCTCCGAGGTGGCGCTGGCCCGTGCGTTGTCGGACGAGGCGCTTACCATCAAGGGCATGAGCGAGGCCGCCGCGGAGCGGCTTTCCAACACGCCGACCATCGCGCGCAACAGCTACATCCACCCCAAGGTCATCGCCCTACACGACACCGACCCCGAGGAGCGCGCTGCCCTGCTCGAAGACCTCCCCGAGACGGCGGGACTGCGGCAGGCCGAGAGGGCCCTGCTGAGGCTTTTGTCATGAGCCTCGCGCGGTTCATCGAGGCGCAGGAGGGCAGCTATGCGACGGCGCTGTCCGAAATCGAGGCGGGCCGCAAGCGCAGCCATTGGATGTGGTACATCTGGCCGCAGCTGCGCGGCCTCGGCCATTCGCCCATGGCGCAGCACTATGGCATCGACGGGGCCGCCGAGGCGCGCGCCTATCTGGCCCATCCCATCCTCGGCCCTCGTCTTGTCGAGATCAGCCACGCCATGCTCACCTATGAGGGGCGCGCCCCCGAGGACATCCTCGGCGGCATCGACGCGCTCAAGCTGCGCAGCAGCGCCACGCTCTTTGCCGCTCAGCCGGGTGCCGACCCGGTGTTCGCGCGGCTCATCGAAGCGTTCTATGACAGCCCCGACGCCAAGACGCTGGCGCTTCTGGACCCCTGACCGCGCATCGGGCACATAAGGCGCATGACCACGCTTCTCTCCTTCGGCCACGGCTACTCGGCCCGCGCGCTCACCCGCCTGTTGCCCGAGGACTGGCGCGTCATCGGCACCACCCGCTCGCCCGACAGGGTCGAAGCTTTGCGCGCCGAAGGAGTGGAGCCGGTGATCTGGCCCGGCGGCGATCTCATACCGGCGCTTGATGCTGCGACGCATCTGTTGATCTCCGCCGCGCCCGATGCCGATGGTGACCCGGTGCTGCGCGACTGGCAGGATGCCATCGCCGCGCGTGCGGAGCGCTTCGCATGGGTCGGCTACCTCTCGACGACCGGCGTTTATGGCGACCGCGACGGCGGCTGGGTCGACGAGGAGAGCGAGCTGCGCCCCGCGACGAAGCGCGGGCAGGCGCGCGTCGGGGCCGAAGCGGCGTGGCGGGCGATCCCCGGCCTGCCGCTGCATGTCTTCCGGCTTGCCGGCATCTACGGCCCTGGGCGCGGCCCGTTCGAGAAGGTGCGGCAGGGCACGGCCCGACGCATCGTGAAACAGGGGCAGGTCTTCAGCCGCATCCATGTGGATGACATTGCACAGGTGCTCAAGGCGAGCATCGACCGACCCCACACCGGTGCGACCTACAATTTGTGCGACGACGACCCGGCCCCGCCGCAAGAGGTCATCGCCCATGCCGCCGAGCTGCTCGGCCTGCCGGTGCCGCAGGAGGTGCCCTTCGAAGAGGCCGAGATGACGTTGATGGCGCGCAGCTTCTATGCCGAATCGAAGAAGGTGCGGAACGACCGGATCAAGGACGAGCTGAAGGTGACGCTGATCCACCCCGATTACCGCTCGGGGCTGGCCGCGCTGTTGCGCGCCGAAGCCGCGGACTGATCCGCGGCGGTATCCTTCAGGCGCGCTTGCCGATCACCTCGACGCCGAGCACCGAGAGCACCTTTTCCTCGATATGCCGTGCGGACAGACCGGCAGTCTCGTACATGTCCGAGGGGCTCGCCTGATCGATGAAGATGTCGGGCAGCACCATGGAGCGGAACTTCAGCCCCCGGTCGAACACACCCTCGTCGGAGAGAAGCTGCGCCACATGGCTGCCGAAGCCGCCGACAGCCCCCTCCTCGATGGTGATCAGCGCCTCGTGATCCGCTGCCAGCTTCAGGATCATCTCGCGGTCCAGCGGCTTGGCGAATCGCGCATCGGCGATGCTGGGCGTGATGCCGCGCGCCGTGAGCGCCTCGGCGGCCTTGACCACCTCGGACAACCGCGTGCCGAAGGAAAGAAGCGCCACGCGGCTTCCCTCCCGCACCATGCGGCCCTTGCCGACCTCGAGCGGTTCGGCTTCGACCGGGATCTCGACGCCGACGCCTTCGCCACGCGGAAAGCGGAAGGCGATGGGGCCTTCGTCATGCGCCGCCGCCGTGACGACCATGCGTGCAAGTTCGCCCTCATCCGCGGCGGCCATCACTACCATGCCCGGCAGGTTGGCCATGAAGCCTACGTCGAAGCTGCCCGCATGGGTCGCGCCATCGGCACCCACCAATCCTGCGCGGTCGATCGCGAAGCGCACCGGCAGCCGCTGGATCGCCACGTCGTGCACGACCTGGTCATAGCCACGCTGCAGGAAGGTCGAATAGATCGCGCAGAACGGCTTCATGCCGCCCGCCGCGAGACCGGCGGCAAAGGTCACGGCGTGCTGCTCGGCAATGCCGACATCGAAGCATCGGCTGGCATAGCGGTCCATGAACCGCGCCAGCCCCGTGCCGTCGGGCATCGCCGCCGTCACCGCGACGATCTTGTCGTCCTTCTCCGCTGCCTTGATCAGGCTTTCCGAAAACACCGATGTATAGGATGGCGCGTTGCTCTTGGCCTTGGCCTGCTCACCCGAGATCACGTCGAATTTGGCGGTGGCGTGACCTTTATCCGAGGCAGCCTCGGCCGGGGCATAACCCTTGCCCTTCTTGGTGATCGCGTGGATCAGGATCGGCCCGTCGGCGCGCGATTTGACCGTGCGCAGCACCGACAGAAGCTGCTCCATGTCGTGCCCGTCGATCGGCCCGATATAGGAAAACCCCAGCTCCTCGAACAACGTGCCGCCGACGGTCATGTGCTTGAACACATCCTTGGCGCGCTTGGCCCCCTCCTGAAACGGCGGCGGCAGGAAGCTGACGGCCCCCTTGGCCAGAGCCTTGAATTCCTGGAACGGCGCCCCTGCATAGAGCCGCGAGAGATAGGAGGACATCGCGCCCACGGGCGGCGCGATGCTCATCTCGTTGTCGTTGAGGATGACGATCATCCGCTTGCCCAGATGGCCCGCGTTGTTCATCGCCTCATAGGCCATGCCAGCGCTCATCGCGCCGTCGCCGATCACCGCGATGCAGTCGCCGACGCTCTCGCCCTCGAGCCCGCGCCCGCCCAGGTCGCGCGCCGCCGCCATGCCCAGCGCCGCCGAGATCGAGGTCGAGCTATGCGCCGTGCCGAAGGGGTCGTAGGGGCTTTCGGACCGCTTGGTGAAGCCCGAAAGACCATCCTTTTGGCGCAGGGTCCGGATGCGGTCGCGCCGTCCTGTGAGGATCTTGTGCGGATAGGACTGATGGCTCACATCCCAGATCAGCCGGTCGCGCGGCGCATCGAACACCGCGTGCAGCGCCACGGTCAGTTCGACCACGCCGAGCCCGGCCCCGAGATGGCCGCCGGTCTCGCTCACCGCCGAGATCGTCTCGGCGCGCAACTCGTCGGCGAGGCGCTTGAGCTCGGCGTCGCTCAGCCGCTTCATGTCCTCGGGGATCTTCACCCGGTCGAGAACGGGGGTGACGGGGCGGTTCGGCGTCTGGGTCATGGCGAGCCCCCTTTGTTCAATTGTCGCGCGCGATAACGAAGCGGGCGGCGTCGCGCAAGGTTCCGGCCTGCGCACCATAAGGCGACAGCGCGTCGCAAGCCGTCTCGATGAGCTCGGCGGCGCGTGTCCGGGCGGCTTCGAGCCCGAGCAGCGACACGAAGGTCGCCTTGCCGGCGCCCGCGTCCTTGCGCAGCGCCTTGCCCATCTTTTCGGCGTCGCCCTCCACGTCGAGGATGTCGTCCGCGATCTGAAAGGCAAGGCCCAGCGCCGCAGCGTAACGCCCCAGCGGACGCGCATCGGCCCCCGCCATCACCGCGCCCGCCTCGGCCGACCAACGGATCAGCGCCCCGGTCTTGCCCTGCTGCAGCTCGGTGATCTGGTCGAGATCGAGCGGTGCGTCGGCGCTTTCGGCCATGATGTCGCGTGCCTGCCCGCCGACCATGCCCGCGATGCCGCCCGCGCGTGCGAGCGACAGGCACAGATCGGCGCGGTGCGGTCCCACCGCCGGATCGGCACAAAGCTCGAAGGCGAGACTTTGCAGCGCATCGCCCGCAAGAATCGCGGTCGCCTCGTCCCAAGCGACATGCACGGTCGGTTGCCCGCGTCGCAGGTCGTCATCATCCATCGCGGGAAGATCGTCATGCACGAGGGAATAGGCGTGCAGCGCCTCGATCCCGGCGGCGGGCAGACGCGCGGCCTCGCGCGTCACGCCGTGCAACCGCGCGCCTTCGAGCACGAGGAAGCCGCGCAGTCCCTTGCCGCCCATGACCGCGTGCTCCATCGCACGGGCCACCGGCAGGTCGTGACCCGCGAGCCGCTCGCGCAGCAGTGCCTGCGTCTCGCGCCCGGCCTGCGCCAGCGCCGAGCCGAAGCCCTCAGCCATCGAGCGGCGCGGTGCCCTGCGCCTGCCCGTCGGGCCCTTGGGTGATCTTCGCAACCTTCTCCTCGGCCTCGGCGAGCTGCTTTTCGCAGCGCGCCTTCAACTCGGCGCCCCGCTGGTAGAGCGCGATCGAATCGTCGAGCGCGACATCGCCGCGCTCCAGCTTGCCCACCACCTGCTCCAGTTCCTTGATCGCCGCCTCGAAGCTCAGTTCCCCGACGGGTGTCGCATCGCTCATCGCCCGCGTTCCTCCAGTATCCTCACATGGGCGGCCACCGAGGCCGCCAGCGCCTCGAGGTCATAACCGCCTTCGAGCGCGGAGACCACGCGCCCCTCGCACTGCGCATCGGCAAGATCGCAGATCCGCGTGGTGATCGCCGCGAAATCCTCGGCCTCGAGCATCAGCCCGGCCAGCGGATCGGCCCGGTGCGCGTCGAATCCCGCCGAAACGAGAATCAGTTCGGGCGCATGCGCTTCGATCCGCGGAAACACCTCGCGCTCCAGCGCCGCCATCATCCCCGCCCCGTCGCACCCGGCCCGCAGCGCCACGTTGACCACCGTGCCGTGCGGGCCGGTGTCCGTCGGATCGCCCGTGCCCGGATAAAGCGGCATCTCGTGGGTCGAGCAGAACAGGATGCGCGGGTCGTCCTCGACCAGATCCTGCGTGCCATTGCCGTGATGCACGTCGAAATCGATGATGGCGACGCGCGAGAGCCCGTGATGCCCGAGCGCGTGATGCGCGGCGGCAGCGACATTGCCCAAAAGGCAGAATCCCATCGCCGTCTCGCGTTCGGCATGGTGCCCCGGCGGGCGCGTCGCGCAAAAGGCGTTGGACGCCTCGCCCGAGAGCACGAGATCCACCGCCCGGATCGCCGCGCCCGCGCCGCGCCACGCGGCCCCGAGGCTGCCCGCCGAGAGCCACGTGTCGGCGTCGATCTGGCGCGTGCCCTGTTCGGGCGTGTCGCGGCGCAGATCGTCGAGATAGGATTTCGGATGCACCCGCAGCAGGTCCGCCTCAGCGGCGAGCGGCGCCTTGACGCGCATCAGGTTCATACCCTCAAGCGCACCGAGCACGGCGTCGAGCCGCGCCACCTGCTCGGGGTGGCCGGGGGGCGTGGCATGGTCGAAACCGTCGGGATGGGTCAGGAGCGCTGTGGTCATGAGAGTGCAGGCAATCCCAGATCGCCGCCGGGCGCAAGCGCCACGATGTCACCGCCGCGCGAGCCGCATTTGTCCTGTCTTCAGCTGCGCCGCACTCAATCCGGCGTCAGCATGTAACCTTCGCCGCGCACCGTCTGCAGATAGCGCGGCTGGCGCGGGTCGGCCTCGAACTTGCGGCGCAGCCGGGTGATCTGCACGTCGACCGCGCGCTCCTGGCTCTGACCGCCGCCGCGGCCCAACTCCTCGACCAGATGGGCACGGGTCACCGGCTCGCGCGGCTGCGCGGCAAAGATCCGCATCAACTGCGATTCGGTGGCGGTCAGGCGGATCTGGCTCTCGCCCTCCCACATCTCGCCGCGCGCCACGTCGTAGCGCACCGGTCCAAGATCCAGCATAGCGGGCCGCTCGGGCTCGGGTTCGGGCACCGGCTGGCGTCGCAGCACGGCGTTGATCCTGAGCAGCAGTTCCTTGGGATCGAAGGGCTTGGCGAGGTAATCGTCGGCCCCGGCCTCGAGCCCGGTGATCCGGTCCCCGGTCTCGCCGCGCGCGGTGAGCAGCAGGATCGGCACGGGCAGCGTCTCGCGCAGCGACCGGCAGAGCGAGATGCCGTCCTCGCCGGGCATCATCACGTCGAGGACGATGAGGTCGAAATCGAGACCCGACAACAGGCGGCGCGCATGGCCAGCATCGCGCGCCCCGGTGACGAGGTAGCCGTGCCGCGAAAGGAACTTCTGCAACAGCGCCCGCAGCCGCGCGTCGTCATCGACCACCAAGAGATGCGCGAGATCGGTGCTCATCATCCGCCCCTTCCGGCCAAAGCTTCGTACTGGCGGCGGCTTTCGTCGTCCATCATCGCCTCGAGCACCTGCCGGAAGCCCGCCACCGCGACCGGCCCTGCGGTGCGGTAGGCGGCGCGCATCCGCTCGCGCTGCGCATCGGACAGCTCACGCTCGAGCCGCGCGCCCTCCTCGGTCAGATGCAAGTGCCGCTCACGCCGGTCGCGCCGCCCTACCCGCGCCTCGACCAGACCCGCCGCGATCAGGGCGCGCAGCACCCGATTCAGCGATTGCTTGGTGACGCCCAGAAGCGCCATCAGGTTCGATACGGTGGTGCCGGGCGAGCGGTGGATGAAATGGATCGCCCGGTGATGCGCGCGGCCCATCTCGCGGCCCTCAAGGATGCGGTCGGGATCGGCAGTAAAGCCGCGGTAGGCGAAGAACATCGCTTCGATGCCCTTCCTGAGCTGTTCGTCCGTCAGGAAGAGAAGGCTCGATCCCCCCTGCGGCGCCGGTGCCTCGGCCATGCGCTGTCGTCCCTTCGGTCGTTCGCCTTTGGGTCACAATACGTCAGCCTTGTTGACATTCCAAGAGCGAAGCACTAGCGATTTGCCCCATGAAGCGCAATTTTCGGTCTTGGAGCCCGACTCCGCATCCGAAATCTTGACAGGGAGGCACGCCATGTCCGGTGGCTATGACGATCGCGACGGAAAGATCTGGCTCGACGGCCAGCTTGTGGAATGGCGCGACGCGCAGGTGCATGTCCTGACCCACGCGCTGCATTACGCCTCCTCGGTGTTCGAGGGCGAGCGCTGCTATGACGGCCGCATCTTCAAGGGCGTCGAACATTCGCAGCGGCTGCGCAAATCGGCCGAGCTGCTGGATTTCGAGATCCCCTATTCGGTCGAGGAGATCGAAACGGCGAAATACGCAGTGCTCGAGGCCAATGGCTGGTCCAATGCCTATGTGCGGGCGCTGGCGTGGCGCGGTGCCGGTCCCGACATGGGCGTGGCGTCCTTGCGCAACCCGGTGCGCATGGCCGTCGCGGCCTGGGAATGGGGCAGCTATTACGGCGACGCCAAGATGAAGGGTGCCAAGCTCGACATCGCCAAGTGGAAGCGCCCTTCCCCCGAGACCGCGCCGAGCCAGGCCAAGGCCGCGGGTCTCTACATGATCTGCACGATGTCCAAGCACGCCGCCGAGGCCAAGGGCTGCTCCGACGCGCTGATGTTCGACTATCGCGGCTATGTCGCCGAGGCGACGGGCGCCAACATGTTCTTCGTCAAGGATGGCGAGGTGCACACGCCGCTGGCCGATTGCTTCCTCAACGGAATCACGCGCCAGACCGTGATCGCGATGCTCAAGGACAAGGGACTGACCGTGCATGAGCGGCACATCATGCCCGAGGAGCTCGAGGGCTTCGAGCAGTGCTGGCTCACCGGCACTGCAGCCGAGGTGACCCCGGTAGGGCAGATCGGCGACTACAGCTTCGAGGTCGGCGCGCTGACCCGCGACGTGGCCGAAAGCTACGAAAAGCTCGTGCGCGCCTGAGCCTGTGCGCGGTCCGCGGTGCCGGGCCGCGCTTTCCGACGGCACCCATCGCCTTACCTCCTCGCGGACAAGCCGCAGGAGACTTCATGTACAACGCCCCGCACCGCGATCCCGAGCATGCCGACCACGTGCGCAACAAGGCCGAGGCCAAGGCCGTCAACGAGGCGAGCCATCTGAGCGCGCGACTGGTCTATCATGTCGTGTTGCGCGAGGGCGAAGAAGAGCTCAAGCGGCCCAACGCAGCGCTGTTCTGGGCCGGCATCGCGGCGGGGCTGATGATCTCGGTCTCGGTGATGGCCGAGGCCGTGCTCAAGGCACATCTGCCCGAAGTGCCATGGGCCGTCTACATCGCCGATTTCGGCTATTGCTTCGGCTTCCTGCTGGTGATCCTGAGCCGGATGCAGCTTTTCACCGAAAACACCATTTCGACCGTCCTGCCGCTGCTCACCCATCGTGACGGCACCACGCTGTGGAAGGTGGCGCGGCTTTGGGCGCTCGTGCTCGGGGCCAATATCATCGGTGCCTTTCTTGCCGCGGCGTTTTTCGTCCACACCTCTGCCCTGCCGCCGGAGATGTCGACAGCTATGGGTAAGATCAGCGTCACCGCCACTTCGGCCGGGGCATGGGAGAATTTCTGGCGCGCGATTCCCGCCGGGATTCTGATCGCGGCGCTGGTCTGGATGATTTCCTCGGGCGATCACGAGTATTTCCTCATCATCACCGCCTTCACATGGCTGATCGCTGCGGGCGATTTCCAGCATGTCATCGCGGGCTCGGTCGAGATGGCGCATGTGGTGCTGTCGGGGGCGGGCGACCTACCCGAACTGCTGGTGCGCTGGTTCGGACCGGTGCTGCTGGGCAATGTGATTGGCGGCACGGCGATCTTCACCCTGACCGCATGGGGGCAGGTCCAGCAGGAAGTACAGGGCTAGCCGTTCGGGCTCATCGCGCGGCGCCCGCGGCCGCGCTCCAGCCCAAGCTTGCGCTCGCGCAGGATGATGGCGATACCGGCCGAGACGATGATCGCGGCCCCCGCGAGCATCGCCGCCGTCGGCACTTCGTCGAAGAGGAAATAGCCCACGCCCAGCGCCAGCAGCATCGAGGCGTATTCGAACGGTGCGATCAGCGAGGCGTCGGCGTAGCGGTAGCTGGAGGTGAGGAAGATCTGCCCCAGCCCCCCGAGAAGCCCCGCCGCGACCAGCAGCGCGAAGGTGCCAGGACCCGGCATGGTCCAGCCGAAGGGCAGCGTCAGCAGCGCCAGCACGCTTGCCGTGGCCGAGAACCAGAAGACGATCGTCGCCGTGCTTTCGGTGCGGGTTAGCTTTCGCACGAAGACCTGCGCCAGCGCCGCGCAAAGCGCGCCGCCCAGCGCCACCACCGCGCCCAGCGTCTCGGCCATGCTGAGAGGATCGGAGGTCACCGTGAGCCGGGGCGACATGACGATCAGCACCCCGACGAGCCCCGCCCCCACCGCCGAAAGCCGGAACAGCCGCACCTCCTCGCCCAGAAACATCGCCGCCAGCACCACCACCATCAGCGGTGCGGCATAGCCGATCGCCGTCACCTCGGGAAAGGAGAGTAGCCCCAGCGCGGTGAATCCGAGCCCCATGGCCGCGGTGCCGACGAGACCGCGCCACAGATGCCCCATCGGGTTGGGTGTCTCGAGCCCGTGGCGCAGTTCGCCGCGCCACAGGAGCCACGCGATGATGACGGGAAGCGCGAAGAAAGATCGGAAGAACACCGCCTCACCCGGCGGTACCACGTCCGAGGTCGCTTTGATGATCGAAGCCATGGCGACGAAGACGCAGACCGAGGCGACCTTGAACAGGATGCCGCGCATCGGCTGCTGTGCAGGCGAGGTGACGGCATCGGTCGAAGCCGGGGAGGCGCTGGAACGGGGCATGGGTGTCCTTTCGCCCCGACCCTAGCCCCCCGGCCAGCGGGGGCAAGCAGGCATTGCCCGGCAGGACACCGGTGCCGGAGGCGATGCCCCTGTTAACGAGGGCGCAGCCCGTCCGACCCTGACAAAAGCCAGCGCCACCTCCGGGATCCGGAAGTGGCGCGTCATGTCATCTGGTTCAAGGTCTCTTAGATCTGCCGCTACCGGGCCGATCTTACCCCGACAGAGACACAGGTCTCAGGCCTCGCGACCGCGCTCGATCCGCAGAAACTCGCGTATCCGCGCCGCGCCGCGGGCGCCGAGGCCGCGGGCGTGAAGCTGTTTCGTCGCGCGATGCGGGCCTTCCTCGCGCTCGAGCCGCATGTATTCGCGCGCCTTGATCTCGGAGCGGTCCTTGGGCTTGTCGATCACGTGCTTGGTCATCGAAATCTCCTCCCTTGGGGGTATCGCGGGTCTGCAACCTAGCCGATCCCGCCGATTCGGTCTGCATCTTTCGCATGAGTGCCCCGGCGCGCGCCATGCACCGCCGGAGCTTGGCCTTCACGGTCAGTTCGCAGGGCTCATTTTCAGGATCGCGCCCGCTTCGCTGTCGATCAGAAACAGCACCTCGCCGGATTCGGTGATTTCCACGTCGCGCACCCGGCCATTGCCGCCCGCGAGGGCTTCCTCGCCGACCACGAGGCCTTCCTCGTTGATGTCGAGGCGCACCACCTCACCGGGCACGAGCGAGGCGATGACCAGATCGCCTTCCCATCCATCGAAGGCGCCGCCCTCGTAGAAGGCCATGCCGCCCGGCGCGATCACCGGGTCCCAATAATAGACCGGCTCCTCGATGCCCTCGGCGCGCGGCTCGCCGATGCCGACCGGCTCACCATCATAGCGGACGCCATAGCTCACCTTGGGCCAGCCGTAATTGGCACCCGGCTCGGGGCGGTTAAGCTCGTCGCCACCCGCGGGTCCGTGTTCGATGGTCCAGTAGTCTCCTGTGGAGGGTTGGATCGCCGCGCCCTGAATGTTGCGGTGGCCATAGGACCAGATCGCGTCCTCGCCTTCCTGGCCCACGAAGGGGTTGTCCTCGGGCACCGAGCCATCTGGATTGAGCCGCACCACCACGCCATAGGTGTTGGTGATGTCCTGCGCCATCTCGCGGTATTCGTCGGTGAAATGCTCGCCCGTGGTGATGAAGACATGCCCTTCGCCGTCGAAGGTGATGCGCGAGCCGTAATGCATCGGCGCGTCGGCGGGCGGGCCTTGAACGAAGATGTCTTCGACATTCTCCAGCGCGGTCATGTCCTCCGACAACGTGCCACGCGCGGCCGCCGTGGCAACGCCGCCATCGACCGGCTTGGCATAGGTGAAATAGACCATGCGGTCGCTGTCGAATTCGGGGCTCGGCGTCACATCGAGAAGGCCGCCCTGTTCGCGCGCGTCGATCTCGGGCAGGCCGGTGATCGGCTGGTGCACCTCGCCCGAGGCCGAGACATGGCGCAACCGACCGGGACGCTCGGTGACGAGATAGCTTCCATCGGGCAGCGGCGCGATGCCCCAAGGCCGCTCTAGCCCCTCGGCAAAGGTCTCGATGGTGGTTTCGGTGGCCTCCATCTTGGGCGCGTTGGCTTGCTCGGGGAAAGCGGGTTCGTAATCGGCGTTGGCCGGACCGCGATCGACGGGCTGCTTGACGCCGCCATGATCGGCATCGGCGAGGGCGAGGCCGGGGATCAGCGCGGCCAGAGCTGCCGCAACAAAAGGCGAAATGGACTTCATGTCGGTCTCCCTGTGCTTGTCAGGAACTTGACCTAGCCGCCTTTTCCGCCCCTTCCAGCCGCCTCACGGCCCATTGACCGGCCTCGGCCAGAACCGGATCGGCTTCGGCGGCCAGATCACGGGCCACCCCAAGCAGGCCCCGGTCGCTGGAGTTGCCAATGGCATAGGCGACGTTGCGCAGGAACCGGTCGCGTCCGATCCGCTTGATCGCAGAACCGGAGAACATCTCGCGGAAGGTCGCATCGTCGAGCTTTGCCAGATCGGCGAGCGGCGGCGCATCGACCTTGCCGAAATAGCGCATTTCGGTCGCCTCTTGGGCAAACTTGTTCCACGGGCAGATGGCGAGGCAGTCGTCGCAGCCATAGATGCGGTTGCCCAGAGCCTCGCGAAACTCCTCGGGCACCGGTCCCTTGTGTTCGATGGTGAGGTAGGAAATGCAGCGCCGCGCATCGAGTTGGAAGGGCGCCGGAAAGGCGTTGGTCGGACAGATGTCGAGACAGCGCGTGCAGGAGCCACATTTCTCGACCGCGGGTGCATCGACGGGAAGATCGACGGTTGTGAAGATCGCGCCGAGGAACACCCAGTTGCCGACCGTGCGGCCCAGAAGATTGGTGTGCTTGCCTTGCCAGCCCAGACCGGCGGCCTGTGCCAGCGGCTTCTCCATCACCGGCGCGGTGTCGACGAAGACCTTGATCTGCTCGTCGGGGCATTGCTCCAGAAGCCAGCGCCCGACCCGCTTGAGGCGCTTCTTGACGAGGTCGTGGTAATCGCGGCCATGGGCATAGACGCTGATCGCGGCGCGGTCGCGCTGTTCAAGCACCTCGAGCGGATCGTGGTGCGGCGTATAGGCCTCGGCCAGCATGATCACGGAGCGCACCTCTGGCCAGAGCGCGGCCGGATCGCCGCGCCAATGCATGCGCTCCTCCATCCAGCCCATCTGACCGTGGCGGCCCTCATCGACATAGGTGGCGAGGCGTCCGGCGGCCTCGGGGATGGCATCGGGGCGGCAGATTCCCATCTCGGCGAATCCCTCGCCGAGCGCGGCCTCGCGCAGCCTGTCCTTCAAACCCGGATCCGTCACCATTCCCAGATACGCATCCGGATCGGCGACCCCAAGCGGGGCATCTCAGAAATCAAGATCGGCGTAATGGGCGGGCTGTGGAAAGCCCGGAAGCTGGTCGGCCAGAAGCGAACGGAAGGCCGGGCGCGACTTGATCTTGGCGTACCAGTCCTTGACCGTCTCGGAACGGTTCCAGTCCACGTCCGAGATGTAGTCGAGGCACGACAGATGCGAGGCGGCGGCGAAATCGGCGAGCGACAGCTCGTTGCCCGCGAGCCAGCGCCGCTGGTCCAGCAGCCACGCCATGTAGTCGAGGTGATACTTGATCGCACGCGCGCCTGCCTTGACGTTGGTGCTGTCGGGGTAACCGCCGCCCATGACCTTCTTGAACACCCGTTCGCCCAAGAGCTTCGAGGTCACCTCGCGGTGGAACTTGTCGTCGAACCACGCCACCAGACGGCGCACCTCGTAGCGGGCATCGACCGATTGCGGCAACAGCGGCGGATCGGGCTGCACCTCTTCGAGATATTCGCAGATCGCGGCGCTCTCCGACATCATGCGGTTGCCGAGCTTGAGCACCGGCACCTTGCCCGCCGGGTTGCGGCGCAGGAATTCGGGATCCTGCTCCCAGTAACGCTCTTCCACGAGTTCGACCTCGATCCGCTTTTCGGCGAGGCTGAGCCGCACCTTTCGCGAGAAAGGCGAGAGCGGGTAGTGATAAAGGCGGTGCGTGGCGGGACGGTTGTTCTGCATGCTCCCCTATCTGCCGCAACTGTCGCGCCGCTTCAATCCCGTGCGCATCACTCGAAGCAGTCGTCTCGCCCGTCGCGCCGGATCGTCGCGGCGCCGTCGAGAATCGCGGCGGCGCGGCGGCGTACGAAGTCCGACGGGTCCGAAGCCGATCGCGCCTTTGGGTCCGGCAGAATCGCGGCGAGGCGGGCGGCCTGCACCTCCGACAGGTCGGCGGCGGACACGCCGAAATAATGCGGTGCGGCCCTGCCGACGCCGAACACCCCCTCGTCGAACTCGGCCACGTTGAGATAGGTCTCGAGGATCCGCCTCTTGGACCAGACCGCCTCGACGGCAGGCGTCATCCCGGCCTCGAGCGCCTTGCGCAGCCAGCTGCGCCCCTGCCAGAGATAGACGTTCTTGACCACCTGCTGGCTGATGGTCGACGCGCCGCGATTGCCGCCCGAAGCCATCGCCGTGCGGATCGCCTTGAGGTCGAGACCCCAGTGCAGGCAGAAATTGGCGTCCTCTGCGGCAACGGCGGCGCGGGCCATGACGGGCGCGATCTCCTCCATCGGCACCCAATCATGGGCGATCTCGCCCAGCCGCGCGCGCTCGGACATCATGTAGGGGGTGATCGGCGGGTTGAAGGTCGAAAACAGCAGGACCAGCGCGCCCGCCAGGCCGACGAGGCCCAGAGCGGCCCAGAGGGCGACGCGCGCGAACCAGCGCGCGGGCGTGCGCAGAGCGGCATCGGCGGGCGTCTCGGCGGCGCTTTTTGCCTTGCGGTTGCGTCGGGCGGCGGTGCCGGTCTTGGAAGTGTTCACGGGTTTGGCCATGCCGCCATAGACCTTGCCCGCCGGGGTCCGGTCAAGCCGAACCTCGGACCCGTTTCCAAGGAGCGATGCGGTGTCGCATCGCCCACGCCGCACTCCGTTCAGGCCCCGTTCAAGCCGCGCGGTTGCGCGGCACGGCCACCTTGTCGATCGCCGCCATGAGGGCATGTGTCGCGGTCTGCTGGATCATATGGCCCTCTCCCGGCAGACGCTCAAAGCTGCTCTGGGCGATCTCCCCATGCAGCCGGGCCGACTGCGCCTCGCAATCGATGAGCCGGTCTTCGGCGCCCGCGACGATGGCGACGGGCATCGATAGTGCCGCGTAACGGGACCGTGCCGCGGCGGCGCGGGGGATCATCATCGCGGTCTCGGCGGCACTGGCGCGGATCTGCGAGGGGCGCACCGCCATTTCCTTGGGAAACTGCGCGAACTTCGCGGGCACCGGGCGCGGCGCGAAAAGATGCTCCAGCACGGCGGGCCATATCACCCGCGCCAGATGCGGCGAGACGGCATAGCGCAGCACGTCGCCCAGCACCGGCACCGCCGGAGCCGAAAGGCCGACGACATCGGCGCGCGGGCTCGGGTAATAATAACCCGAGGCCAGCACCAGCCCCGAGACCGCCTCGGGGAAGCGGTCGGCGAGCGCGACCGCCACCGAACAGCCCCAGGAATGGCCCAGCACCGTCGCGCGCGTCACGCCGATCCGGCCCAGCGCCTCGTGTAGCAGCATTGCCTGCACCTCGGGCGTCCAGACGGTGTTGCGCGGGCGGGCGCTGTGACCAAAGCCGGGCCGGTCGAAGACAATGACCCGGTGGTGCCGCGCCGCCATGTCGATCAGCCCGCTGCTCTCGAAATCCTGGATCATGCTGCCATTGCCATGCAGCAGCACCAACGCCGGGCCGGTGCCGCGTTCGAGGTAGTGCAGCCGCACACCCTTCACCGTGATGAACCGCCCCATGGGCGGGTTGTCCCGTTCGGCGCGCTTCGCAAGGCGGTGGTTGGCATAGGCCGAGGCCGCCATGGTCGCGATGGCGGTCCCCGCGACGGCGCGGATCTTGAACCGCTGCGCGGCCTTGCGCGAGAGGGAAGCCGGATCTCGTTTGTTCATGGAGGTCATCGGGCACATCCGTTTGTCAGGTTGCCGCCGTCGCGCCGGTGTTCCGGGCTATGTTGCGGTGCGGCATGACTACCCTTGAGGGCCCCGCCGGGTTCCCGCATGGCTGCCATGCCCCCTCCCCGCTTGGATGCGAAAGGGCCGGGGCGTCGCCGCCCCGGCCCTTCGATTCTCGACCGCGATTCGCGATCACTCGGCGGGCAGCGCCACCTCCTCGACGGTGAGGGGATGCGGGATGTGGCGCAGCATTTCCTTGGGGCAGACCTGCAGGAAGTTGTGCTTCTCGCTGTCCCAATGCTGCAGGATCTCGGCGGCCTTACGGCTCCCGGTCTCGAGCTGGTGACGCTCGATCAGCCCGTGCAGCTCGCGCTCCCAGTGATCGACCGTGACGCCGCAGGTGACGAGCGTCTCGGTGTTCATCAACGGCTCGGCGAGGCCTTCGGGATCGTAAAGATAGGCCATGCCACCGGTCATGCCGGCGCCGAAGTTGGCACCGATCGAGCCAAGGATCACAGCGACACCGCCGGTCATGTATTCGCAACCATTGGTGCCGCAGCCCTCGATCACCACATGCGCGCCCGAGTTGCGCACCGCGAAACGCTCGCCCGCGCGGCCGGCGGCAAAGAGATAGCCTGCCGTCGCACCATAGAGCACGGTGTTGCCGATGATGGTGTTCTCGCTCGCCACCAACGGGCTTTGCATCTGCGGGCGCACCACGATGGTGCCGCCCGAGAGACCCTTGCCCACATAGTCGTTGGCGTCGCCGGACACCTCGAGCTTGAGGCCGGGGGCCGCGAAGGCGCCGAGCGACTGCCCCGCCGAGCCGGTGAGCTTGACGGTCAGGTGGTCGGGCTGCAGCTGGTTCCGCATCCCGAAATTCTCGACGATATGCGCCGAGGTCCGGGTGCCGATGGTGCGGTGCGTGTTCTGCACCGCGTATTGCAGCTGCATCTTCTCGCCATCCTCGAGGAAGCGCTGGGCGTCCTTGACGATTTCGGCGTCGAGCGTGTCGAGCACCTCGTTGCGCGGCTTATTGCGGTCGTAGCGGATGCTCTTGGTGCCATCGACCGTAATCAAGAGCGGGTTGAGGTCGAGATCGTCAAGATGCGCCGAGCCACGCGACACCTGCGTCAGCAGGTCGGCCCGGCCGATCACGTCATCAAGCGAACGCGCGCCGATCGAGGCCAGGATCTCGCGCACTTCCTGCGCGTAGAAGGTGATCAGGTTCACCACCTTGTCGGCGTTGCCCGCGAACTTGCCGCGCAGCGCCTCGTCCTGGGTGCAGACCCCCACCGGGCAGGTGTTGGACTGGCACTGGCGCACCATGATGCAGCCCATGGCGATGAGCGCCGCGGTGCCGATGCCGTATTCCTCGGCCCCCATCATCGCCGCCATGACGATGTCGCGCCCGGTGCGCAGACCGCCATCGGTGCGAAGCGTCACCCGGCCGCGCAGGTTGTTCATCGACAGCACCTGATGCGCCTCGGTGAGACCCATCTCCCACGGCAGGCCCGCATATTTGATCGAGGTCGCGGGGCTGGCCCCGGTGCCGCCATTATGGCCCGAGATCAGGATCACGTCGGCCTTGGCCTTGGCCACGCCCGCCGCGATCGTGCCGACGCCCGAGGAGGAGACGAGCTTCACCGTCACCTTGGCGCGCGGGTTGATCTGCTTGAGATCGTAGATCAGCTGCGCAAGGTCCTCGATCGAGTAGATGTCGTGGTGCGGCGGCGGCGAGATCAGCGTGACCCCTTCCGTCGAATGCCGCAGACGCGCGATCAGCTTGGTGACCTTCATCCCCGGAAGCTGGCCGCCCTCGCCGGGCTTGGCGCCTTGCGCCACCTTGATCTCCAGTTCCTCGCAGGCGCCCAAGTATTCGGCGGTGACGCCGAAGCGGCCCGAGGCCACCTGCTTGATCTTGGCGCTCGGGTTGTCGCCATTGGCCTCGGGCAGGAAATGCGCCGGATCCTCGCCACCCTCGCCCGAGTCGGATTTGGCGCCAATGCGGTTCATCGCGACGTTGAGCGTCTTGTGCGCCTCGGGGCTGAGCGCGCCCAGCGACATGCCCGGCGTGACGAAACGCTTGCGGATCGAGGTGATGCTCTCGACCTGCTCGATCGGGATGGCCTCGCCCATCGGCTTGATCGCGAGAAGGTCGCGCAGGTGGATCGGCGGGTTGGCCTGCATGGTCGAGGCGTATTGCTTCCACAGCTCATAGGAGGCGCGGTCGCAGGCGGCCTGCATCATGTGCATGGTCGTGGCTTCCCAGGCGTGCTTCTCGCCCGAGCGGCGCGACTTGTAGAAACCGCCGATCGGCAGCGTGCCGAGATCCGCGCCCGCCTTGGTCCAGCCGCGGGCGTGCACCTCTTCGAGCTTCTTCTGGATGCCGGTGAGGCCGATGCCGGAGATGCGGCTGTGCATGCCGGGGAAATACTCGGCGCACATCGCACGGCTGAGGCCCACGGCCTCGAAGTTGAGACCGCCGCGATACGACGAGATCACCGAGATGCCCATCTTGGCCATGATCTTGAGCAGGCCCGCATCCACCGCATCGCGGTAGCGGCGCATGATGTCGGTGAGCGTGCCTTCGAGCAGGCCACGGTTCAGGCGATCCGCAAGGCTGTCCTGCGCGAGATAGGCGTTCACCGTGGTCGCCCCCGAGGAGATCAGCACCGCGAAGTAATGCGGATCGATGCACTCAGCCGAGCGCACATTGACCGAGCAGAAGGTCCGCAGCCCCTTGCGGGTCAGCCACGAATGCACCGCCGAGGTGGCGAGGATCATCGGCATCGGGACGCGGTCCTCGTCCTGATGCTGGTCGGTGAGCACGATGTGCCCGGCGCCCGAGCGCACCGCGTCCTCGGCCTCGGCGCGGATCCGCTCCAGCCCCGCGCGCAGCCCGTCGGGCGCGCCGCCCGTCGGGAAGGTGCAGTCGATGAAGGCCACCTGGTCACCGAACTGCTCGACCATGGTGTCGAACTCGGCATTGGCGATGAACGGACTCTCCAGCACAAGGATCTCGGCTTGGCTGGAGCTTTCGTCGAGCACGTTCTTGAGGTTGCCGAACCGCGTCTTGAGAGACATCACCCGGCTTTCGCGAAGGCTGTCGATCGGCGGGTTGGTGACTTGGGAGAAGTTCTGCCGGAAGAAATGCGACAGCGGCCGGTACTTGGTCGAGAGCACGGCCGAGGGCGTGTCGTCGCCCATCGACGCGATCATCTCCTTGCCGTCCTCGGCCATCGGGGCCAGCACCTGCTCCAGTTCCTCGACCGAGTAGCCGGCGGCGATCTGGCGCTTGCGCAGCTCGGGGCCCTCGAACAGCGGCTCCTCGGGCACGTCGCGCAGGATGTCGTTGAGATTCACGACCTTTTCGATCCACTCGCCGAAGGGCTGCGAGGCGGCGAGCTTGTCCTTCATTTCGCTGTCATGGAACAGCCGGCCCTCGCCCATGTCGACCGCGATGAGCTGGCCCGGGCCGAGCGCGCCCTTCTCGACGACGCGGGCCTCGTCCACCGGCACCATGCCGGCCTCGGAGCCCGCGACGAGCAGGCCGTCGCCGGTGACGACGTAGCGCATCGGGCGCAGGCCGTTGCGGTCGAGACCAGCGCAGACCCAGCGGCCATCGGTCATCGCCAGAGCGGCGGGGCCGTCCCACGGCTCCATCACGGCGTTGCAGTAGGAATACATGTCCTGCCACGCCTGCGGCATCTCGACCCGGCTCTTGGACCAGGCCTCGGGCACCAGCATGGTCTTGGCCATCGGCGCGTTGCGCCCGGCGCGCACCAGCACCTCGAACACCGAATCGAGCGCGGCCGAGTCCGAACTGCCCTGCGGCACGATCGGCTTGATGTCCTCGGCCATCTCTCCGAAGGTCGAGGAGGCCATGCGGATCTCGTGGCTCTTCATCCAGTTGGTGTTGCCCTTGAGCGTGTTGATCTCGCCGTTATGGGCGAGCATGCGGAAGGGTTGGGCCAGCCACCATTGCGGGAAGGTGTTGGTCGAATAGCGCTGGTGATAGAGCGCGAAGGCGCTTTCGAAGCGCGGGTCCATCAGGTCGGGGTAGAACACGGCGACCTGCTCGGCCAGCATCATGCCCTTGTAGATTACCGAGCGGCAGGACAGCGAGGCGAGGTAAAGCTCGCGCACGCCCGCGGCGACCGAGGCGCGCTCGATCCGGCGGCGGATGATGTAGAGTTCGCGTTCGAACTGCTCCTCGTCGATGTCCTTCTCGCAACGGATCAGGATCTGCTCGATCTCGGGGCGCGTAGCGTTGGCCTTCTCACCGAGGCAGGTGATGTCGACCGGCACGTGGCGCCAGCCATAGATGTAGTGCCCCATGCGCAGCACTTCGGTCTCGACGATGGTCCGGCAGGTCTCCTGCGCGCCGAAGTCGTTGCGCGGCAGGAACACCTGCCCGACCGCGATACGGCGCTCGGCCATCGGCTCGTGCCCGGTGCGGCGGATCTGGTCCTCGAAGAAGGCGCGCGGGATCTGCACGTGGATGCCCGCGCCGTCGCCGGTCTTGCCGTCGGCGTCGACGGCGCCGCGGTGCCAGACCGCCTTGAGCGCGGCGATGCCCTTTTCGACCACCGCGCGCGATGGGGTGCCGTCGATCGCGACGACGAGACCGACGCCGCAGGAGGCGTGCTCGTCATCCTCGCGGTAGAGGCCGTGCTCGGCCATGTGCTTGCGCTTGGCCTCTTCCGAGGCGACCCAGGCGTCATCATAGGTGGTCATGGAAGATCTCCTTGGCGATGGGGGCGGGTGCCGACGACATGGTCGCGCCGCAGCCGTGTTTGGGGTTGGACGAGAGGAAACCCGGCTCGCCCGGAAGGATGAATTCGATCGGCGTGTCGTTCGAGGTGAAGCTGCCCTCCGGCCCGGTCACTTCGCTCGTGCCCGACAGGAAGATGCGTCGGGCGCGGTCGATGAACTCGGTGCCGCGGCTGACCCAGAGGACCTCGCCATCCTCGCCGGTGGCGCGTACCTCGTAATCGGTCTGCTCAAGCTCGACGCCGTCGATGGTGACGGTCTCGCCGGTCAGGCTGTCGAAGCCGACATAGCGGGTTTCGCCGACCTGATCCGAGAGTGTCGTGAAATCGAAGCTGTCGGCCCCGGTTTCCGACAGTTCGGTGAAGGAGGCCGGATCAGCGGGATCGGGAGCGAGCGCCTCGCGCCGGTCGGCGCGCGGATAGACGCTCTCGACCCATTGGGTCTCGGCGTCGATGGCACCGAAGTAGCTCACCCCGTCGAGGTCGAGATCGACCCTGCGGCGCCAGCCCTCGGGGTCGCCCTCGCAGGTGAAATGATGCGACACGGTGCAATTCGCGGTCTGCACGGTCAGCGCGGCGGCGCAGCCCTCGGGCAGCGCCACCTCGCGTGGGGCCTGCGCACTGGCCATAGCGGGCCACGCGCAAAGCAGGAGGGCGATCGGCGTCTTCATGGCGGTCTCCGAAACGGGGTCGGCGGGACATGGGTCGTCGGGAACTGACGGGATCGGGCGACCCCGGCCCGAAGGCCGGGGCATCAGCCCCCGATAACCGGCCCCCCGGGGCGGCACGGGCCCAAAGCCCGCGCATGGGCTCACTCGGCGGCGACGCCGGCGCTGGCGGACTGGTCGAGATAATTCACGATCGCGGTGGCGCTGTCACGCCCGTCGCGGATCGCCCAGACAACGAGCGAAGCGCCGCGCACGATGTCGCCCACGGCATAGACGCCGTCGAGCGAGGTGGCGCCGGTGCCGAATTCGGCCCGCACGGTGCCCCAGCGGGTCACTTCCAGCCCTTCGACGCCCCAGAGCGTCGGCAGGTCCTCGGGCTCGAAGCCCAGCGCCTTGACCACCAGATCGGCCTCTTCGAGGTAATCGGCGCCCTCGATCTTCTCGGGCATGCGGCGGCCGGTGGCGTCGGGGGTGCCGAGGCGCATCTTGTGGACATGCACGCCCTTCACGCCCTCGGGGCCGCACTCGAAGCCCTTGGGGGCCGAAAGCCAGACCAGATCGACGCCCTCCTCCTCGGCATTGGCGACCTCGCGCTGGCTTCCGGGCATGTTGGCCCGGTCGCGGCGATAGAGGCACTTCACGCTTTCGGCGCCCTGACGGATCGCCGTGCGCACGCAGTCCATGGCGGTATCGCCGCCGCCGATCACCACGACCTTCTTGCCTTCGGCGTTCAGCTCGCCGCTGTCGTATTCGGGCACGTCGTCGCCGAAATTCTTGCGGTTCGAGGCGGTGAGGTAGTCGATGGCACGCACAACGCCGCCATGCTCGCTGTCGGGCAGGTCGCGCGATTTGTAGACCCCCGTGGCGATCAGCACGGCATCGTGCTTGCCGCGGATGGCGTCGAAGGAGATGTCCTCGCCGACCTTGCAGTTCAGCACGAACTCGACGCCTGATTCCTCGAACTGCTTCGTGCGGCGGTCCACGATCTCCTTCTCGAGCTTGAAGCCCGGAATGCCATAGGTCATCAGCCCACCGACGCGGTCGTAGCGGTCATAGACCGTGACCTGCACACCTGCGCGGCGCAGGTAGTCGGCCGCCGCCAAGCCGCCGGGACCGGCACCGATGATGCCGACGCTCTCGGTGCGCTCGCGGGCGGGATGGATCGGCTGGACCCAGCCTTCGTCCCACGCAGTGTCGGTGATGAACTTCTCGACCGAGCCGATGGTGACGGTGCCGTGGCCCGACTGCTCGATCACGCAGTTGCCTTCGCAAAGCCGGTCCTGCGGGCAGATGCGGCCGCAGATCTCGGGGAAGGTGTTGGTGGCCTGAGAGACCTCGTAGGCCTCCTGCAGGCGGCCTTCGGCGGTCAGGCGCAGCCAGTCGGGGATGTTGTTGTGAAGCGGGCAATGCGTCTGGCAATAGGGCACGCCGCACTGGCTGCAGCGGCTCGACTGCTCGGCCGCCTTGTCACGGGCGAACTCGGCGTAGATTTCCTGGAAATCCTCGCGCCGCGCTGTGGCCAGACGCTTTTCCGGCATGTCCCGCGGCACGGACACGAATTTCAGCATCTTGTTCTCGGCCATGGCTGGTCTCCCTCTGGCTGGGCTCGGGAGTGAGATACAGAAAGGCCGTGCCGATGAAAAGTCAGCAATACTGACCCATTTATCGCTTTAGCGCGCCTGTCGAGAAATTATTCGGTGCCGTGAGGGATTTTTAGGTCAGTATGAAATACCTATGCGCTCATCCAACCAGAAACAGACCGATGAGGGCCGCGACCCCGACGATGATTCGCCACCAACCGAACAGCGCGTAGCCATGACGCGAGACATAGCCGAGCAGCCATTTGACCACGATCGCCCCCGACACGAAGGCCATGGCAAAACCGATGGCGATCTCGTTGAGCGCGCTCCAGTCGAGCACGTCACGGTTCTTGAACAGATCGTAGGCCACCGCCCCGGCCATGGTCGGCATCGACAGAAAGAACGAGAACTCCGCCGCCGCGCGCTTGTTCACACCCATGAGCAGCCCGCCGACGATGGTCGCCCCCGACCGCGAGACGCCCGGCACCATGGCCAGCACCTGAAAGAAGCCGATGGCCAGCGCCGTGCGCACCGGCAACTTCATCGCGTCGTCATGGCGCGGGTTGAGCGCCATGCGGTCGACGAAGAGCAGCACGATGCCGCCCAGCACCAGCATCACCGCGATCAGCGCAGGCGTCTCGAACAGCACCGTCTTGATGATGTCATGCGCCAGCACCCCGATCACCGCCGCCGGCAGGAACGCGATCAGCACCGCGGCGATGAAGCGCCGCGCCTGGGGGTCGTGCGGCGCGTCGCGCAGCACCCGCCAAAGCTGCCCGAAATAGAGCGTGAGCAGCGCCAGCACCGCGCCGAGCTGGATCACCACCTCAAAGGTCTTGCCGTTGCTCTCGAAGCCGAGAAAATGCCCCGCGAGCAGCAGATGGCCGGTCGAGGACACCGGAATGAACTCCGTCAGCCCCTCCAGAAGCCCGAGGAGGAGCGGCAGGAGAATCGTCTCTCCGGTCATGATACTATTGTCCGTTCGTTAGTGCGGGCGCAGGTTACGCGCCGATTCCTTGATGGCCAGATACTGCCCCGAGGGACGGAAGCGCCACAGGTAGTCAGGCAGCACAGCCTCCATCGCGATCGGCTCGATGCCTAGATCGCTGAAACCCTTGGCGCCTGTGCCCACGACGTTGTCATGGCGCAGATTGGCGACCTGGTCTGCGGTGATCGGCGCGCGCACCAGCCCGAGGGACAGCATCTGCACCACACCACCAGCGGTGGCCATCAGACGGCCCACGCCGAAGGGCAGCGCCAGCACGAGGCGACGGCGGCGGATGATCCGCAGCATCTGCACAATCAGCTCGCGGAAGCTATGCACGTCGGGCCCGCCCAGCTCGTAGACACCGGGGGCGGCATGGCCGGTCACCGCGAGGGCGGCGGCATTGGCCACGTCGTCCGCATGAACCGGCTGGAACTTCGTGTTGGCCCCGACCACCGGGATCACCGGCGATATCTGCGCCATCGAAGCAAAGCGGTTGAAAAACTCGTCCTCGGAGCCGAACAGGATCGAGGGGCGCAGGACCACCGCCTGCGGCATGTGGCGCAGCACGCCCGCCTCGCCCGCGGCCTTGCTGCGGGCGTATTCGCTCTCGCTCTCGGCGTCGGCGCCGATCGCCGAGACATGCACCATCCGCGCCACCCCCAGCTCGGCGGCGAGGCGGGCGATCCGCTCGGGGCCCTCCTCCTGCACCGCCTTGAAGGTATTGCGGCCTTTTTCGGCCAGAACGCCCACGCAGTTCACCACCGCGTCGGCGCCGGTCATCACGCTGCGCACGCTGTCGTCGTCGCGGATGTTGCAAAACACCGGCTCGACCTGACCTACGACGCCGTAGGTGCGCACGAACAGCGCCTCTTCGGGGCGGCGGCAGGCGACGCGGACGCGCCAGCCCTGCTGCGCCAGACGACGCGTGATATAGCGTCCCAGGAAGCCCGATCCGCCGTAGATGGTCACAAGTCCGGTCATCTGCCCCGCCCTGATAAGGTGAATTGACGCCTCGCGGTTTACCCCCCGGGAGCCACGCGGACAAGCGCCGATCCGGCACCGCTCGCCACGGGCCCTCCGCGCCGCGCCGCCCTCGGTCCCGTCCATCGTCGCCTTCCGCAGGGACAGCAAAATTTCCCGCGGATTGCCCGTTGACACCCCCCGCGCCATTCCGTAGATCGCCCCTCACACGACCTGCCCAGGTGGTGGAATTGGTAGACGCGCTGGCTTCAGGTGCCAGTGTCCGAAAGGACGTGGAGGTTCGAGTCCTCTCCTGGGCACCATCCCTCCTCGTAGATCAACAGCGAGGACATCGTGGCGAACCACCTTTACCAGCAGGATATTCCCGACGATCTCGATCTCGGTCCCGTCGTGGCCATCGATTGCGAGACCATGGGCCTCAACCCGATCCGCGACAGGCTCTGCCTTGTGCAGATGTCGGGCGGCGACGGGCATTGCCACATGATCCAGATCCGGCCCGGCCAGAACGAAGCACCCAACCTCGTGCGGCTGCTCAAGGATCCGCAGGTGCTCAAGCTGTTCCATTTCGGCCGATTCGACATCGCCGCGATGCGGCACGCCTTCGGCGCCACCGCCGCACCGGTCTACTGCACCAAGATCGCCTCCAAGCTGGTGCGCACCTTCACCGAGCGGCACGGGCTGAAATACCTGCTGCAGGAGTTGGTCGGCGTCGATATTTCCAAGCAGCAGCAGCAATCGGACTGGGGCGCCGAAGAGCTGACCAATGCGCAGCTCGACTACGCCGCCTCGGACGTGCTTCACCTGCACCGCCTCAAGGCCGCGCTCGACGCCAAGCTCGAACGCGAGGGGCGCCGCGAACTGGCGCAGAGCTGCTTCGACTTCCTGCCCACCCGCGCCGCCCTCGACCTCGCGGGCTGGCCCGATGCCGACATCTTCGCGCACTGAGATGGGCGACGCGGATCAGCCCGCGAGGGATCTGGAGATCGCGCGGCAGGTGATCGCCGAGGAGGCCGCCGGTCTCGCGGCGCTCGCGCGCGGGCTCGATGGCGGCTTCACGGCCGCCGTCGCGGCGATCCGCGCCGCCACCGGGCGGGTGGTCGTCTCGGGCATGGGCAAATCGGGCCATGTCGCGCGCAAGATCGCCGCCACCCTCGCCTCGACCGGCACCCCCGCGTCCTTCGTGCACCCCGCCGAGGCGAGCCATGGCGATCTGGGCATGATCTCCAAGGGCGACGTGGTGCTGGTGCTGTCGAACTCGGGCGAGACGCCCGAACTGGCGGATCTCGTGGCTCATACGCGGCGATTCGGCATTCTGCTGATCGGCGTGGCGGCGCGGCCCCAGAGCACACTGATGACACAGGCCGACATCGCGATCGCGCTCCCCGCCCTGCCGGAGGCCTGCGGCATCGGCGTTGTACCCACCACCTCGACCACGATGACGCTGGCGCTGGGCGACGCGATCGCAATCGCCCTGATGCGCGGCCGCGGCTTCACGGCGGCCGATTTCCACGCCTTTCATCCCGGCGGCAAGCTCGGCGCACGGCTGGCGCGGGTGCGCGATCTGATGCATGGCGCATCCGAACTGCCGCTGGTGACGCTCGACGCGCCGATGTCCGACACGCTCTTGACGATCACCGGCGCGGGCTTCGGCGTCGTGGGGGTCGTCGATGAGGATGGCGGGCTCGCGGGAATCGTCACCGATGGCGACCTGCGGCGGCACATGTCGGGGCTTCTCGACCATCGCGCCGGCGAGGTCATGACGCCGCGCCCGCGCACCATCCGGCCCGACGCGCTCGCCGCCGAGGCGCTGGCACATATGAACGCGGGCAAGATCACCTGCCTGTTCGTGGTTGACGAAGAGGATGCCGCGCGCCGCCCTCTCGGCATCCTGCACATCCATGACTGCCTGCGGGCCGGCGTGGCCTGATGCACGCGCGCGACAATGCCTATTCGCGGTTCATCGGCCGCGCCAAGGTGCTGCTGCCGGTGCTTGGGCTGGTGCTGCTCTCGACGCTGTTTTTGATCGCGCGCGCCCCACAGGGACCCAGCGAGATCCCCTTTGCCGAAATCGAGGCCATAGCCAAAGAGCAAAGGGTCAGCGCGCCGCGATTTGCGGGCACCGCCGAAAACGGCGCGTCGATCTCGGTCGAGGCGGCGACGGTGCGGCCGCAGGCCGAAGGGATCTATGCGATCGACACCCCGCGCGGCGTGGTCGAGACCCCGGACGGGGCCCGGATCGAAATGCGCGCCGCGACCGGCGGGATCGACGCCGAGGCACGGCGGCTGCGGTTCGACGGGCCGGTCTCGATCGCAACCTCGATGGGCTACGATGTCGAAACGCCGATGCTCGAAGCCGATCTGGGCACCGGCCGCGTCGTCTCCACCGGCGCGATCACGGTCGACGGCCCCTTCGGCCGCCTCACCGCCGGGGCGATGCGCACCGAGATGCCGCAGGGGACCGCGCCGCGCATGGTGTTCTCCGATGGCGTGCGGCTGCTATATGATCCCGCAAGCCGAGGAGAGAGCCGATGATCCGCACCACCGCCCTTGCCGCCCTGTTCACGGGGCTGCTGTTGCCCGGCCTCGCCATGGCCCAGACGCAGATGGCCTTGGGCGGCCTCGCGGCCGACCCCTCGGCCCCGGTCGAGGTCACCGCCGAAAGCCTGAGTGTCGATCAGGCCACGGGGCGCGCCACCTTCGAGGGCGACGTGCTGATCGGTCAGGGCGAGATGAAGATCTCGGCCGCCACGGTCGAGGTGGTCTATGACGAGGCCACCGGCGAGATCGCCCGGCTCGAGGCGGAGGGCGGCGTCACCTTCGTCACCGCGACCGAGGCCGCCGAAGCCGAGAGCGCGGTCTACGACATCTCCGGCGGTACGCTGACCCTCATCGGCGACGTGTTGCTCACCCAAGGGCGCACGGCGTTGTCGTCGCAGCGCATGGAGATCGACCTCGCGGCAGGCACCGCGCAGCTCACGGGCGGCGTGCGCAGCGTCATCGAGCCCGCGCAATGAGCGACCGCCCCGCCCTCGACCTGACGCCCGGATCGGGGGGGCTGCGGGTCACCGGCCTGCGCAAGAGCTACCGCAAGCGCCCGGTGATCCGCGACGTGTCGCTGCATCTCGACCGCGGCGAGGTGGTGGCGCTTCTAGGGCCCAACGGCTCGGGCAAGACCACCTGTTTCTACTCCATTGCCGGTCTGGTGAGCCCCGAGGGCGGGCAGGTGACGATCGACGGGCGCGACGCGACGCTTCTGCCGATGTATCGCCGAGCGCGCCTGGGCATCGGCTACCTGCCGCAGGAGATGTCGGTGTTTCGCGGCCTCAACGTCGAGGACAATATCCTCGCCGTGCTCGAGATCGCCGAGCCCGACCGCACCTCGCGGCGCGAACGGCTCGAGGAACTGCTGTCGGACTTCTCGATCGGACACCTGCGCCGCGCGCCGGCGCTGGCGCTGTCTGGGGGCGAACGCCGCCGGGTCGAGATCGCGCGCTGCCTCGCCGCGAATCCGCGCTACGTGCTGCTCGACGAGCCCTTCGCCGGCGTCGATCCGATCGCGGTGGGCGACATTCGCGATCTCGTGGCCGCACTCAAGACCCGCGGATTGGGCGTGCTGATCACCGATCACAACGTGCGCGAGACTCTCGGAATCGTTGATCGCGCCTATATCCTGCATGACGGCCGCGTGCTGATGTCGGGCACCACCGACGAGGTGGTCCGCGACGAGAACGTGCGCCGCGTCTATCTTGGTCAGGGCTTCCGGATCAGTTGAATGCGGCGCAACGGCGGCGTTGACAAGCGGGGCCGCGATCGGGCGAGATGGGACTCGATGACGCAGACCGACCACTCTTGTCCACAGGTACGGACGGCTCCGACGCGACGGGCCGGACGACACTTGGAGGGCGGGGCCGCTGCCCATCCCCACCCCCTGCCGGCCCGGACCCCTTGCCCGCCTCGCGCGCGCAGGGCCGAGCCGCGCCCCTGAAGGAGATGTCCATGCGCTACCAGATCACCGGCAAACAGATCGAGATCGGCGAGGCGCTGCAGACCCATGTGCAGACCGAGCTTGGCGTGACGCTGGGCAAATACGCCGGTCGTCCGACCGACGCCAATGTCGTGTTCTCGCGTTCGGGCCATGAACATGTCTGCGAAGCCGTGGTGCATCTGTCGACCGGCCTCACCGCGCAGGCCTCGGGCCGCGCCAACGAGATCTATGCCGCCTTCGACGCCTGCTGCGAGAAGATGGACAAACAGCTGCGCCGCTACAAGCGTCGGCTGAAGGACCACCACAAGGCCCGCGCAAACCCGGTTGAACAATCCCTCGCGGGCTCCTATATCCTCGCCGCGTCAGGAGACAGTGACGAAACCGAGCAGGACAGCCTCGCCCCGATGATCGTCGCCGAGATGGAATCGAAGATTCCCGAACTCTCGGTCGGTGAAGCCGTGATGCAACTCGAACTGACGGATTCCCCTGTGCTGGTGTTCCGCAACGAGAAGCACAGCGGGATCAACGTCGTCTACAAGCGCGACGATGGCAATTTCGGGTGGATCGACCCGCGTAACATCGGCTAGGAGGGCGCCAGATCCTGGCTCTCCGAGCCCGCCTCGCAGACAGGGGACTCCATATGCAGATTTCCGAGATCCTTCCGGTGGACGGCGTCAAGATGCTGGCTTCGACCAGCTCCAAGAAACGGCTGTTTCAGGACCTCGGGGATCTCGCGGAGACCTGCTATGATCTGACGCCCGCGCGCGTGGTCGAGGCGCTGCTCGAACGCGAGGGTCTCGGCCCCACCGGCGTCGGCCATGGCGTGGCGCTGCCGCATGCGCGACTCGGCGGTCTCGACCGGGTGCAAGGCCTGTTCATCCGCCTCGACAAGCCGCTCGAATTCGATTCGATCGACCGTCAGCCCGTGGATCTCGTGTTCTGCCTGCTCGCCCCCGATGGCAGCGGCGTCGAGCATCTCAAGGCCTTGGCACTGGTGTCGCGCACGCTGCGCGACACCGCCACCTGCCAGAAGCTGCGCTCCAACGCCGAGGCTGGCACGCTGCATGCGATCCTGACCGAAGGCCCCGCGATTCAGGCCGCTTGACGCCTCGGACGCCACTCCTGCCCGATAGCCCGGCTCAGCTGCGCAGCGGCCGCCAATCCGCAAATCCGAACCGCGCGTAATCGCGCGCATGGACCGCCCGCACCGCCGCTTCGATATCCGCGTCATAGATCGCGACGAGGGCGTCTTCGTGCGGGTCGCTCGCATTCGTCCATGGCGGCGCCTCACGCCCCGCATGCGCGGCCAGCCTTGGTAGCGCCTGCCCAAGCTCGTCTTCGCGCAAGATCGCGTCGGGACATTCGAACTCGGCGATCCCCTGCAACAGCATCCTCTGGCTGGCCCAGGCTGCATCGACCCGGACCGCGGTCTGCCCGGCCAGATTGGCCTTCACGAAACCGATGAAGGCGGCGAAGGCGGCGCGGTGATGCGCGGGATCGGGGTCGGGGCCCGCCGCCTCGGACGCAATCGGCAGGTCGTAGCGGCGGCGCAGCGTCTCGCGGATCTCGTGGAAACCGCCCGCCCCCCGGTCGAGGATCCGGTCGCAAAAGGCGGCGTGCAGCCGCGCCACCGGGTGGCGCAGCACCGCGAAGCTGCGGTGACCGGGATGCGCGCCCTGCCACGTGCGCAGCGTCTTTTGCGTGAAGTCCCGGCGCAGCGGCGCGCCATCGAGCGCCTCGAGCCAGCCGCGCAGCGCCGCCTCCGGCCCGGATTTGAGCGGCAGGCACAACAGGCCGCTCTGCGCGGGCGCGATGTAGCTGGGCACCATCGGGCCGCGCCGCGGCTCGAAATTGGGGGTGCGACCCAGATCGAACCGGTCGATCCGCGCCAGCGCCGCCCGCATCTCGTCGAAATTCTCCACCTTCTCGGCGAGGCTTTGGGGGTTTTGCTTCTTGAGGCTGCGATCGAGCCCCTCCAGCCGCGCCGGCACGCCGAGCCAAGCGGCCAGACCGTTGAGCACGGCCAGATCCTGAAGGTCGTCGTAATCGATATAGAAGGCGCTCTGCCCACCGCGCTGCAACGCGCCCATGATACGTAGCTGCGCCTGCCGCAGGCGCTCCAGATGCCGCTCGAAGCCGGTGGCGTCGAAGGCCACGCGTTCGGCCCGCGCATGGCGCGCATCGGTGAGCTTCCACTGCCCCGTCGCCGCCGCGATGCGGTGCGAAACGTAGGATTCGGCCGGGTTGCGGGTCAGCACGATCTTGGCGATGCGCGGCGCCTCCATCAGCGGTGCGAAGAGGCGCGGGTCGTGATCGCTGAAGTAGCGAAACCCGTGCAGCCCCGGCGCCGCGCGCAGCCGGGCCAGCAGGTCGAGCGGCGCCGCGTCGCGCACGGCCCGGTCCACCCCGAGGATCGGCGCGTCTTTGGGCGATCCGATGAAATGCGGGTTGAAGGCCTCGCCGTGGCAGGTCACGCCGTCGAGCGCGTTGAGATTGCTTTCGAGGAAGTTCGAACCGGTGCGCATCTCGGCGAGCACCACGAAGCTGTCGAAGTCAGGCATTGGGGCGGCTCACCAGATAGGGCTTGGGGGCGGAACGACGGGGACGGGGCGCGGGCCCGGCAGGGATGTCGCCGGTCAGGTAGGGATGCATGCCCAAGTTGCGCATCTCCTGCAGGAACCCGCCGAACCCGTCGAGCGGCAGCATCGGCGGCGGGTCGGGCAGCGCGCCGATGTGGTGCGGCGCGATATCGGCGAGCATCTGCGCCAGCGCCTCGGCGGGGGCCTCCAGAAGCTCGGCCAGCGTCCAGATCCTGATCCGCGCCTTGGCATAGGGTGAGCGCAGCGCGCCCAGATGATCGGCCTCGGTCTTTTGCAGTCGCGCCGCCGTATCGCGCAGTTCGGCCAGGGGCCGCCCCGAGCGAAACAGCGGCACCGCCCAGGCCCCGGAGATGACGCCGATCCGCGCATTGGGGTCCTTGGCGATGTCCCAGCTTACATGCTGGCTGTCGCGCGGGCCGAACTGGAACACCTGACGCGCGCCGCGCCCGTTCCAGATCAGGTTGGTGAGAAACCGCCGTGCGTCGTGATCGCGCAGCGCCGCGCTGTCGGACAGCACCCCGCGCCACGGCGCGCCGCCGCCTTCGAAGGCCACGACCTCGGGGGCAAAGAGATGACCATGCACGGTGGCGCCGCTCGCGCGGGCGAACCAGCCCTCGAAGCCCTCGAACAGCTCGGCAAAGCCCTGCAGCACGCCGTAGGGCGCAGCGGTAAAGCCATTCTCCCACCCCTCGTTGGGCAAGCGGCTTTGCATGTAGAGACCGGCACGGCCATGCACCCGCCGCTCCGTCGCTTGGGCAAAGACCCGGTCGATCCGCGCAGGCGCGGGTTCGGCCATGCCCGCCGGATGCCCGCCCGCCGCCATCTCGTCATAGATCGCCTGCGCCCGGGGCCAGATCTTGCGCGCGACGAAGCACTCCGAACGGCGCAGCAGCGGCAGGTGATCGTCGTAGAACAGGTGCGGCTTGCCCTGAAAATCGAACTTGGCCATGGTCAGCGACCGGCTTTCGATCCGCGTGGACCAGCGGCGCGCGAGGCTTTGGAAATAGCTTTCGTCGGGGATCCAGACCCGGGCGAAGTAGAGGTCGAGCGCCGGGCGCTGCGGGTCCGACAGGATCGCCTCCAGCGTCGCGCGCGTCAGGCACCACCATTGCGATCCCATATGCGGCACCAGCCCCTCCGGCAGGCGCCGCCGCACCGCCAGACGCCGCTGCAGCGCCACGTAGCGGTCGAAGGCCCAGCGCTGCCGCTTCCACGAAAACGGAAAGCGCAGGGTGAACCGCTCCTCCGAGAGGCCGCCCACGGTCCATGGCACGTCGGCGACACAGGCGCTCTCGATGAAGTCGGTGTCGCGGCGCGCGGCGAGATAGGCGGTAAGCTCGGCCACCGGGCGCAGTGGCACGCAGGAGCCGGAAGCGAGATAGACATGCTCGACCGAGGCGAAGCTGTCGAGCATCAGCCGCGCGCCCGACTGCGTCGCCGCCACCATGCCCCAGCCGCCCCATTCGCAGCGGTGCCGGTCGCAAAACAGCACCCGGTCGGAGATGTCGTCGAAACCCGCCCGCAACCGCTCGAACCGCGACCGGCGCATGGCGCTGTCGACATGCACCACCACCGGGCAGCCTGACAGTGCCCAGTGCCGGATCACCTCCTCCGCGCGGCCCAGCGCGTTGTGCACGAGGATCACGACGCCGAGGCTCACGCCCAGTTGCCTCGCGACATCAGGCCCAGCACCTCGAGTTGCCGCCAGTTGATGTATCTTTCGCTCCATCGGCACCACAGTTCGGGGTCCGCCTCCAGACCGGCGGCATAGGCCTTGTACTCGGCGCTTGCGGCGTAATGTTGACCCCGTTGCAGCTCCTCGCGGGCCTTGTCGCCAAAGCCGTCGAGGAACTTGGTATGGAGCAGCATGCCGCAGGTCTTCTCGCCGCCCCACTCGTCATAGACGAGGTTGAGCCCGCGCGGCAGCAGCATGTGGGTCGAGCTGACATAGGCGTAGCGGCGGTCCCATTTCACCAGCGGGATCTTGTTGAGCGCGGGCGCACGCTCGGGCATGTCGGCAAAGAACATCCGTGCGCGCGGCCCGCCCTGAATCCATAAATTGCCGTAGAGCGCATTGCGCGAGATGCTGTAATTGCCCGGATCGAACCAGCAGGCGGTCTCGAGCGGGTCGTCGCCCGCCGCAAAGGGCTGTGCGCCGATCGGCCCCTTGGGGTAGAGATCGAGCAGCATCGCCCCGAAGCTGCGGATCGAGGAAGCGTCGAGCCAGTCGGTCAGCGCCGCGAGCGGCCGCGTGTCGCAGAAGGGATAGATCAGCAGCTCATCGGGATCGACGGTCAGACACCAGTGGCCGTGGCCGTGGCAGCGCATCAGCCAGTTGAGCCAATCGACCCCGAATCGGGCGCGCTTGTAGCTCGCGTCGCTGCGCCACAGAGACACGTCGGGCTGTTCGGCCAGAAACGCCACGCCGCCATCATCGCTGCCGTTGTCGACCATGAAGAAATGCGAAACGCCCATGCCCCGGTAATGGTCGAGGAAATGCGGCAGCCGGGCGGCCTCGTTGCGCAGCGTGGTGAAGACGAGGATGTCCGAGGGGCGGATCTGCGTGCTTCGATCGACGACACAGGACAACTCGCGCCGCTTGCGCAGCGCCCGAAGGCGCCATCTCTTGCGCTGCAATCTCAGCCGGTAGGTCTGCCAGGCCTTCAAGCGTCCGTCTCCCCGGCCCGGTGGCCGATCAAAGCCCCCCGAGCGCGCGCTCCACATGTGCCGCCCAGCTTGGCGACAGGACGCGCGGTGGCGGCAGGCGGGGCGGCGCGGCATGCGCCCGGATCACCTGTTCCCACTGGTAGCGGTCTGCCGGGTCGCAGTAAACGGCGGCGTCGCCCAGCAATTCGCGGCAGATGGCAAGATCGCCACAGATCACGCGGCATCCCAAGGCCTGCGCTTCGAGCGGCGGCAGGCCGTAGCCCTCGGCCAGCGAGGGAAACAACAGCGCCCGCGCGCCGCCCAGCAACGCCGCGACCGCCCCGTCCGAGAGGCCCGGCATCTCGGACACCCCCGGCACGCCCCGGTCGAGCCGCGCAAAGACCTCCGTATTGTTCCAGCCGCGCGCACCGCAGATGAAGAGGCGCGGCGCGTCATCGCCCAGCCGCTCCCAGACATCGAGCAGCAGCGCGTGATTCTTGCGCGGCTCGATGGTGCCCAGCACCACCATGTAGGGGCGGACGAGGTCGATATCGGGCGGCAGCGCGGCAGGATCGGGTCGGGCCGGAGCGACCCCGAGCGGCGCCACCACCATCGGCGGCACCCGCCCCCGTTCGGCCAGCCGCGCCTCGATCCGCGAGGCGGTCACCCGCGCGGTGGCCACGACCCGGTCGGCGTGGCGCGCCACCACATCGAGCCGCCGCCCAAAGCGCGCGACGCTGCCCGGTCCCGCCGCCTGCGGCAGATCGAGCGGGATCGTGTCATGGACCAGCACGACGACGCGCGCCCCCGCGCCGTGCAAGGCGCGCATCACCCGGTTGTCGAGATTGGCGTGGCCGGTGTTGAGATAGACGGCCCCCGGCGGCAGCCATCGGCGCAGCATCCCCGTCAGACCGCGCCGCGAAACGCGTGCCACGGCGAGCGCGCGCACCCGCCCCTGCGCCGCGCGTCGGGCCGGGTCGAGCCGCCGGAACAGCATCGCCACCGGCCCTGCACGGCCCCAATCATGATGATCGAACGCCCGCGCGAACCTCTGCATGCCGGCCCGGTCGAGCAGCGCGAAACCCACAGGCGTTCGCAGCAGGCCGAGAACAGGCCGGGGATCCGCGAGGCAGGCGCTGAGCCAAGCCCTCTCGACCCGGTCGACGCCGGTGGCCATGCGCCCGGCGCGGCTGGCCAGCCGCGTCAGGTCGAGGATCAGCGAGGTCGGTGGGGTCAAGCGCCGGTCATTGCGCGGCGTTGCGGATCGCCATCATCTCGTGGAGATACTGGCCGAACTCGTCGCGCAGCTCATCGCGCGCGAGGCCGAAGGCCACGGTCGCCTGCAAGAAGCCCGCCTTGGAGCCGCAATCGTAGCGCTCGCCCGAGAAGCGATGCCCAAAAACGCCGCGCTCGGTGCCGATCTCCTTGGCGATCGCGTCGGTGAGCTGGATCTCACCACCCGCGCCACGCTCGTTCGCGTTCAAATGCTGCATCACCTGCGGCGACAGGATGTAGCGCCCGATCACCGCGAGGTTCGAGGGCGCGTCGGCGGGCTTGGGCTTCTCGACCATGCCGCGCACCTTCATCGTGTCGCCCTGCCCGGCCTCGACATCGAGCACGCCGTAGGAAGAGGTGCGCTCATTGGGCACCTCCATCGCCGCGACCATGCAGCCACCGGTCTCGCGATGTGCTTCGACCATCTGCTGCAGGCAAGGCTTCTCGGCGGCGATCACGTCATCGGGCAGGATCACCGCAAAGGGCTCGTCGCCGATCAGGTTGCGCGCGCACCAGACCGCGTGGCCGAGGCCCATCGCCTGATGCTGCCGGATATAGGCGATGGCACCCGACGGCATGTAGGTCGACTTGAGCACGTCGAGCAGTTGGTCCTTGCCGTCCTCGGCCAAGCGCGTTTCCAGTTCGGGCGCATGGTCGAAGTAATCCTCAAGCGCCGACTTGCCGCGCGCGGTCACGAAGATGAACTCCTCGATACCGGCGGCGCGCGCCTCGTCGATCGCGTATTGGATCAACGGCTTGTCGACGAGCGTCATGATTTCCTTGGGAACGGATTTGGTGGCCGGTAGGAACCGCGTCCCAAGTCCTGCCACGGGAAATACGGCCTTGGTCACACGTGTCGTCATCTACCTGAATCCTTTGTTCGCGGCGCATCGGGGAGAAGGCGCCCGCTTGAAAACCTTTGCGATCTGCTTCGCAACAACCGTGAACAACCGCAAGACGTTCCTATCATGATGGCGTCATCTCATCAATTCTCGCCCCCTCAGGGTCGCGATGCGTACGTTGCCGCGCCTCCTCGAAGGCGGCGCGCTCGGCAAAACGCCAGCGCCGGAACGCCGGATCGCCGGGCAGCGACGGGCCGAACAGCCCGCCCGACTGCACCCAGACGCCGCGCGGGTCGAACCGGATACGGTGGCGGCGCGCATCGGGCCACAGCACCAGCAGCGTCACGACATGGCCGCGCCCGGCGATCTGCACCGCCTCGGCCATCTGCGCGCGCGCGGTGAAGGGCCGCGCCGAGAGCCAGACCGAGGGCAGCGCGGAGCCGATGTCGCGCAACGGCGAGAAGGCGGGCGGCGGCTCGTCGAGCGGCACCAGCCGCTCCAGCGGTCTGAGCCGTCCCTCGGATACGCCTGCCTCGAAGCTTGCCATGAGGCGTCCCACATCCCCCGGCGCGATCCGGCCCCATTGCATATGGTGCAAAAGCCGCTGCTTCTGGGCCATGCGCTCGGCTTCGATCCGGGCATTGCCGTCGAGCCGCGCGCCGTGGCGCCGCAGGAACACCGCGAGGCTTGCTCCGATGTCGGACAGGTCGCGTGGCACCCGGTCGTCGCGGCGGCGGGGCGAGGCGAGATAGCCGTGATGCACCTGCGCTTGCGGCACGATCGCGGTGCGCGCGCCCATGGCCGCGAGCCGCAGGTTCAGGTCGGTCTCGTCGAGATAGAAGCGATAGGCCGGATCGAAGCCGCCCATCGCGGTCAGCACGCCGCGCCGCACCGCCATGTTGGTGCCCTCGGTCTTGATGCCACGCCCGAGCCTGCCGCGCAGCACGATCGGCGCATCGCTCTCGAGCACCAGATCGCGACAGCTGCCGTCGGCGAAGGCCGCGCGCGCCCGCCATTGCCAGCCGAAGTGGCCGGGGCCGCGCACGAAACCGCCCGCCGCGGCCACCGTTTCGTCCTCGAACGGAGCAGTCAGCGCCGCGAGCCAGCCCGGCTCGGGCAGCGCGTCGTCGTCAAGAAAGGCCACCACCTCGCCCGCCGCCGCCTCAATGCCGATGTTGCGCGCGCGGCCGATATTGGCCTCGTCGCAGCGGCGCACCCGAATCCGGTCGCCCCAGGACGCCAGCGCCGCCTGCCCCTCGGCATCGGTGACGACGACGACCTCGAAGGCGGGGTGGCGGCTTTGCGACAGCGCCGTCAGGCACAGCCGCAGCGCATCGGGGCGCCCGCGGCTGGCGATGACGACGCTGACGCGGATCGGCGTCACGCCACCTGCATCTCGGCGAGCATCGCCTCGATGCGCGGCACGTCGGAGGGGTTGTTCAGCTCCCAGAACTGCCGCCCGCGCGCCTCGACCTCGACGCAGAGCATCGGCACCCGGCGTTCGAGAAAGCGCAGCTGCTCCAGCCCTTCGAGCGTCTCCAGCGGCCCCTGCTGCCAGCGGCCATAGGCGGCCAGCGCCGAGGGGCGGTAGGCATAGACCCCGACATGGTGGAACACCGGCGTCGCCTCCTCGTCGGCATAATCGTCGCGCCCGGTGTAGGGGATCACCTCCTTGGAGAAGTAGAGCGCGGTATTGTCGGTGCCGAACACCGCCGTGGTGCCCCCGACCCGGCCCGCGCGGCGATCCTCGCGAAAGCCCTTGAGCGCCGCGGCATCGGCGCGCAGAACCGGCGTCGCCACTTCGGCCACCGGGTGATCGCGCAGATCCTCGATCAGACGCTCCACGAACCATGGCGGGGTCAGCGGCGCGTCGCCTTGCAGATTCACCACGATCTCGAAGCCGCCGCCCAGCGCGTCATAGGCCTCGGCGCAGCGTTCGGTGCCGTTGCGACAGGCCTCGGAGGTCATCACCACCTCCGCGCCGAAGGCCTCGGCGGCGGTGCGGATCCGGTCGTCGTCGGTGGCGACGACGACGCGCGGGTTGCCGGAAACCTGCATCGCCGCCTCCCAGGAGCGGCGGATCAGGCTGCGCGCCTCCCCCGTCGCCCCGGTCAGCTCGACCAGCGGCTTGCCCGGATAGCGGGATGAGGCGTAGCGCGCGGGGATGACGATCAGCACCGACATCAGGGCTTGGCCAGATCCACGCCGGGGGCGTAAGCGATGAAGAACGGGTTCTCGAAGCCCGGCTTGCCATAGCCCAGCACCGTGTGATCGTCGAAGCGCACGACCTTGCCGCCAGCGCCGCCGAGCACCGCGTGACCGGCCGCCGTGTCCCACTCCATGGTGCGCCCGAGGCGCGGATAGATGTCGGCCTCGCCCGTCGCCACGAGACAGAACTTGAGCGAGGAGCCCGCGCTCTTCATGTCGGCGACCTCGTATTTGCCGATGTAGTCGTCGGTGGCGGCGTCGCGGTGGCTCTTGGAGGCGACGACGCGGAGCGCCGCGTCGGGGGTCGAGACATTGATCGGCGCGGTGGCGCCGGGCGTGTCCGCGTCGAACGGGCCCTGCTCCTCGACCGAAACCCCCGAGGCGTCGGTGTAGAACAGGCGCCCCTTGGCGGGGGCATAGACCACGCCGCGCGTCGGCTGGCCGTCCTCGACGAGGGCGATGTTGACGGTGAAGTCGCCGCGGCGCTGCACGAACTCCTTGGTGCCATCGAGCGGATCGACGATCAGGAAGGTCGAAACGCTCTGGCCGTGGCTGTCGGACTGCTCCTCGGTGACGAGCGGCATCTCGGGGAAGGCGGCGCGCAGCCCGTCCGAGATCAGCGCGTCGGCGGCCTCGTCGGCAGCGGTGACGGGGCTGTCGTCGCTCTTGGCACGCACGTCGAAATCGGGACCGTCATAGATCTCCATGATCTTTTCGCCCGCCTCGATCGCGAGTTTGCGCATCACCTGCGTCAGCCTGTCGAAATCCATATCACCAACCGTCCTTTGACCTTGTACCGCCCCGAAATCGCCATCCGCTTCATGCGATGTTGATAGGTCGGAGCGATCTCCTTATGGTATCCCGTCCGGAGATCGGCAAGAAATTCGTCACCCGTCCGCCGGTCGCGGAACCCGGTCGCAGAGCGAGGTCAGATGTTCCAAGGCGAGCGCCCCCGCGGCACGGGCCGACGCGCGGCCGGATTGGCCGAACTGATCTATCACTCCACCGTGCGCGAGATCCGCAAGGATCACCGCAATGCGCTTGCGGGGCTGTTGATGAACATCGTCCAGACGGTGATCTTCGTGCTCGCCTTCTATCTGATGTTCACGCTGATCGGCGCGCGCGGCGCCGGGCTTCGGGGCGACTTCCTGCTTTATCTGATGTCGGGCATCTTCCTGTTTCTGATCCACACCAAGGCCGTGGGCGCGGTGGTCAAGGCCGACGGCCCCGCCTCCTCGATGATGAAGCATGCGCCGCTCAACACCGCCGTGACCATTTCGGCGGCGGCGCTGGGCTCGCTCTACATCCAGCTGTTGTCGCTTCTGGTGATCCTGTTCTTCTACCACGTGCTGGTGACGCCGGTGGTGATCGAGGACCCGGTGGGCGCGATGGGGATGCTGCTGGTGGCGTGGTTCTCGGGTGTCGGCGTCGGCATGATCTTCATGGCGATCAAGCCATGGCTGCCCGAGTTCACCACCATCGGCGTCTCGGTCTATTCGCGCGTCAACATGATCGCGAGCGGCAAGATGTTCGTGGCCAACACGCTTCCGGGCTACATGCTTTCGGTGTTCGACTGGAACCCGCTGTTTCACGCGATCGATCAGGCGCGGGGCGACATATTCCTCAACTACACGCCGCATTTCACCTCGGCTCTCTATCCGCTCTGGATCGGGCTGATTCTGGTGGCTGTCGGCATGATGGCCGAGTTCTTCACTCGCAAGCGCGCCTCCGCGAGTTGGAGCGCCGGGCGTTAACGCACCACCCGGAGCGTGACGTTGATCCGCCCGCCCCCCGTGATCAGCGTCGAGGATCCTTCGCGCAGCCGGTCGATGCCGTGATGCACCAGCCGCGCCGCGCCGCCCATCACCGCGACATCGCCCGAGCGCAGCCAGATCGAGGCGGTCCTGCCGCCCTTTTCGACCGACCCCACCCGGAACAGCGCCTCGTCGCCAAGCGAGATCGACACCACCGGGTAGGAGAAATCCCCCTCGTCGCGGTCCTGATGCAGGCCCATCTTCGCCCCCTCGCGGTAGAGGTTCACGAGACAGCTGTCGGGATCGACATCCGTGCCCGACACCGCGCGCCAGACCGCCAGGACGCTTTGCGGAATCGACGGCCAGGGGCGGCCGGTTTCGGGGTGCAGTTCTTCGTAACGGTAGCCGCGCCGATCCGCGACCCAGCCCAGCCGGCCGGCGGAGGTCATCCGCACGCTCATCGGGCCGCGCCGGGTGACCGGGCGCATTACCGGGGCGGCGCGCGCCACCTCGCGCAGATCGGCGACCATCGCCGCCTGCGCGTCGGGCCCCAGAAAGCCCGGCAGCACCCGCACCCCCCGCAGGTCGATCTCCTCCGCTTCCATGCGCCGTCTCCCCGTTCGGTTCCACCGAGGTGGCAAAATGGCGCGTCTCGGCCATCGCTGCCAGTTGCAGCCCGAAAACGCCCTCCCTATATAGCCCAGTGATCCGCGGCGGGCTCGTCTCGCCGCAAAATTCCTGTCCGGGGCGGATGCCTCAACGGGTCCGCACCGGAAAACCGCCTAGAGCTAGAGGGTTTTGAACATGGCTAAAGTAATCGGCATCGACCTCGGGACCACCAACTCCTGCGTCGCGATCATGGATGGCTCGCAGCCCCGCGTGATCGAGAACTCGGAAGGCGCCCGCACCACCCCGTCGATCGTCGCCTTCACCGACGATGAGCGTCTGGTCGGCCAGCCCGCCAAGCGGCAGGCCGTCACCAACCCGTCCAACACCATCCACGCGGTCAAGCGCCTCGTCGGCCGCCGCATGTCGGACGCCGCGGTCGAGAAGGACCGCAAGCTCGTCCCCTACAACATCGTGGACGGCGGCAATGGCGACGCCTGGGTCGAGGTGAAGGGCGAGAAGTATTCCCCGTCGCAGATCTCCGCCTTCACGCTCCAGAAGATGAAGGAGACCGCCGAGTCCTATCTTGGCGAGGAAGTGACGCAGGCCGTCATCACCGTTCCTGCCTACTTCAACGACGCCCAGCGTCAGGCGACCAAGGACGCGGGCAAGATCGCCGGCCTCGAAGTGCTGCGCATCATCAACGAGCCGACCGCCGCCGCGCTGGCCTATGGCCTCGACAAGAAAGACGCCAAGACCATCGCCGTCTATGACCTCGGCGGCGGCACCTTCGACGTGACCATCCTCGAGATCGACGACGGCCTGTTCGAGGTGAAGTCGACCAATGGCGACACCTTCCTCGGTGGCGAAGACTTCGACATGCGCATCGTGAACTACCTCGCGCAGGAGTTCAAAAAGGAGCATGGCGCCGATCTCACCACCGACAAGATGGCGCTGCAGCGCCTGAAGGAAGCGGCCGAGAAGGCGAAGATCGAGCTGTCGAGCTCGACCCAGACCGAGATCAACCAGCCGTTCATCTCGATGAACGCCTCGACCGGCACGCCGCTGCACCTCGTCATGAAGCTGACCCGCGCCAAGCTCGAAAGCCTCGTGGGTGACCTGATCAAGGCCTCGATGAAGCCCTGCCAGGCTGCGCTCAAGGATGCCGGCATCTCGACCTCGGAGATCGACGAGGTCGTGCTTGTCGGCGGCATGACCCGCATGCCCAAGGTCGTGGAAGAGGTGACCAAGTTCTTCGGCAAGGAGCCGCACAAGGGCGTGAACCCCGACGAGGTGGTGGCGCTGGGTGCTGCGATCCAGGCCGGCGTGCTGCAGGGCGACGTCAAGGACGTGGTGCTGCTCGACGTGACGCCGCTGTCCTTGGGCATCGAGACGCTGGGTGGCGTGTTCACCCGCCTGATCGACCGCAACACCACGATCCCGACCAAAAAGAGCCAGATCTTCTCGACCGCCGAGGACAACCAGAACGCGGTGACGATCCGGGTCTTCCAGGGTGAGCGCGAGATGGCCCAGGACAACAAGATGCTGGGCCAGTTCAACCTCGAGAACATCCCGCCCGCACCGCGCGGCATGCCGCAGATCGAGGTGACCTTCGACATCGATGCCAACGGCATCGTGTCGGTGAGCGCCAAGGACAAGGGCACCGGCAAGGAGCAGAAGATCACCATCCAGGCGTCCGGCGGTCTCACCGACGAGGACATCGAGAAGATGGTCCGCGAGGCCGAGGAGAACGCCGAGGGCGACAAGAAGCGGCGTGATCTGGTCGAGGCCAAGAACCAAGCGGAGAGCCTGATCCATTCGACCGAGAAGTCGATGGAAGAGCATGCCGACAAGGTCGACCCGACCACGATCGAGGCGATCGAACTGGCGCTGGCCGCGCTCAAGGACGAGGTCGAGGGCGACAACCCTGACAAGATCCGCTCGGGCATCCAGAACGTCTCCGAGGCGGCGATGAAGCTGGGCGAGGCCATCTACAAGGCCGGTCAGGCCGAGGCCGGTGAAGACGAGCCCGCAGAGAGCGACAAGCCGCGTGACAACGACGATGACGGCATCGTGGACGCCGACTTCGAGGATCTGGACGACGACAAGCGGGGCCGCTGAGGCGCCGCGCAAGCTCTGGTCCAAGGAGCCGGCCCGCTGACCGGGCCGGCTCCTTTCCGTTTCCGAAAGGCAGGACGATCCTATGGCAAAACGCGACTATTACGAAACGCTCGGAGTCTCCAAGGGCGCGTCCGCCGACGAGATCAAGAAGGCCTATCGCCAGAAGGCGAAGGAGCTTCACCCCGACCGCAACTCCGACAACCCCAATGCCGAAGAGCAGTTCAAGGCCGCCAACGAGGCCTATGACGTGCTCAAGGACGCCGACAAGAAGGCCGCCTATGACCGCTATGGCCACGCCGCCTTCGAAGGTGGCATGGGTGCGCGTCCGGGCGGCGGTGCGGGCGGCTTCCGCGGTCAGGGCGACTTCGCCTCGGCCTTCTCGGACGTGTTCGACGATCTCTTCGGCGATTTCATGGGCCAGCGCGGCGGCGGCGGCGGCGGCCGCAGCCGGGCCGCGCGCGGCAACGATCTGCGCTACAACCTGCGCATCAATCTCGAAGACGCGTTCGCGGGCATGCAAAAGACCGTGACGGTGCCCACCTCCGTCACCTGCGGCAAATGCTCGGGCTCGGGCGCCTCCGACGGCTCCGAACCCGCCACCTGCCCGACCTGTTCGGGCATGGGCAAGGTGCGCGCGCAGCAGGGCTTCTTCACGGTCGAGCGCACCTGCCCGACCTGCAACGGCATCGGTCAGATCATCAAGGACCCCTGCCGGGCCTGTCAGGGCGCGGGCCGCGTCGAGAAGGAGAAATCCCTCTCGGTCAACATCCCCGCGGGCGTCGAGACCGGGACCCGCATCCGGCTTGCCGGTGAGGGCGAGGCGGGGCTGCGTGGCGGCCCGTCGGGCGATCTCTACATCTTCATCGATGTGGCCGAACACCAGCTCTTCAAGCGTGACGGCCACGATCTCTACTGCCGCGTGCCCGTCTCCATGGCGGCGGCGGCGTTGGGCGGCGACATCGAGGTGCCGACCATCGATGGCGGCAAGTCCCGCGTGAAGATCCCCGAAGGCAGCCAGTCGGGTCGGCAGATGCGCCTGCGCGGCAAGGGTATGCCCGCCCTGCGCGGTGGCCAGCGCGGCGACATGTTCATCGAGCTCGCCGTCGAGACGCCGGTCAACCTCACCGCGCGGCAACGCGATCTTCTCAAGGAGTTCGACGAACTCGGCGAGAAGAACAATCCGCAAAGCTCGAACTTCTTCTCCGCCGTGAAGGGGTTCTGGGATTCGATGAAGGGCTGAAACTCTTAAGCCCGTTTTAACCATGCCCGCGAAACACTCGCGGGCATGGTTTCCGATCCTTCCTTCGCTGAACGTCCTCTGCCCTTCGCCCGCGACGAGGTGGCCGATGTCGCGCCGTTGCCCAAGGGGCGCGTTCCCTCCTACATGGCCGATCACCGCCGCCGCCTGCGTGAGAGGTTCCTCTCGGGCGGGGCCGACGCCATGCCGGATTACGAGCTGCTGGAGCTGCTTTTGTTCCGCGCCATCCCGCGGCAGGACGTCAAACCGCTGGCCCGCCGCCTGATCGACGCCTTCGGCGATCTCAACCGGGTGCTTGCTGCCCCGCCCCCTCGGCTGAGCGAGATCGACGGCGTCGGTCCCTCCGTGCTCACCGAGATCAAGGTGGTCGAGGCCGTCGCGCACCGCATGGCACGCGCGAAGGTCATCGCGCAGCCCGTGTTGTCGGGTTGGGAGCCGCTGCTCGACTACTGTCGCACGGTGATGGCGCATCGCGACACCGAGCAGTTCCGGGTGCTGTTTCTCGACCGGCGCAACGTGCTCGTCGCCGACGAGGCGCAGGCGCGCGGCACTGTCGATCATGTGCCGGTCTATCCCCGTGAGGTGGTCAAGAGGGCGCTGGAGCTGAACGCCTCGGCGCTGATCCTCGTGCACAACCACCCCTCGGGCGACCCGACGCCGTCGGAGGCCGATATCGTCATGACCGGGCAGATCGAGGCGGCGGCGCGGGCGCTCGGCATCACGCTGCACGACCATCTCGTGATCGGCAAATCGCGCGAAACGAGCTTTCGCACGGAGGGGCTGCTTTGAAGGGTCGCCGACAGAAGCCGTTTAGCGCAAGGGCGCGACCCAAAGCTCGACCCTGCGGTTGATGCCGCGCCCGGTCTCGGTGTCGTCGCAGCCCATGGGCATCGCTTCGCCAAAGGCCGCGACCTCGAGCGAGGCACCGGACGGCATTTCGCCGCCTAAGAGAGACAGCACCGCTGCCCGCACCGCCTCGGCACGCTCGAGCGACAGGTCATGATTGGCCACCGGGCCGCCGCGCCCATCTGAAAAGCCCGCCAGCAGCAGCGATTCGCCGCTGTGGCGCCCGTCGCGGATCGCTTGGGCAAGCTGCACCACGCGCGAGCGCGACACCGCGTCGAGGGCGGTCTCTCCGGCTTCGAAACGGAAGGTCGTCGACAGCCTCTGGCGCGACCCCAGCACCCGCAGCATCCGATGCAGATCCTCCAACGCCACGTCGCCGCCCGCCGAGAGTACCGCCCCGGCGATGCGTCCGCCCTGGCTCTCGATCGGGATCGGGATCGGTGCGAGACCGGTGACCCCGGCACGGCGCAGCACGAGCTGCGCCTCGCTCGTGGCGATCCAGGCGAGGAACGCTTCCGCCGCTTCCGGCAGGCGGCGCATGGGGCGATAGAGCACCAAGGGCAGGGTAAGCGGGAAATCCCCCGTGGTGACGCTCTCGGGCCGAGCCGTGCCGCGCAACCCGCAAGGCCCGGTCAGGGCCAGTGGCTGCGCCGCACCCAGCCGTCCAAAGGGCAGCATGCCGATCGCGCCGGGATCGGCGACCACGGCGGCGGCGAGCGCGTCGGCATCCGTGTGGCGGACCACCTCGGCCGACAGGCTGCGCTCCATGCGCTCCAGCACCAGTGTCTCAAAGCCCTGCGCCTGCCCGCTCGTTTCGGCCTCAAGATGCAGCCGCACCGGCCCCGCCACCTCCCCCAGACGCGACCAATCGGTGATCTCGCCCGCGAAAAGCCGTGATAGCTGCGACAGCGACAGCGCCTGCAACCGCCGTCCCGGCGCGACCACCGGCACCAGCGCGTCGAGCCCCACGAGTTGCAGCCGCCCCGGCGCGTCGAGCCGACCCAATCCCGCGTCGCGGGCGAGCGACAGTTCCTCGGTGTCGAGCAACCTCTCGGCCATCGCCATATCGGCCTCGTTGGCCAGAAGATCGGCGAAACCGTCCTCGGTCGAGGTCAGGCGAAACGAGACCCGCAGCTTCTCCTCGGCCTCCCCCGCCTCCCGCGGCAGGGCGAGGCTGTAGAGCGCGTGGCCCTCATGCGACTCGACGCGCTCGGGCTCCCAGCCTTGGGCGCGGGCATAACCCTCGACCAGAGCGGGCAGCACCAGCTCGCCCAGCCGCGCCGCGCCCGAAAGCCGCAACTCGGGCACCCAAGCATCCGGGTCGGGGCAGCTCGCGCCCTCGCAGGTCACACCGGCGAGCGGCAGCGTCAGCTCGCCATGTTCGGTGGCGATCCGCAGGTAGCGTCCGTCATAGCCCAGAAGGCTTCCGGTGAGGTTCAGCGTGCCCGAGCGCGAGGTAAGCCGCACCTCCCGATCCGGCTCCTGCGCCACGAGAGCTTGCGGCGCGCATCCGAGGACCGCGCCCAAGGCGGCGCGGCGTAACGTCTTGAAGATCGGGGGAAAGGCGGGTTTTCTGAGCGTCATCTCGACGCGAGTGTCAGCCCCGGCTCAAGGTTTTGCAAGACGAGAAGCTCGCCCAGCGCATCGCAGCCCGGAAGCGTGACCTCAAGGTCGAGGCTGGCCAGACCGCCCTTGCCGTCGCTGCGCATCATTTCGGCCTGCATTGGCGTGCCGCAATTCTCCGCCGTCACCTCGATCTCGACCCGCAGGCCGCGCGTTTCGCCGACCGGCGCGCTGTAGATCTGCGCCAGATGCGCCTCGGGCGCGGCGGCATGGCCCAAGGCTACCATGACGGCGCCCGTGCCCGAGTCCGTAGTAGAGTCCGCAGGGGCATCGAGGCTCAGATCGCCCGCGCCGCCGGGCCTGCCGCCCGGCGCCAGCGCATGCAGCGAGATCCCGTCGCTGTCGCGCCATTGCAGCGCCACGCGCTGCCACTCCTGCATGTCGGGCAGATCGACGGAGGCGATGGCGGTCTTGCCACCGGCCTCGGCCATGAACACGGCCTGCGCCGAAAGGGCGGGAAACAGCGCCTCGGCCCGGCCATCCCCGTCGGTCAGCAGGGTCACGGTCAGCCCTTGGTGGCGCAGCATCACGCGGGCCATGGGCGCGCAGGGGGCCTTGAGTTGCAGAGCGGCCATCGCGCCGGGGCGCGGCTCGGCCGACAGTGACAGGCCGCAACCCTCCCCGCGCGGCACCGACAAGCGCGCCAGCGGCACCGGGGCGCGCATCGGCACCGGCCGGTCGAAGGCCGCGGCAGCGAGAGGCGGGCTGTCGGGCAAGGAGCCGATCAGGATGGGCGGTTCGGGAAAGGTCTGCGGAAGCTCGACCGGCGTCGCCGAGGCGCGCGACACACCACTTTCCATGAACTGGCCGATCGCCAGCGCGGCGGTGGCGCAGGCACCCGCGGTCGCAAGAAAACGCAAAACAGCCATGAGACGATCCCTACCCATCTGGTCGGTCCAGACTAGGCGGGGCAAAAGGCCGGCGCGCGACGGCAAGCCGGCCTGTTGAGGGAGTCATCCGGGCAAAATCAGGGCGCGCCCGACAGGCGCGCCTCTTTTCAGAGCTTGCCGTGGCAGTGCTTGAACTTCTCTCCCGACCCGCAGGGACACGGCTCGTTGCGCGACGGGCTGCCCCAGGTCTTGGGGTCGCTCTCGTCGAAGTTCGCCCGTGCCGGGGCGGTCGAGCTGGCCAAAGCGGCAGGCGCCGCGCCAGCGGTGGCCATCTCCGGCGCGGCCTGCGGCCGGGGCGCCTGCGCGGTGGGCGCCGCATCGGCACCGGCCGCGTTCACCCCTGTGGCGCCAGCGGTGCCAGCGGCACCGGCAGCGGCCGCCGGGTTGCGGGCCGCTTGCGCCTGCATCGCGCGCTGCAGCATCGCCTGCTGCTCCTCCTTGGAGATCGGCCGCACCTGCCCGAGCTTTTCGGTCACCTCGGCGCGCAGCCCGTCGAGCAGCCCCTCGAAGAGCTGGAAGCTCTCGGTCTTGTACTCGTTGAGCGGATCGCGCTGCGCATAGCCGCGGAATCCCACCACCGAGCGCAGGTGTTCGAGCATCAGCAGATGCTCGCGCCACTTGGCGTCGATGGTCTGCAAGAGCACCTGCTTCTCGATGCTCTTCATGGTCTCGGGACCGAAGGCTTCGGTCTTGCGGGCCATCAATTCGTCGGATGCCTTCTCGAGCCGTTCGCGGATGATCTCGTCGTCGACGCCCTCCTCCTCGGCCCATTTCATCACCGGCACATCGATGCCGAGCTTCTGGAGCGACTGGGCATAGAGCCCTTCGGTATCCCATTGGTCGGCATAGGCCTTGGGAGGGATGTGGGTCGCGACGAGGTCCTCGATCACCTGATGGCGCATGTCGGCGACGATCTCGGAGAGGTCCTTGGCCTCCATGATCTCGCGGCGCTGGGAGAAGATCACCTTGCGCTGCTCGTTCATCACGTCGTCGTATTTCAGGAGCTGCTTGCGGATGTCGAAGTTGCGCCCCTCGACCTTGGCCTGCGCGCGCTCGAGAGACTTGTTCACCCAAGGATGCACGATCGCCTCGCCTTCCTTCATGCCGAGACCCGACAGCACCTTCTCGAGGCGCTCCGAGCCGAAGATCCGCATCAGGTCGTCTTCGAGCGACAGGAAGAACGAGGAGCGGCCCGGATCGCCCTGACGGCCCGAGCGGCCGCGCAGCTGGTTGTCGATGCGGCGGCTTTCGTGGCGCTCGGTGGCGAGCACGAAGAGCCCCCCCGCTTCGAGCACGGCCTTCTTCTCGTCGGCGTGCTCGGCCTCGATCCGCGCGCGGATCTCGTCGGGGTTGGCCTCCGGGTCGGCGGCCAACGCTTCAAGCACCTTGAGCTCGACATTGCCGCCAAGCTGGATGTCGGTGCCCCGGCCGGCCATGTTGGTGGCGATGGTCACCGCGCCGAGCTTGCCGGCATCGGCGATGATCTGTGCTTCCTGCTCGTGCTGGCGGGCGTTGAGCACATTATGCGGGATGCCCTCCTTCTCGAGCATCTGGCTCAGGAACTCGGACTTTTCGATCGAGGTGGTGCCGACGAGGATCGGCTGGCGCTTTTCATGCGACTCCTTGATCGCCTTCACCACGCCCTCGAACTTCTCGCGGGCGGTGCGATAGACCTGATCGTGCTCGTCGATCCGCTGAATGGGTCGGTTGGTCGGCACCTCGACCACGCCGAGGCGGTAGATCTCGTGGAATTCGTCGGCCTCGGTCAGCGCGGTGCCGGTCATGCCGGCGAGCTTGTCGTAGAGCCGAAAGTAGTTCTGGAAAGTGACGCTCGCCAGTGTCACGTTCTCGGGCTGGATCTCCAGCTCCTCCTTGGCCTCGATCGCCTGATGCAGACCGTCCGACAGGCGGCGGCCTTGCATCATGCGGCCCGTGAACTCGTCGATCAGCACGGCCTGCCCGTCGCGGACGATATAATCCTTGTCGCGGGTGAAGAGCTTGTGCGCCCTGAGTCCCTGATTGACGTGGTGCACGATGGTCGTGCTCTCGGGATCATAGAGCGTCTGCCCCTCGGGCAGGATGCCGAGCGCGAGCAGCCGCGCCTCGAGGAACTCGTTGCCCTCGTCGGTATAGGTCACCGAGCGGGTCTTTTCGTCGAGCGTGTAATGCGCCTCGGTCAGGTCGGGGATCACACGGTCGATGCTGCGATAGAGATCCGAGCGGTCCTCGCTCGGCCCCGAAATGATCAGCGGCGTGCGCGCCTCGTCGATCAGGATGCTGTCGGTCTCGTCGACGATCGCGAAGTTGTGGCCGCGCTGGTTCATCTGCGCCAGCTCGGACTTCATGTTGTCGCGCAGGTAGTCGAAGCCCAACTCGTTGTTGGTCGCATAGGTGATATCGGCGGCGTAGGCGCCCTTCTTCTCGGATTCGGGCTGCTGGGGATAGATCACCCCGGTAGTCAGACCCAGCGCACCATAGACCTTGCTCATCCATTCGGCGTCGCGCTTGGCGAGATAGTCGTTCACCGTGACGACATGCACGCCTTTGCCCGACAGGCCGTTGAGATAGGCCGGGAAGGTCGCCACGAGGGTCTTGCCCTCGCCGGTCTTCATCTCGGCGATGTTGCCCTGATGCAGGAAGATGCCGCCCATGAGCTGCGTGTCGAAGGCCCTGAGCCCCAGCGCGCGGCGCGCCGCCTCGCGGCAGTTGGCAAAGGCCTCGGGGAGAAGGTGGTCGAGGCTCTCGCCCTTCTCGACCCGTGCCTTGAACTCGGCGGTCTTGGCCCTGAGGCCCTCATCGTCCAGCGCCTGGAACTCGGGTTCGAGCGCGTTGATCTGATCGATCAGCGGTCGCGTGGACTTGATCTTGCGGTCGTTCGGCGTGCCGAAGACCTTCTTGGCCAGCGATCCGATACCCAGCATTGGCGATTGTCTCCTGCCGTCGTGACTTGATCTGCAAGGAGGTCGCTTGTCGCCCCCGCATGTGGGGCATAGATAGGGCGCAAGTGCCGCCCTTTGCCAGCCCATCCGGCGATGTAAGGGGCGGGAGACCGAGTGTCAACGTCGCGCCCGGGACGCGGTCCCCGCGCGGCCAGGAAGGAAACCACATGATCCGCACGTTGCCCGTCGCCGCCCTGATGGCCGGCCTCGCCTCGATGGCCTCCGCGCAGCAGGCCTCGGATGTCGTCGCCACCGTGAACGGCACCGAGATCACGCTGGGCGAGATGATCATCACCCGCAGCCAGCTGCCGCAGCAGTACCAGCAGCTGCCGCCAGAGACCCTGTTTCAGGGCATTCTCGACCAGCTGGTGCAGCAGCAGGTGCTCGCCGACACGCTCGAAGACACTCCGGTCCGGGTCGAGCTGGCCCTGCAGAACCAGCGCCGCTCGCTGCTCGCAGGCGAAGCGATCAACTCCATGATGGGCGAGGAGGTCTCCGAAGAGGAGATTCAGGCCGCCTATGACGAGGCCTTCGCCGATGCCGAGGCGACGCAGGAGTTCAACGCCAGCCACATCCTCGTGGAGACCGAGGAAGAGGCGCAAGCGGTGATGGAGCGGCTCGAGGCGGGCGAGGATTTTGCCGAAATCGCCAAGGAAGTCTCGACCGATCCCGGCTCGGGCGCGCAAGGCGGCAGCCTTGGCTGGTTCGCCGAAGGCATGATGGTCGAGCCGTTCCAGGACGCCGTGGCCGAGCTTGAGAAGGGCGAGACCACCGAAACGCCGGTCGAGACGCAGTTCGGCTTTCACATCATCCGCCTCGATGACACCCGCAGTCAGGAGCCGCCCGCCCTCGAAGAGGTGCGCGACGATCTCGCCAGCCAGATCCAGCAAAGCAAGATCGAGGAGCGTCTGGTCGAGCTCGAGAGCGAAGCCGAGGTGACCCGCCCCGAAGAGGGCGCCTTCGACCCGGCCCTGCTGACCGACCTCGGTCTGCTCGAAGAGGGCAACTGATCATGGCCGGTCCGGTCTCGCCGCTGGCGCCCGCCGCCTTTCCCGCCCTGCCCGAGATCGCGGGCGTGCGTTTCGCGTCGGTCGCGGCCGGGGTGCGATACGCGAACCGGACCGACGTGATGCTCGCCGAACTGGAGCCGGGCTCGGCGGTGGCGGGGGTGTTCACGCGCTCCTCCACCCGCTCTGCCCCGGTCCGCGACTGCGAGGCCAAGATCGGCGCGGACACCTCCCGCGCCGCCTTTCTCGTCAATTCCGGTAATTCCAACGCCTTTACCGGTCAGGCGGGCGAACGCTCGGTGACCGAAATCTGCGCCGCCGTGACGCAGGCCACCGGCATCGACGCCGCGCGCGTCTTCACCTCCTCGACCGGCGTGATCGGTGAGCCGCTGCCGCATGAGCGCATCGTTGCCAAGCTGGGAGAGCTGAACGCCGCGCTGGAGCCTGCGGGCATCGAGGGTGCCGCGCGCGCCATCATGACCACCGACACCTTCCCCAAGGGGTCGACCGAAACCGTCTCCATCGACGGCAAGCCGGTGAAGATCGCCGGCATCGCCAAGGGCTCGGGCATGATCGCGCCCGACATGGCAACGATGCTGGTCTATATCTTCACCGATGCATTGATCGACCAGCCCAAGCTGCAGGACCTCTTGCGCGAGATCACAGACCGAACCTTCAACTGCATCACCGTCGACAGCGACACCTCGACCTCGGACACGCTGCTGATGGCCGCGACCGGGGCCTCGGGCGTCGATGTCACCGGCAGCGCCGATTTCGCGGCCGGGCTGGAGCGGGTGATGCTCGATCTCGCGCATCAGGTGGTGCGCGACGGCGAGGGCGCGACCAAGTTCGTGGAGATCCGCGTCACCGGCGCGGCTTCGGACGACGACGCCCGCAAGGTTGCCATGGCCACCGCCAATTCGCCGCTGGTGAAAACCGCGATCGCGGGCGAGGACCCCAATTGGGGCCGCGTCGTCATGGCCGTGGGCAAATCCGGTGCCGAGGCCGACCGCGACCGGCTCTCGATCCGCTTCGGCGAGATCCTGGTGGCCCAGAACGGCTGGGTCAGCCCCGCCTATGACGAAGAGAAGGCCGCCGCCTACATGAAGGGTCAGGAGATCGTCATCGACGTCGATCTCGGGCTCGGCTCCGGCGAGGCCGTGGCCTGGACCTGCGATCTCACGCATCGCTACATCGACATCAACGCCGACTACCGCTCGTGAAGATCGTCCTCGTCTCGGCGGTGGCGTTGATCGACGCCGATGGAAGGGTGCTGCTCGCGCAGCGCCCCGTCGGCAAGTCGATGGCCGGGCTGTGGGAGTTTCCGGGTGGCAAGGTCGAGCCGGGCGAGAGCCCCGAGGCCGCGCTGATCCGAGAGTTGCACGAGGAGCTGGGCATCGACACACAGGAGAGCTGCCTCGCGCCGCTCACCTTTGCCAGCCATGCCTATGAGAGCTTCCATTTGCTGATGCCGCTCTTTGCCTGCCGCCGCTGGCAGGGCCAGCCACATGGGCGCGAGAATCAGGCGCTGGAATGGGTGCGGCCGAACCGCCTGCGCGATTATCCGATGCCGCCAGCCGATCTGCCGTTGATTCCCGTGCTGCGCGACTGGCTGTGAGGTTCCCGAACCGGGCACGTGCAAACGCTGCGTCAGAACAAGGCAATTGGTTCCATATGTCGTCAAATATTTGTCAGCTACAGTAGGTTGTTCATAAATCACCGCCTATAGTGGACTCACCATTGATTGTATGGAGTCCATCATGCTGCAAACCATCCTGATCGGTAGCTGCATCTCGGTGCAGGGCCTTCTTGTCAAACAGCTCGCGAACGGCCGGATGCTGGTTCGTGTCGGTGAACGTCTCTATGAGGGGCGTCCCGCCAACAGTGGTCCCCAAGCCGCCTGAGGCCCTTTCGCGTACAGAGTTTCACGAGTATCCGAACGCGAAAGGGACGGCCCAAGGCCGTCCCTTTTCAATTTTCCCAGCTCTCAGCGATGCGGCAGACCGAGATTCCCGCTTGCCACCGCTTCGGAGAGCCCGCCCAGATAGTCCGCGACCTCGCGCCGACTTCGCAAATGGTGGCGATCCTTGTCCTCGGGAACCTGCCCGTAAAACCAACACAGCTTCGACCGCTGCGACCGGCGCGCGCGCCAGATGTATCGCACGAACTCGCCATTGAAGCGTTCCGGGCATCCCGGCGGCAGCTCCGGACGGCTGCGTCCCCAGTTGCTCAGGCTGCGCCACAGCACCCGCCGCAGACACAGACCCAGCGGCAGATCGAGCCAGATCACCGTATCGGCACGATCCAGCCGTGCTTCCCATGTCGATGAATGTCCGCCTTCGAAGATCCATTCGGGCCGCGCATGAACTCCGGCGCACAGCCGGTCCTTTTCTGCGCGCGGTCGCTCGACCCAGCCGGGCGCCCAATGGATGGCATCGATATGCACGACCGGCAGATGCGTGATCTCGCCCATCCGCCGCGCCAGCCATGATTTGCCCGAACCGGGCTGCCCGATGATCATCACCCGTTTCATCGGGTCTGAATTACGATCCCGGCCGTTCCCGTCAACTCTGCAAACGCGAAGGGGCGGCCCGAAGGCTGCCCCTTTTTCGTGTTCAGTGGATCGGATGATCGGATCAGAGCGACCGCTCGACCGATTCCCGCTCGAAGATCTCGATGACATCGCCGGGGCGGATGTCCTCGTGGTTCTCGAAGGCCATGCCACATTCCTGACCCGACTGCACTTCGGACACTTCGTCCTTGAAGCGCTTGAGGGTCTTGAGCGTGCCCTCGTGGATCACGACGTTGTCGCGCAGCAGGCGGACACCGGCGGAGCGGCGTGCCACGCCTTCGGTAACGAGACAACCCGCGACCTTGCCGACATTGGAGACCTTGAAGACCTCCTTGATGCTGGCGTAGCCGATGAACTTTTCGCGGATCTCGTTCGACAGAAGGCCCGAGGCCGCCTGCTTCACGTCGTCCACGAGGTCGTAGATCACGCTGTAGTAGCGGATCTCGACGCCCTTCTGGTTCGCGGCCTGACGCGCGGGCGCGTTGGCCCGGACGTTGAAGCCGAAGACCGGAGCGCCCGACGCCTCGGCGAGGCCGATGTCGCTCTCGGTGATCGCGCCCACGCCCGAATGCAGCACCCGGACCCGGACCTCGTCGTTGCCGATCTTTTCCATCGCCTGAACGATGGCCTCGGCCGAACCCTGCACGTCGGACTTCACCACCACCGGCAGCTCGGAGACGTTCTTGTCTTCCTTGGCCTTGGCCATGAGCTGCTCAAGGGTGGTCGCGGCACCGGCGGCGGCGCGCTTCTCCTTGGCGGCGTTGGCGCGGTATTCCGCGATCTCGCGGGCCTGCGCCTCGGTCGCGACGACGTTGAGAACGTCGCCCGCCTCAGGCGTGCCGTTGAGACCCAGCACCTCGACGGGGACCGAGGGACCGGCCTCCTCGACGCGCTCGCCCTTGTCGTCGACCAGCGCGCGGACCTTGCCCCACTGCTCGCCCACGACGAAGATGTCGCCGCGCTTGAGCGTGCCGTTCTGCACGAGGACGGTCGCGACCGGGCCGCGGCCCACGTCGAGCTGCGCCTCGATCACGGCACCCTGCGCCGGACGGTTCGGGTTGGCCTTGAGCTCGAGGATCTCGGACTGCAGCGCGATCGCCTCGAGCAGTTGGTCCAGACCCTTGCCGGTGATCGCCGACACCTCGACGTCCTGCACGTCGCCGGACATCTTTTCGACGATGACCTCGTGCTGGAGCAGGTCCGTGCGGACCTTGTCGGGGTTGGCGTCGTATTTGTCGACCTTGTTGATCGCCACGATCATCGGCACCTTGGCGGCCTTGGCGTGGTTCAGCGCCTCGATGGTCTGCGGCATCACCGCGTCATCGGCCGCGACCACCAGCACCACGATGTCCGTCACCTGCGCGCCACGGGCACGCATCGAGGTGAAGGCCGCGTGGCCGGGCGTATCGAGGAAGGTCAGGCGCGTGCCGTTGGCGGCTTCGACCTGATAGGCACCGATATGCTGGGTGATGCCACCGGCCTCGCCCGAGACGACCTTGGTCTTGCGGATCGCGTCGAGCAGCGAGGTCTTGCCGTGGTCGACATGGCCCATCACGGTGATGATCGGCGCACGGTCGAGCAGGTCCTCTGGCTTGTCCTTGACCTGTTCGATCACCTGTTCGACGTCGGCATCCGAGACGCGGACGACGCGGTGGCCGAAATCCTCGATGATCAGCTCGGCGGTGTCGGCGTCGATCGACTGGTTCTGCGTCGCCATGATGCCGTTGTTCATCAGCGACTTGACCACGTCGGCCACGCGCTCGGCCATGCGGTTGGCAAGCTCGCCCACGGTGATGACCTCGGGCAGCTGCACGTCGCGCACGACCTTCTCGCGCTCGACATGGCCGCCCATCGCCTTCTGGCGCGCGCGCTCCTGCTTGCGCTTCATCTGGGCCATGGACCGCTGACGGCCGCCTTCGCCCGACAGCGCCTGGTTCAGCGTCAGCTTGCCCGAGCGACGGTTGTCGACCCCACCCTTGGCGGCGGGCTTGGCCTTCTTGTCGGCGCGGGCGTCGCGATCGCGATCGCCGGCCTTGCGGGGCGCGGAGTTCGGACGCTGACCGCCTGCGGGCATCTCGCCGGGCGCGGCGGCAGGCTGGGCCGCGGGCTGCTGCGGCGCGGGCTGGGAGGCACGGCGCGCGGCTTCCTCGGCCTCACGCTTCTTGCGCTCCTCTTCCTCGGCCTTGGCCTTGAGCGCCTCTTCGCGCTCGCGGTCCTCGCGTTCCTTGGCCTCGATCTCGGCGCGGCGGCGCTCACGCTCTTCGGCACGGGCAGCCTCCTCGGCGGCGCGCTTCTCGGCCTCTTCGGCCTCGCGCGACCGGGCGAGGGCGAGAGCGCGCATCCGGCGCTCGAGTTCGGCCTCGCTGATCCCCGCCGGGCGCTTGGAGGGATCGCCCCTCACCACGCCAGTCGCGGCCGTGCCTTGGGCCGCGCCACCGGGCTTCGGCACCACGACGCGCTTGCGTTTGGTCTCGACCACGACGTTCTTGGTCCGGCCATGACTAAAACTCTGCTTGACGTTCCCCGGACGGGACCCGTGCAGACCAAGAGGTTTCTTGCCGTCGGTATCGCTCATCAGATTTACATATCCTTCCCGGAGGCCGTATCGCCGCCGTTGCTCTCTCGCAGACCGCGCAGTTTCGCGGCCTCCTCTACAACACGGTCGCTGAGTCCGCCAGCAGCGAGCGCGCCGTGTATCACACTTTGCCGACCGAAAGCCAAACCCAATTCGTCCGAGGTCAGGCAGCCGTAATATCTTGCCCCCGTAGGGGTCCACAATTTGCTCTTGCCGCGTTCGGAGCCATCCGAGGCCTGCAACAGCACGCGGACGTGATCGCCCGCGAGCGCGGATTTCACCTTTTCGAAGCCCGCGATCGCGAGCCCCGCCTTGCGCGCCAGAGCGATCAGGTCGACGACGCGGCGCGCCTGCTGGCGCTCCACCTCGGCCGCGAGACCCTCCGGCACCGTCACCGGCGCCTTGGCGGCGCGGGCGAACTGCCCGCGCTTGGCCGTCTCGATCACCGCCTTCTCGGCGGTGACGTAGATCCCCCGCCCCGGCAGCTTGCCGAGGATGTCGGGCACCACCTGGCCGTCGGGGCCGATCACGAAGCGGATCAGCCCGGATTTCGGCTGCACGTCACCCGTGACGATGCATTTCCGCTCCGGCCCGTCGGCCCGCTCCGCTTTCATTCCACCACGACCCATCTCTTGCCTCAGGCCTCTTCTTCGTCGTTCGCGGCGGCGGCAGCCTCATCGGCGGCAAGCTCGTCGGGATCGACCCAGCCGAGCGCCACGCGCGCGGTCATCACCAGTTCCTGCGCCTCTTCGAGGCTGACCTCGAAGGGCTCGAGCACGCCGTCATCCTTCACGCGCTCGCCGCCTTCGGTGGTCCAGCCGCCGGCCAGTTCCCAATCGGCGCAGGTCGCGAAGTCCTCGAGCGTCTTGACGCCGTCCTTGGCCAGCGCCTCGACCATCTGCGGGCTCAGACCCGGGAAGCCGATCAGGCTGTCCTCGGCGCCAAGCTCGCGGGCGCGCTCCAGCGCGGCCTTGTTCTGGGCGTCGATGTAGTCGCGGGCCCGCGCCTGAAGCTCGGCGGCGGTGTCGGCGTCGACCCCGTCGATCACCAGCAGCTCGTCCTGATCGACATATGCGACCTCATCGAGATTTGTGAACCCCTCGGAGACGAGAAGTTGCGCAAAGAACTCGTCGAGGTCGAGCGTGTCCATGAACAGCTTGGTGCGGGTCTCGAACTCGGCCTGACGGCGCTTGCTCTCCTGCTCTTCAGTCATGATGTCGATGTCGAGACCGGTGAGCTGCGAGGCCAGACGCACGTTCTGACCGCGACGGCCGATGGCGAGCGACAGCTGCTCCTCGGGCACCACGACCTCAATGCGCTCGGCCTCCTCGTCGAACACGACCTTGGAGACCTCGGCGGGCTGAAGCGCGTTGACGAGGAAGGTCGGCATGTCCTCGTTCCACGGGATGATGTCGATCTTCTCACCCTGAAGCTCACCGACGACGGCTTGCACGCGAGAGCCGCGCATGCCGACGCAGGCGCCGACCGGGTCGATCGAGTTGTCATAGGAGATCACGGCGATCTTGGCGCGGCTGCCCGGGTCGCGGGCCACGGCCTTGATCTCGATGATGCCCTCGTAGATCTCGGGCACTTCCATCTTGAACAGCTCGGCCATGAACTCGGGCGCGGTGCGGCTGAGGAAGATCTGCGGGCCACGCACCTCGCGGCGCACGTCCTTGACGTAGCAGCGGATCCGGTCGCCGGGGCGGTAGGCCTCGCGGCCGATCTTCTCGTTGCGGCGCAGCACGGCTTCGCCGGCGCCGGGAAGCTCGACGACGATATTGCCGTATTCCTCGCGCTTGACGGTGGCGTTGATGATGGTGCCGGCGCGATCCTTGAACTCTTCGTACTGGCGATCGCGCTCGGCCTCGCGGACCTTCTGCAGGATCACCTGCTTGGCCGACTGCGCGGCGATGCGCCCGAGCTCGACCGGGGGCACCTCCTCGACGAAGGTGTCACCGATCTTGGGATCGTCGAGATAGAGCTTGGCCTGCTCGACGGTCATCTCGGCCTGGTAGTTCTCGAGATCCTCGTCGGCGACGACGGTGCGTACGCGGGTAAAGCGGGCGCGGCCGGTCTTGCGATCGATGTTGACCCGGATGTCCATCTCGGCGCCGTAGCGCGACTTGGCGGCACGGGCGAGGCTCTCCTCCATCGCCTCGACCACGAGGATCGGGTCGATCATCTTCTCGCGCGCGACCGCCTCGGCGGTCTGCAACAGCTCGAGCTGGTTTGCGGATGTGATGGCCATCAGTCGTTCTCCTCATCACCATCAATGATGGTTTCAACATCGTCGAATTGGGTCTCGTCGATCTGGCCCGCATCCTTGCGCGAGCGCAGCACGTCGCGGATCAGCTCGTCGGTCAGCACCAGCTTGGCGTCCGAGAGCCACTCGAACTTCAGACCGATGGTGACCGTCTCGCCGGCCTCCTCGATCTCGATCAGCACCTCGCCGTCCTCGACGCCCGCCAGCTCGCCCTTGAAGCGGCGGCGGCCGTCGATCAGCTCCTCGGTCTCGATCTTGGCCTCGAAGCCCTTCCACTGCTCGAAATCCTTGAGCCGGGTCAGCGGCCGGTCGATGCCGGGCGAGGAGACCTCGAGCGTGTAGGCGTCGATGATCGGGTCCTCGACGTCGAGCACGGCCGAGACGGCGGTGGAGATCTGGCCGCACTCGTCGACCTCGATCGTGCCGTCGGGCTTCTGCGCCATGATCTGCAGGGTCGAGCTCTTGCCCGACATCAGGCGCACGCGCACCAGCTCGAAACCCATGTCAGCGATGACGGGCTCGATGATCTCCTGGACGCGGCGGTCGATCGCCGCCTTGGCGATGAGGTCGGACATGAGGTCCTCCAAGCACAAAAAAACGGGCCAGCGGCCCGTCGATCTTTCCCGGTGGGCGCCGGTTGTGGAGGCCGGCGCGCCGCTGTTCTGAGGGGGATATAGGGGGGTCAGGACGAGTCTGCAAGTGTCGCGTGACACGGACCCCCCGGAGCCCTGTCAGATCGCATCCTCGTCGGGCTGCATCACGAAGATGATCACCGCCAGAATGGTGATGTAGAAACGGAAAGCCGGCTGCTGGCCATTCCAGATATCGGACTGCCACATCAGGAACCATTCCGCCCCGATCGCCATGAAGCCGACAAACCAGACCAGAAAACCGGTGGTCGCGCCCAGCACGGCCCAGCTCTTGGCCGCGTGGAAATCCCGCACCGGCGCGCGCAGCGCCATGAGCAGCCGGATCGCGCCGATGCCGAGGAGCAGCGCGGTCAGCCCCTCGCCCGCGATGATCAGCCAATAGCCCGCATGCCACATCCATTCGGTGGTGATTGCGCGGCCCATCAACGCGTTGCCCTCGAAGGTGGTGTCCATCGACAGCACATGCTGCACGAAGGCGAAGTTCGAGCCGTAATCGACGATGTTGTTGAGCGTGACGAGGAAGGCGAAGAGGGCGAGGCCGAGCAGCATCGCGATCTTGGAGAGACGCAGGGGCATGAAGGTCCTTTCGGGCAGGTCGGGTGACGCCGCCGGCACCCGCCTGAGGTGAAAGGCACCGGAAACGCCGCCGACTAGAAGTGGCATCGCGCCGAACTGTCCAGCGTGCAAAACCCCATGCCCCGCAGGCCGTTGCCCGATTGCTCCGCCGGGATCGGCCGGCCGCTTTGCCCCGCACGGAAACGGCCCGCTCTCCTATTGAGGAGAGCGGGCCGTCCGGTCGTTCCGAAAGGTGGCGATCAGGCGTTGGCGCCGATGAACCACGCGTCCTTGTCGAGCGTGCGGCTCACTTCGGTGAACAGGTCGGCGGTGTCCTCGTCACCGGCGTCGCCCGCCTCTTCCATCGCCTTGCGAACCTCGCCGCCGACGAACATGTAGCGCGATTTCAGCTCCTCGACGTGCTGCTTGATGTCAGTCACTTCCACCGGATAGGCGTCCATCTCGGCCTTGTCGGCGGCGACCTCGACGGTGCCGCGGGCGAAACCACCCAGAATCACCGCGCGCTCGGCCATCAGATCGGCGCCCTCGCGCAGCCGGTCGGCCGCCTCGTCGAGCAGCTCATGCACGCCGATGAAGCCCGGACCCTTGAGGTTCCAATGCGCCTGCTTCACCGCCAGCGTCAGGGCAAGCATGTTGACGAGGTTCTTGTTGAGCAGGTCGACCATCTGGGTGCGGACGTCCTGGTTCAGCTCTCCTGCGAAATTCTCGGGCATGGGTATCCTCTCTCAAAGCGAGATTGCGTGCGTTGTCTTGCCAACGCTCGTGCAAGGGCCCGGTTCCTGCCTGCGTCCCGCGCGCATGAGGAGAGCCGCGAAGCCGCGCCGTTTGCCGCAACGGACCCGAAGCGAAGCAGGACCGGTTCACCGGTCCGGCCGCCTTCCCAGCCCCAGTGCCGGGGCCCATGGGCAGGAGCGCCGATGCGAGGGCGCATGCCATGCACCCGACGCATGCCCGACCCCGATCGAGCGAAAGCTCGTCGACAGTTTCATTTGGTGTGCTACCTGAGCCGCCCCGGCGAAAAACGCTCCGACCCCGTCACGGCTGCCAATACTGGCGCGCCTGACGCTGCGGCGCGCATGCCGGTGCCGCACAACCCCGAACAGCCCGCAAAGGAGCGCTCCCATGGAAGCCAGACTGCTCGCTGCCCTCATCCTGCTGCCGGTGACGGTGATCATCATCCTTGCCGGCATTCATGAATACCGGCGCTACAAGTCAGAGGGCCGTGCGAATTACGGCCTCGCCTACGACGAAAAGACCGGAACGACCTATGTGACCGGAATCTCGGAGGATGAGGAAGCCTTCGATCCCGATGATTTCGATCCCAGCAACTATGACGAGCTGAAGAAGAAGGCCGATGATGACAAGGCATAGGGCCTGCGCGCTTCACGCCGGATAGAGGCGCCCCGTTTTCCGGCTCTCGGCCCGACAGGGTCGCCCGCCCCCGGCCGCTCGCATGACGGCCCAGCCTACCGTATTTACGATCCGAACGAAAAACGCGCCACCCCCGGGGGAGCGGCGCATTTCGTCGTGCGAGATGGCGGCCTAAGGGCCGATCAGGCCATCCACCACCGTTCGCAGATGCGGTTGCTGTCGAGGTCGAAGACGTTGCCGACCACCTCGGGGTGGCCGAGCTTGGTGTTGTAGCCGTCGACGAAGTTGGCATACATCGGGATCGCCGTGGCGCCCTCGCTCGAGCACAGGGCCTGCATCTCGTGATACATTTCGCGGCGCTTGTCGCTGTCGAGTTCGGCGCGCGCCTCCCTGAGCAGGGTCTGGAAGCGCTGGTCCTCCCAGTGGGTGTCGTTCCACGCGGCCCCGGCCTCGTAGCCCAGCGTGAACATCCAGTCCTCGGTCACGCGGCCCGACCAGTAGGAGGCGCACCACGGCTTCTTGATCCAGACGTTGGACCAGTAGCCATCCGCCGGCTCCTGCACGACATTGATGTCGATGCCGCAGTCGCGGGCGCTCGCCTGATACAGAAGGCCTGCGTCGATCGCCCCCGAAAAGGCCGCCTCGGAAACCGAGAGGTCGATGCTCAGGCCATCGAGGCCGGCCTCCTTCAAGAGCGCCTTCGACCTGTCGGGGTCATAGGCGTTCTGCTCCAGCTCGGCATGGTAATACTGGTTCGCCGGGCCGATCGGATGGTCATTGGCGACCGCGCCATGGCCCATCAGGATCTTCTCGACCAGTTCCTCGCGCCGCACCGCATGCTTGAGGGCCTTGCGCACGGTGACGTTGTCCATCGGCGAGAGATCAGTGAGCATCGGGAAGGTGTAGTGCTGGTTGCCCGTCACCTCATTGAGCGCGAGCTGCGGGTTGGCTTTCAGGAGCGGCTCGACCTGGAACTCCACGTTGTTCACCGCGTCGACCTGGCTGGTCATCAACGCCGTCATCCGGGCCGAGCCGTCATTGATCGCGATCACCTCGATCTGGTCGAACCAGCCTGCCTTGCCGTCCTTGTAGTGGCCGTCAACACGGCTCAGCAGCGTGCGCACGCCGGGATCGAAGCTCTCGACCTTGTAAAGCCCGGTGCCGATGCCCTGCGCGATCGCCTCCTCGACGTTCTGGTGCGGATAGATCAGCAGGTGATAGTCCGACATCAGGAACGGAAAGTCGGCGTTGCCTGCCTCCAACACGAACTGCACCTGATGCTCACCGAGCTTCTTCATCTCGGTGATCGGGGCGACGATCGGCCTCGCAGCCGATTTCGCATCCTCATCGAGATGCAGCTTGAGCGAGGCGATCACGTCGTCGGCGGTGAAGGCCGCGCCATTGTGGAAGGTCACGTCCTGCCGCAGATCGAAGGTCCATGTCTTGGCGTCGGGGGTCGATTCCCACGAGGTCGCAAGCTCGCCCACCAGCTCGCCATTGGCGGCGATCTCGGTGAGGCAGTCGAACACCGCGCCATGGGCGGTGAGGATCATGTAGGTGTCGGAATGGGTGCGCCCGTCCCAGCTGTCGGAGGTGTTGGCGCCCGCAAGGCCGAGCTTGAGCGTGCCCCCGCGCGACTGCGCGCGCAGCGGCAGGCCGGTGACGGACAACAGGCCTGCGGCGGCCCCGCTTCTGAGCAATCCCCGGCGGCTGATCTGTGGCAGCATGTCGTTCTCCCTCTTGGTTTCTTTTGGCCTCACGGGGCCGATTCGCTCACATCTTACCCGTTGCCGCCTCGCCCAGCGCCTCAACTCCCCGTTCGGCCAGAAGCTTGTCGAGCCAATCGGGGTCCATCTCGGGCACCGAAGACAGGAGCAGGTCGGTGTAGGGGTGGTGCGGCGGCGTGAACATCGCGGTCTTGGGGCCCTGCTCGATCACCCGGCCCTCCTTCATCACCACCACCTCGTCGGCGATCGCCTTCACCGTGGCGAGGTCGTGGGTGATGAACATGTAGGACAGGCCCAGCTCGTCCTGCAGCCGCGCCAGAAGCTTGAGGATGCCTTCGGCCACCAATTGATCAAGTGCGCTCGTCACCTCGTCGCAGATGATGAGACGCGGCTCGGCGGCCAACGCGCGGGCGATGCCGATGCGCTGCTTCTGCCCGCCCGACAACTCGCCCGGCAACCGGTCGCGGAAAATGGCCGGGTCCATCTCGATCTGGTCGAGCAGCTCGTCGACGCGGGTCCGCAAGCGGCGTCCCCTGAGCCCGGAATAGAAGCGCACCGGCCGGCCGATGATCTGCGCCACGGTCTGGCGCGGGTTCAGCGCGGTGTCGGCCATCTGGTAGATCATCTGGACCTGCCTGAGCTGGTCCTTGGACCGCTGGCGGTAGCCGGGCGGCAGCGCCTTGCCCTCGAAGCGCACGGCCCCACCCTTGGGCGGCAGCAGCCCGGTGATCACCCGCGCGGTGGTCGACTTGCCCGAGCCGCTTTCGCCCACCACCGCGACGGTGCGGCCGGGATGGATGTCGAAGGACACCTTCTCCAGCACCACTTGTTCGCCATAGGCCGCCGTCACCCCCTCGACCGAAAGGATCGGCACGCTGTCAGGGCCGGGCGCGGGCTTTTCGGGCCGGTGATAGCCGCGCACCGCCCAAAGCGACTTGGTATAGTCCTCGCGCGGGTGCTCCAGCATCTGCCGCGTCGGCGCGGTCTCGACCTCGTCGCCTCTGAGCAGCACCTTGATGCGATCCGCCATCTGCGCCACGACGGCGAGGTCGTGGGTGATGTAGATCGCCGAGGTGCCGAACTGGTCGACGATGTCGCGGATCGCCGCCAGCACCTCGATCTGCGTGGTCACGTCGAGCGCGGTGGTCGGCTCATCGAAGATGATGAGATCGGGGCGGCAGGACATTGCCATCGCCGTCATAGCGCGCTGCAATTGCCCGCCCGAGACCTGATGCGGATAGCGAAAGCCGATTTCCTCGGGGTTCGGCAGGCGCAGCTTGCGATAAAGCTCGATCGCATCCTCGACGCTTTCGCCGCGCCCGGACACGCCGTGGCGCACCGGCGCCTCGACATGCTGGTCGATCAGCTTGTGCGCGGGGTTGAAGCTCGCCGCCGCCGATTGCGCGACATAGGCGATGCGGCGGCCCAAGAGCGAGCGCTTCTCCTCGGTCGAGGCGGTCATCAGGTCGATGCCGTCGAACACCACCGCGCCGCCCGAGATCCGCACCCCGTCGCGCACATAGCCCATCGCGGCGAGGCCCAGCGTCGATTTGCCCGCCCCCGATTCGCCGATCAGCCCGAGCACCTCGCCACGCCCCAGCGTCAGGTCGATGCCATTGATGATCGGGTGCCATTCCTCGTCCGAGCGGCCCTCGATCCGCAGATCGCGTATTTCCAGAAGCGGCGTCACGATTTCAGCCCCGAGGCGCGGTGCAGCATCCAGTCCACGACGAAGTTCACCCCCACGGTCAGGATCGCAATGGCCAGCGCCGGCAGGAGCGGCGCCAGCGCCACCATCGGCGCGAAGGCGGCGAAGTTGATGAACTGCGCGAGGTCGCGGACCATGGTGCCCCAATCCGCCAGCGGCGGCTGGATGCCGACGCCAAGGAACGAGAGCGAGGCGATGGTCAGGAACACGAAGCAGAACCGCAGCCCGAACTCGGCCAGAAGCGGCGCCATGGCATTGGGCAGGATTTCGCGGAACACCAGATGCCCCATGCCCTCGCCGCGCAGCTTGGCGGCCTCGACGTAATCCATCACCACGATCCCGATGCCGACCGAGCGGGAGAGGCGGAACACCCGCGTGCTGTCGATCACCGCGATGATCAGCACCATATAGAGCGTCATCAGCCCGCGCGCGCCGTCGGCCCAGACGCTCGCGATGGTGAGCAGCAAAAGCGCGAATATGAGCGAGGGGATCGCCATCAGCACATCGACGCCGCGGCTCAGCACCTGATCGAGCCAGCCGTCCACGACGGCGGCCAGAAGCCCCAGCGAGCCGCCGAGAAGGAACGCCAGCAGCGTCGTCGCGAAGGCCAGCCCCACGGTGTTCTGCGCGCCGTAGATGAGCCGCGAGAGGATGTCGCGCCCGATCCGGTCGGTGCCCAGCGGAAAGGCCGGATCGCCGCCCATCGCCGGGTCGCCGCCCGGCACCACGTTGGCAGCACCCAGCACCGCCTCCTGTCCGTAGGGGGCGATCCAGGCGGCAAAGATCGCGACGATGGCATAGATGAGGATCACGAGGATGCCGAAGGCCGCCGTCAGCGGCATCTTGCGAAACTGCCGCTTCAACCGCTCGGGCCCCAGATGCCGCCCCGCAAGGCGAAAGACGAAGGCTGCGACGGCGCAGAGGAAAAAGCCCATCACCGCCCAGCGGAAATAGACGGCACCCGGCTTCATCCAGAGCCAGACCCCGCCCGCGATGGCAGCGAACGCCAGCGCGTAGCCGAAGGCCACGCCATAGGACATGTCGCGGTAGCGCGGCGCATTGCCGCTCAGCCTGCGCGCCACCCAGAGGCCGATCCATGCCAACGCCGCGATGGCGGCGAGCGCGCCGATGGCCCAGATCCAGAGACTCATTTGGGGTGCCTCAGACGCGGGTTCGAGATGATCGACAGGATGTCGGCGGTGAGGTTCAGCAAGATATAGGCCGCCGCAAAGATCAGGCAGCAGGCCTGCACCACAGGGATGTCGCGCAGCTTCACGCTGTCGACGAAGAGCTGGCCGATGCCGGGATAAACGAAGACCACCTCAACCACGACGACGCCGGTGACAAGATAGGCGAGGTTGAGCGCCACCACGTTGACGATGGGGGCCAGCGCGTTCGGGAGCGCGTGTCGCCAGATCACCCGCAGGGGCCGCATCCCCTTGAGCCGCGCCATCTCGATATAGGGCTGCGCCATCAGGTTAAGGATCGCGGCGCGGGTCATGCGCATCATGTGCGCGGTGACCACCAGCGTCAGCGTCAGGGCCGGAAGCAGGGTCTTTTCCAGCCTTTCGCCAAAGCTCATGCCGGGAAAGATGTTCGACAGCGAGGGCAGCACCGGGTTCACCACCGCAAACAGCAGGATCAGGATATAGGCCAGAAAGAATTCGGGGCTTGAGATCGAGGACAGGGTCGCGATGTTGGCGCCCTTGTCGAAGGCGGTGTCGCGCCACAGCGCGGCGAGGATGCCCAGACCCACCGCCATCGGCACGGCGATGGCCGCCGTCACGCCCGCGAGGAACATGGTGTTGGCAAAACGCGGGGCGATCTGCGCCAGCACGGTGGCCGAGGGGTCCACGCGCCCGGTGAAGCTCGCGAAGTTGGCCTGCGCGAAGCTGACGCCGAGATCACCGCGCGCCGCATCCCAGAGCCATTGCACGTAGCGGACCGGCAGTGGCTGATCGAGGCCGAGCTGGGTGCGGATCGCCGTGACCGCCTCGGGCGTCGCGGACTGGCCCAGCACGGCCTGCGCAAAATCGCCGGGAAGCAGGTTCACCGCGCCGAAGATCACCGCCGAGACGATGAGCAGCGTCAGAAGGCCAAGCGCCAGACGCTGCAGGACGATGCGTATCACGCTCCCCAAGCTGTCGAAGTCTCCCCTGTGGCCCGGGACATGGGCCGCTCTGGTGCGGTTCCGCACCTTCTTGATTGACTTCAGGTTAGCGAAGCTTGGGGAGCTGTAAAGCCTTGTGAAGATTACCTTGCGTCGCTCAGCCGAAGATCGGCCCCTCGTTGCCGCGGCCCAGCGCGTCGGTCGCGCGCACCAGTTCGGCCGAGATGCCCGGCTCGGACAGCGCATGACCCGCACGGGGAATCATCTTGAGCCGCGCGGCGGGCCAGAGCGAGGCCAGCCGGTGCGCCCCGGAGGGCGGACAGATCATGTCATAGCGCCCCTGCACGATCAGCCCCGGGATCTGCGCGATCCGGTCCATCCGTTCGAGGATGCCCTGCCCCGGTGCGAGAAAGCCGCGATTGTGGAAGTAATGGTTCTCGAGCCGCGAGAAGGCGCGGGCATATTCAGCCGGACCGTCGCCCAGCGGCCCGTCATTGTCGATCGAGGCCAGGGCGTTCTCCCACGAGGCCCAGCTTCGGGCGTGGCGCAGCTCGCAGCCCGCATCGCCTGAAAACAGCCGCCGGTGATAGGCGGCGATCAGGTCGTCATGCTCGGCCTGAGGGATCGGCGCGGTGAACCGCTCCCACAACTCGGGCCAGAACTGTCCCGCGCCGCCGCCATAGAACCATTGCAGCTCGGCCTCGGTCATCAGGAACACGCCGCGCAGGATCAGTGCCGCGGCCCGCTCGGGGTGGGTCTGCGCATAGATCAGCGCCAATGTCGCGCCCCATGAGCCCCCGAACAGCACCCATTGCTCGATCCCGAGCATCTCGCGGATATGCTCCATGTCCGAGACGAGGTGCCATGTCGTGTTGGCCTCGACGCTGGCATGGGGCCGCGAGCGTCCGCAGCCGCGCTGGTCGAACAGGATGATGCGCCAGGCCGAGGCGTCGAAATAGCGCCGCATCGCCGGGCTGCATCCGCCGCCCGGACCGCCATGCAGCACCACCACCGGCTTGCCGTCCGGGTTGCCGCATTGCTCGACATAGATCCGGTGCCCATCGCCCACCTCGACCATGCGCTGGTCGAAGGGCTCGACGGGGGGATGAAGATGCGCGATGGCGCGGCGGTGACCTGAGACCTTGTCCATGCCCGACCTATATAGGCACAAGCACCACGCCGTCACCCGCCCGCGACGAAGAAGGATCGAAACCATGCCGCAGACCGACCCCGCCCGCTCCACCGTCGATGCGCAGGAGGTCGCCAAGTTCGAGGCGATGGCCGCCGAATGGTGGGACGAGACCGGCAAGTTCAAGCCGTTGCACATGCTCAACCCCTGTCGGCTGGGCTACATCACCGACCAGATCGCGGCGCAGTTCGATCGCGATCTGTCCCGGAACAGGCCCTTTGAGGGGCTGCGCCTGCTCGATATCGGCTGCGGCGGCGGGCTATTGTGCGAACCGATGGCCCGGCTCGGCGCAGAGGTGATCGGCGCGGACGCGGCGGCGCGCAACATTCCCGTGGCGCGGCTCCATGCCGAGCAGTCGGACCTCGAGATCGACTACCGCCACACCACTGCCGAGGACATGGCGGCGGCGGGAGAGCGGTTCGACGTGGTCCTCAACATGGAGGTGGTCGAGCACGTTGCCTCGCCGATCGACTATCTCACCGCCTGTCACGACCTGCTGCGCCCCGGCGGGCTGCACATCTGCTCGACCCTCAACCGCAACGCCAAGAGCTTCGGCATGGCGATCCTCGGGGCGGAATGGGTGATGCGCTGGCTGCCCAAGGGCACGCATGACTGGAAGAAGTTCATCACCCCCGACGAGCTTTACGACCTGCTCAAACGCGCCGGGCTGATGCCGGTGGACCGCAAGGGCATGGTATTCAACCCGATCTCCTGGAGCTGGTCGCTGTCGGAGCGCGACCTGTCGGTGAACTACGTCACTTCGAGCCTGCGGCCCGAGCGGATCACGCTCTGATCATGGCCTAGCCGGTGACGCTCTAGTCCACGTCCGAGAGCCGAAGCCTGAGCTCGCGCAACACCGGAAGCGCCGCGCGGGCGCGCTCGGCCCCGACCCGCTCGACCACCTCGGCGACGATCGGCGTGATCGCGGCCACGGCGGCATTGCGCGCCTCAAACCCGGCGGGGCTGATCGCCACCATCTTGCGGCGCGCGTCGTCCCAGTCGGGGCGGATATGCACCCAGCCCGCCCATTCGAGCTTGCCCAGCGTGTTGGTCATCGCCCCGCGCGTCAGGTGGAACGTCTTGGCGAGTTGCGCCGGACTGCGTTCGGTCCCCGAAAAGGCGAGGTGGTTCAGCACCGAGAAATGCGACAGCTCCATGCCCTTGGGCAGCACCTTGGACATGGTGTTGCGCGCCAGCTGGTCGACGGCCAGAATCTCGCTGAACAGTGTGATGGCGAGGTTGTCGACAGGCTGGCTCATGCGGGTCCATCATAAGGGCGATCATGCGCGAGCGAGGGCACCCGCCGTCTCGCTTGTGCCACTTCGGCGAGGTCCAGATCAACGATGGTGATGCCGGTTGCCGTACCGGCATCGGCGATCACCGCGCCCCACGGGTCCACCGCGAGGCTATGGCCCCATGTCTCGCGCGCCCGCCCCTCGGTCGCGGCGTGCCGCCCGGTCTGCGCGGCGGCGAGCACGAAGGACCCCGTCTCGATCGCCCGGGCGCGCAGCAGCGTTTCCCAATGCGCGGCGCCGGTAACCGGAGAAAAGGCGCTGGGCACTAACAGGATCTCGGCCCCGGCCTGTGCAAGCGCCCGGTAGAGTTGCGGAAACCGGAGGTCGTAGCAGATGCTCAGACCGATTGCGGCCAGCGGCGTCCGGGCCAGCACCGCGCGGTCGCCGGGCCGGTAGCCGGCGGATTCACGGTAGGTCTCGGTTGCGCTCACCTCAACGTCGAACATGTGGATCTTGTCGTAGCGCGAATGGACCGCCCCGTTCGGGCCGATCAGCAGCGACCGGTTGGCAAAGCGCCCGTCGGGGTCGTCGATCCTGACCGCGATCGAGCCCAGCGCCAGCCAGACCCCGGCCTTTGCCGCCTCCTCGCGCATGGCCGCCAGCATCGGATCCTCTGCCTCATGGCACAGAACCTCAAGCTGCCTCGCCCGGCTGGCCGAGACGCAGTTGCTGACCTCGGGCGTGCAGATCAGCTTTGCGCCCTGCGCCACCGCGTCGCGGACCATCCCGCGCAAGATCGAGAGGTTGCGCGCGGGATCGTCCGAGGCGGTAAGTTGCAGGAGCGCGGCGCGGATCACTTGCCCAGCAAGAGGTCGAGACCGCCACGCCGGTCGAGAAGCGCCATGTCGTCATAACCGCCGACATGGGTGTCGCCGATGAAGATCTGCGGCACAGTGCGCCCGCCATTGGCGCGCTGCGTCATCTCGGCGCGGCGCTGCGGCGCGGCCACGACGTCGATCTCGGTATAAGAGACGCCCTTTTGCGCCAGCAGCCGCTTGGCGGCGTGGCAATAGCCGCAGGTGGGCGAGGTGTAGATTTCGATCTGTGGGGTCGCGTCGGGCATCGAGGCCTCCGGAACATGAGTGGTTTCCCCTGATCTAGGGGTCCGGGGCCGCGCGGGCCAGTGCCGCGACGTATATCTGTGCCGCACCCGCCGCGCGGGCGGCCTGCGCGCAGGCGGTGAGCGTGGCGCCAGAGGTCAGCACGTCATCGACGATGAGCACCGCCCGCCCCCGCATCCCGGCCCCGCGCCGCGGATGCGCCCGGATCGCGCCATCAAGCGTCGCGCGGCGGGCCTCGGCGTCCTGACCGCCGAGCGAGGCGGTAGCGCGGTGCCGCCAGAGCGCGTCGGGCCCATGCGCGCAGCCCAGCGCGCGGGCGACCCCCGCCGCCAGCAGCGCCGACTGGTTGTAGCGCCGCCGCCAGAGCCGCGACCGGTGCAGCGGCACCGGCACCACCAGCATGTCGGGCCGCGCCAGATCCGCCACTGCCCGCGCCATCCAGAGCGCCATCGGCGCGGCGAGATCGGTGCGGTCGCCATGCTTGAGCCCCAGCACCAGCCGCCGCGCGCCGTCGCGGTAGCGCAGCACCGCCCGGCCCTGCGACCATGGCGGCGGAGCCGACAGGCAGGCGTCGCAAACCAGCCCCGGCTCGGCCTCTCCCGGCAGGGGCCGGGCGCAGAACCCGCACATCGCCCCGCCCAGAAACGGCGTGTCGCGCCAGCAGGCGCCGCAAAGCGCAAAATCCTCCTCGGTCATTTCGCCGCAGCCCATGCAGGCGGCGGGGTAGATCGCCCTCAGGACGCTTTGCATTCCCATGCCGGACCCCTATCTCGGGCGCATGTCACAGACCCAGACCACGGCCCAGCGCCCCGCCCTGTTCGACCGCCGCGCCCTTGCCCGGCACCGCGCCCGCGCCGCGCGCGATCCGGCCCTGTTCCTGCAGGAGGCCGTGGCCGACGACATCGAGGATAGGATCGCCGAGGTTAACCGATCCTTTAACGACGTGTCCGTGGTCACGCCCTGGCCCGATTTGTGGGCCGCGCGCCTGCCGCGGGCCCGGATCGTGGCCGACACCGAGACGCTCGATCTCGTTCCCGCCTCGCAGGATCTCGTGATCCACGCGCTAGCGCTTCACTGGGCCGAGGACCCCATCGGCCAGTTGATTCAATGCGCCCGGGCGCTGCGTCCCGACGGGCTTTTGATCGCGACGCTGTTCGGCGGCGAGACGCTGGCCGATCTGCGCGCCGCCCTCACCGCCGCCGAAACCGCCGTCACGGGGGGGCTTTCGCCCCGAGTGGCCCCGATGGGCGAGATCCGCGATCTCGGCGCGCTCCTACAGCGCGCGGGGCTGGCGCTCCCCGTGGCGGACGGCACGCCCTATGATGTCAGCTACGAGACGCCGTTCCACCTGATGCGCGATCTGCGGGCCATGGGCGAGAGCAACGCGATGGCGCACCGCCTGCGCCGCCCGACGCGCCGCGCCGTTCTGGCCGAGGCGGCGCGGCTCCATGCCGAGACCAGCGCACGCCCCGATGGCCGCGTGGGCGCCCGCTTCGAGGTGATCACCCTTACCGGCTGGGCCCCTTCCGCCGATCAACCCCAGCCCTTGCGACCGGGCTCCGCGACCCGAAGCCTCGAAGAGGCTCTGCGCCGCGCCCGCGACGATAGCGCCGATTGACCCCAAACCGCGGGACCGCGAGGCTGCACCGGCGCGCGAACCGGTTGCCGGCCCCGCGTTGCCGCTACCTTACTCTCGACATACCCAAAGACTGCTGCAGCCCCGAGGACAGACGATGCTCGACGCGACCCGACCGACCCATGCCCCCGCCGATCACCCGGCGCTGCCGAAATCCCGCGTCGGCATTCTCGTGGCCAATCTCGGCACGCCCGACGGCACCGATTACCGCTCGATGCGGCGCTACCTGTCGGAATTCCTCTCCGATCGCCGCGTCGTCGACACCAACCCGCTGATCTGGCAGCCGATCCTGCAGGGCATCATCCTGTCGAAGCGGCCGCAGAAATCCGGCGCCGCCTACCGTTCGATCTGGAACGAGGAGTTGAACGAGAGCCCGCTCAGGACCATCACCCGCGCCCAGACCGAGGCGTTGCGCGCTCGCTTCGAGGCAGAGCATGGCGACGCAGTGCAGGTCGAGTTCTGCATGCGCTACGGCAATCCCTCGACCAAGTCGGTGGTGCGCCGCATGGTCGAGAACGGCTGCCGCAAGATCCTGTTCTTCCCGCTCTACCCACAATATGCCGGCGCCACCTCCGCCACCGCCAACGACGCCTTCTTCAAGGCGCTTTCCAAGGAGAAGTGGCAGCCCACCGCGCGGGTGGTGGACCCCTATTTCGACCGGCCCGACTATATCGAGGCGCTGGCCAATTCGGTGCGGCGCGCGCATCCGACGCCCGAAAGCCGCCCCGAGGTGCTGGTCTGCTCCTATCACGGGCTGCCCAAGCGCTACCTGCTGGAGGGCGACCCCTATCATTGCCAGTGCCAGAAGACGACGCGGCTGCTGCGCGACGCGCTGGGCTGGGAGGAGACGCGGGTGGTGAACACCTTCCAGTCGGTCTTCGGGCGCGAGGAATGGCTCAAGCCCTACACCGTCGAGGAGGTGGCGCGGCTCGCCAAGGAAGAGGGTGTGCGCAGGATCTCGGTCTGCGCCCCGGCCTTCTCGGCCGATTGCATCGAGACGCTCGAAGAGATCAACGAGGAGATCCGCGAGAGTTTCGAACATGCGGGCGGCGAGAGCTTCACTTACATTCCCTGCCTGAACGAGCATCCCGAGCATATCGACATGCTGGAACGGGTGATCCGCGAGAACCTCTCGGGCTGGATCTGAGACACGAAAAAGGGGGCCCGAGCGGCCCCCTTCCTGCATCCGTCTCTATTCGATCTCAGATCAGCATGACCTGCGTGCCGATGGTCGAGAGCGAAAACAGCTCGGCGATGTGCTCGTTGTAGAGGCCAATGCAGCCATTCGAGGAACGCCGCCCGATCTTGCGTGTGTCATGGGTGCCGTGGATCCGGTAGTATTGCCAGGTCAGCCACATCGCATGGCTGCCCAGCGGGCTGTCGGGACCGGCGGGGATGTATTCGGGCCATTCGGGGTTGCGCTGGCGCATCTCGGGCGTCGGGCGCCAGTCGGGGCCCTCGACCTTCTTGATGATCTCGGTGCGGCCCAGACGGGTCAGGTCGGGCGTCAGCGGCACCGAGCTGGGGTAGAGCCGGTAGATGCTCTCGTCGGCGCTCCAGAAATGCACGGCCCGGCTCTGGGTGTCGGCGAGGATCGCACCATTGCGCAGATCGGCGAAATAGGGCCGCCAGTCGAGCGCGCGGAAGCTCGAGACGTTGCGGCTCACGGAGGACGAGATGTCGCCTTCGATCTCGGTGGAGCCGGACAGGGCCAGCGCCGGGCTGGCCAGCACGGTCGCGCCGAAGGCGGCGGTGGCGGCAATGAAGCCGCGACGGTTCAACGCTTTGGGGTCGTGACCCATGCGAATCTCCAGACAGGGGGTGACGTCACCGGAATCTCGTAGATCGCGTTTGCGTGAGGCGCAATTCACCGAAACGTCAACTTGGCGAGGCCCCGCCGATCCCGTTTGATCTGTCGCGCCGCTGCCGCTATCAGGCGAGAGTTCTGGACCTCACAGGTGACGCATGCAGCGACGCGAGCTGATTCTCGGCCTTCTTCTCACCGGCCTTTCGGCCTGCGCGGCGCCCACGGGCCGGATCGGCCCCGACGGCTTGCCGCTGCCGCAGGTGTACCGAATCAGGCCGGAGGACGAGGCGCAGATCCCCTACCGGATGCTCGACGGCGTCAACACGCTGCGCCAGGCGCGCGGGCTGTCCATGCTCACCCTCGACGCGCAACTCAACGCCGCCGCCGCCACCCATTCGCGCGACATGAGCGTGCAGAACCGGCCGTGGCATTTCGGCTCCGACGGCTCGTCCCCGGTGGACCGTCTCCGGCGCGTCGGGTTCTCGGGGCGTCTGGTGGGCGAGACGATCTCGGAAACCTACGAGACCGAGCTCGAAACGCTCGCCTCGTGGATGGAGGAGTCGGCGACGCGTGACGTGATCCTCGACCCGTCGGCGACCCGCATGGGCCTTGCGTGGTTTCAGGAACCGGCAGGCAAGATCTGGTGGACGATGGTGCTCGCGGCCTGAGGGCTGCCGCCATGTCAGGGACCGGATCGTCCTGGAACCTGTATCGGACATGAAAAAAGGGGCGCTGCGGCGTCCCTTTCTCGTGTTGGCCGATGCCGAACCCCGCTCAGGCCTTGACGAAGACCGGGGTGTAATCACCAACCATCGAATAGATTTCCTCGACCTCGTGATTCATCACGGCGATGCAGCCCGCGGTCCAGTCCTTCTTGCCCTCGACCACGCTGGGCGTGCCGTGGATGAAGATCTCGCCGCCCGGGCTCTTGCCATAGGCTTCGGCAAAGGCGCGATCGTTGGCATTGGGATAGGAGATACCGACCGAGAGGTGATAGGCGCTGTTGGGATTGCGCCGGTCGATGATGTAGGCGCCTTCGGGCGTCTTGCCGTCGCCTTCGAACTGCTTGTGACCGACGGGGGCGAAGCCAAGCTGGAAGGGATAGGTCTTGATCGCCTTGTTGCCGCTGAGCAGGTAGAGTTTGCGCTGCTGCTTGAAGGCCATGATCGAGGTGATCTGAGGCCCATCATAGCTCAGCACCCGGCGGCCCGAACAAGCTGCGAGAAGCGCCGGCGCGGCGAGGAGAAACTTGCGTCTGTCGATGGTCATGCTGCCCACTGTCCCGGTCTGAAGCCGTTTCGGCGAATTTAGCGGATCCGTGAAATCCCGCCTAGGGGAGCCTCGCGCATCATGGTTAGAACCGGGTGAATCGTGTCGCCAATTCCACATGCGGCGACCAGCGAAATTGGTCCACCACGGTCACAGGGCCCATCTCGAACCCCTTGTTCACAAGGGCTTTGGCGTCGCGCGCAAAGCTCGACGGGCTGCAGGACACCATTGCGATCACATTGATTTGAGATGCGGCGAGGGCGGCCACCTGCGCCTGAGCGCCCGCGCGCGGCGGGTCGATCACAGCGGCATCGAATCGCGACAGCTCGTCCGGCAGGAGCGGGCGGCGGAACAGATCGCGCGTCTCGGTGCTCACGCGCTTGAGCCCCGGCACCCCGCGCCAGCCCCGATCGAGCGCCGCCAGCATCGCGGCCTCCCCCTCGACGGCGTGAATCTCGGCCCTTTCGGCCAGCGGCAGCGAGAAGGTGCCGCATCCCGCAAAGAGATCGACGATGCGCGCGGCCCCGCCCACGGAGGCACGCACGCAGTCCAGCAGCGCCGCCTCGCCATGCGCGGTGGCCTGAAGAAAGGCGCCGGGCGGCGGCACGACCCGCGCGCGGCCCATCATCTGGACGGGCGGCTCGAGTTCGGCCACGATCTCGTCGGCCCAGACCAGCCGCGCAATCCCCGCCTCGCGCGCGATGTCCGGAAGCGCGATGCGCAGCGCCTCGGTCAGCTCCTTGTCGGTGTCGATATGCAGATCGGGGCCCGCTTCACTGGCGGTCACGGTCAGGCCCGCCTCGCCCTTGCGCGATGCGGCAAGTGCCGCGATCCGCTCCAGCGCCCGGATCAGCGCCGTGAGTTCGGGCAGCAGCAGGCGGCAGCCCGGCACCTCGATCACCGTGTCGGAGGCACGGGCGTGAAAGCCCACGAGCGCGCCCTTCTTGGTGCGCCGCCCAGCGAGACGGGCACGGCGGCGGCTGTCGGCGGGCGAGGTGAGAACGCGGGCGATCTCGCCCGTCAGCCCCTGGGCGCGCAGCGCGGTGCGCACGATCTCGGCCTTCCAGCCTTCGACGAAGCCGTCGGAGGCGTGCTGCATGGCGCAGCCGCCGCAGGCCTTGAAATGGCGGCAGGGCGGTGCGATCCGCTCGGGCGAGGGGGTGACGATCTTCGCAGCCTCGGCCGTGAGCATCACCACTTCGCCGGGCAGGGCGCGCGGCACGAGAGTGCCGTTCTGCGCGCGCCCCATGCCGTGATGCGTCACCCTCTCGATCGTCACCTCGCCGCGGGGCGCGGGATCGGGTTGCGGGGTCTTCGGCGGCAGGGTCTCGGTCATGGCGTCCTCTCTTACTCGGCGGCCTCCTGCCCGAGGAACCCGCCCGATTGGCGGCTCCAGTAGCGGGCATAGACCTCGCCCAGATCGAGCAGCGCATCATGCGTGCCCGCCTCGACGATGCGGCCGCCTTCCATGACCACGATCCGGTCCATGCGCGCAATGGTCGAAAGCCGGTGCGCGATGGCGATCACGGTCTTGCCTTGCATCGCCTGTTCGAGCGCGGCCTGAATCTGCGCCTCCACTTCGCTGTCGAGCGCCGAGGTCGCCTCGTCGAGCACGAGGATCGGCGCGTCCTTGAGCATGGCCCGCGCGATAGCGATGCGCTGGCGCTGCCCGCCCGAAAGCTTCACGCCGCGTTCGCCCAGATGCGCGTCGTAGCCGCGCCGCCCCTTGAGGTCCGCGAGATCGGCGATGAAGCCATGCGCCTCGGCGCGCGAGGCCGCCGTCTCGACCGCCTGCTGCGACGCGTCCGGATGACCGTAGCGGATGTTGTCGCGGGCGGAGCGGTTGAACATCGCCGTGTCCTGCGTGACCATGCCAATCTGTCGGCGCAGGCTTTCCTGCGTCACACCCGAGATGTCCTGCCCATCGATGGTGATGCGACCCTGTTCCACGTCATAGAGCCGCAAAAGCGCCGCCACGAGCGTCGATTTGCCCGCGCCGGAGGCCCCGACGACGCCGATCTTTTCGCCCGGCGCGATGTCGAGATCGATGCCGCGCAGCCCCCCGACCCCGCCGCCATAGGTAAAGCGCACGCCTTCGAAACGCACCGCGCCCTGCCGCACCGCTAGATCGCGCGCACCGTCGCGGTCGGTCAGCCCATGCGCGGGCGACAAGGTGTGGATCGCGTCCTCGATCTCGCCGAGATTCGAGTAGATCGTCATCAGCGTGAAGCTGACCCAGCCGGTCATCTGCGCGAGGCGCAGCGAGATCGCGCCGGCGGCGGCGATGTCGCCGGGCGAGGCGGCGCCACGGCTCCAGAACACCAGCGTCGCGCCGGTGACGATCACCGGCAGCGTGCCCGCCAGCGCCATGAGCCAGAACCGGAACCCCGCCGACACCTTGCCAAAGCCCAGCGACCGCTCGCGGAACTGGTGCATCGCGTCGATCGCGGCGCGGTCCTCGTGATCGGAATGGCCAAAGAGCTTCACCGTCTTGATGTTGGTGATCGTGTCGACGACCTGCCCCGTCACCATCGCGCGTGCCGCCGCCCGGGCGGTCGAGGTGGCGCGGATCTTCGGCATGTAGGCGCGGATCAGCAGGACATAACCCACGAGCCAGAGCGTCAGCAGCCCGGCGGTCAGCGTGTCGATCGTCAGAAGCAGGAAGGCCGAGCCGATGAGCGAGGCCAGCGCGAAGAAGACGGTCTGGATCGTGTCGACCGTGAGATCGGTCGTCGCCCGCGCCGCCTGCATCTGTTTTTGCGCGATGCGGCCCGCGAAATCGTTGTCGAAGAAGCTCACCGCCTGACCCAGCGTGTGCCGGTGCAGGCGCGACAGCACGAGGGTGTAGATCGACGGCGACAGCACCACGCTCTGCATCAGCCCCGAGAGCCCCATGACGATGGGGCGCAGGATCACGAAGAAGGCCGCGACGCCCAGAAGCAGCCCCATGTTGCCTGCGAAGAACCCGCCCGGCTCGGCCGCAAGCGCGGTGTCGATCACCCGGCCCAGGATCAGTGCCGAGAGCACCTCGAGCACGCCTGCGGCGACCGAGACCAGCGCGCTTGCCCCGGTGACGGCGAAGCTGCCCGAAAGCGCCCAGCGCAGGAACGGCACGAGCGCGCCCGGTGGCGGCCCCTTGGCGGGGCGGAACGGGGCGATGAGCTTGGAGATGTCCTTCATTCGGCGGCCTTCGTGGCGTCCATCCCGAGAAATCCGCCGGACTGTCGCTCCCAGAACCGGGCATAGATGCCGCCCCGCTCCAAGAGCGCGTCATGCGTGCCGTCCTCGACGATGCGCCCCTCCTCCATCACCAGCACCCGATCCATCCGGGCGATGGTCGAGAGCCGGTGCGCGATGGCGATGACGGTCTTGCCCTCCATCATCTCGTAGAGCGTGCCGAGGATCGCCGCCTCGACCTCCGAATCCAACGCCGAGGTCGCCTCGTCGAGCACGAGAATCGGCGCGTCCTTGAGGATCACGCGCGCCAAAGCGATGCGCTGCCGCTGCCCGCCCGAAAGCTTCACGCCGCGCTCGCCCACCTGCGCGTCGTAGCCCGTGCGCCCCTCGCCATCGACGAGATCGAGGATGAAGTCCTGCGCCTCGGCCTGACGCGCGGCGGCGATCATCTCGGTCTCGGTAGCGTCGGGGCGGCCATAGAGGATGTTCTCGCGCACCGAGCGGTGCAGCAGCGCGCTGTCTTGCTGCACCATGCCGATGGCCTGCCGCAGGCTGTCCTGCGTCACGCCCGAGATGTCCTGCCCGTCGATCTCGATCCGGCCCCTTTCGGGGTCGTAGAACCGCAAAAGCAGCTTCACGAGGGTCGATTTTCCCGCACCCGACGCGCCGACGAGACCGATCTTTTGCCCTGCCGGGATCGTCAGGTCGAGCGGCCCGACGCCGCCCGCATTCTGGCCGTAACGATGGCCGAGGTCGCGCGCCGCGATCTCGCCGCGCATTACTGTGAGCGGGTGCGCCGTGGCGTCGTCGGTGAGGGTGATCGGCTGGGCGATGGTCTTCATGCCTTCGGCGATGACGCCGAGATTCTGGAAGAAGTTGGTCACCGCCCACATGATCCAGCCGGTCATCGCGTTGAGCCGCAGGCACAGGGCCGTGGCGGCGGCCACGACGCCGACGCTGGCGGAGCCGGAGATCCATAAATAGAGCCCCCATCCGACCACCCCGACGATCAGGAGCCCGTTGAGCACCGACAGCGACACGTCCATGATCGTGAAGAGCCGCATCTCGCGTTGGAAGGTGGCGCGAGCCTGCTCGATCACCGATTTCGCGCCTTCGAGTTCGCGGTCGTGATGCGCGAACATCTTGACCGAATGGATGTTGGTATAGGTGTCGACGACGCGGCCCGTCACGGCGCTGCGTGCGTCGGAGGAGGCCTCTGAGGCCGGGCCGATCCGCTTCACGGTCCAGCGCATCAAGGCCGCATAGAGCCCGAACCAGATCACCAGCGGCAAGAGCAGCATCGGGTCCGCCTCGCCCAAGAGGACGGCGGCGCCGACGACATAGGCCAGCGCGAAGGTGATCGCGTCGAAGACCTGGAACACCACCTCGCCGGCGGCGGGCGGCGTCTGCATGATCCGGTTGGCGATCCGGCCGGCAAAGTCGTTCTCGAACCAGCCGACCGACTGTCGCAGCACGTGGCGATGCGCGCGCCAGCGCAGGGTGGTGCCGAAATTGGGCAGGATCGCATTGTTGAGCAGCAGCACGTGCAGGGCCTGAAACGCCGGGCGCAGGATCAGGATGAAGGCCGCCACGAGCAGGAGTTCGGCCCCGTGGCGGGCCAGAACCGTCTCGGGTGTGGCCTGGCCCAGAAGGTCCACGAGGCGGCCCATATAGGCGATGAGCCAGATTTCGACCACGGCCACCACGACCGATAGAACGCCGGTGACCCAGAAGATCCGCGCGAAGGGCCGCGCGTATTCCTTCAGGAACGGCCAGAGCCGGGAGGGCGGACGGTCGGTCTGCTCGTACTCCCCATACGGGTCGACGAGGGTTTCAAAGAAACGGAACATGGATTGTCTCGAATGCGTGCCAGCAGCATATAAGCCGGTTTGCCCCGAAGGAAAACGCGCATACGCGGCAAGCCGCGCAACCTAAGAGAGAAGCGCGTCGCGACCCAAGGCAAAGCCCGAGGCGATCCAGCGCGCCTCGATCTCGCGCAGCGCCTCGCCCAGTGCCGGGCCGGTGATCCGTGGCATCAGGTCCGCCGCCTTGACCGGCAACGATGCCCGTGCGCCCACCTCCATGGTTTCCCGTGAAACAGGGTCAATCTCGCGCCCCGACAGCGCCGCGTTCAGGGCCAGCACGTCGAGACCCCGCCCGGCGCCGAGCCTGTAGCCAAGCTCTCCCGACCCCCAGCCCGACCCCATCGCGTCGCGCAGCGCCTGAAGCCCGGCCTCCTGCGCCCGGCTCAGCCGCAGGCACGCGGCCACCTCCTCGCCCCCCACGAGCGCCAGCCGACGGATCGGATCGGGGGCGAGGCCCGCCTCCTCCTCGACATGGACCAGCACCGAGAGCGGGTCCGACGCGCCGCCCGGAAGCACCCGCATCAGCACGCCCGACATCGCCATCGAGGCGACTGCGGGCGCCGGGTCGGGCGCGGCCATGAGCTTGAGCATCTCGGCACCGACACGCTCGCGCGAGAGCGCCTCGATCCCCTCGGCCAGACCGGCGCAGGCGGCAAGGCCGTCGGCGTCGATGCCACCCTCGGGGGCGCCGTACCAGGCGTGGAAACGAAAGAACCGCAGGATGCGCAGGTAATCCTCGCGGATGCGTGCCTCGGCCTCGCCGATGAAGCGCAGACGATGCGCGGCGAGATCGGCAAGACCGCTGCCGAGCGGATCGACCACCTCGCCGCGCGCATCGGCATAAAGCGCGTTCATCGTGAAATCGCGCCGCGCCGCGTCCTCGGCGATGTCGTCGGAATAGGCGACCGTGGCGCGCCGCCCGTCGGTCTCGACATCACGCCGAAAGGTCGTGACCTCGATCGGGGTGCCGCGGGCCACGACGGTGACGGTGCCATGATCAATGCCGGTGGGCACGGGTTTCAGGCCCGCCGCGCGCGCCAGCTCCATCACCCGCTCGGGCCGGGCGTCGGTGGTCAGATCGAGATCCGAAACCGGCGCGCCCAAGAGGGCGTTGCGCACGCAGCCGCCCACGAACCAGGCCTGATGGCCCGCCTCCTCCAACATCCGCGTGACGGCGCGCGCGGGCGCACCCGCAAGCCAGTCCGCCTCGATCCGCTCGCTCATTCCCGGGTCATCCTCTCGGCCAAGCTGCGCAACATGCGCGCCGTGGCGCCCCAAATGTAATACGGACCCCACGGCACCACATAATAGTGCCGCCGACGCCCCTGCCAACGCCGCCCCTCTATACGAAAGTGGTAGGGATTGGCGAGATGTGCCAGAGGAACCGAAAATACCTCGGCCACTTCGCCCGCCTCCGGCACCGGATCGAAGGCCCCGCGCAAGATCCCGACCACCGGCGTCACCGAGAACCCCGTCACCGTCTCGTGCGCCGGAAGCGTGCCCAGCACCTCGACCCGCTCCGGCAGCAGGCCGATCTCCTCATGCGCCTCGCGCAGTGCGGCGCCCACGGGGCCGTCATCCACCGGCTCGACCTTGCCGCCCGGAAAGGCGATCTGGCCGGGGTGATGGCGCAGCCGGGCCGAACGCTTGGTCAGCAGAAGACGCGGCGCGCCGCCATCGAGATGCACCGCCACGAGCACCCCCGCCTGCCGCAGCACCCGACCTTCGGGGACCGGCAGACGGGGGTCGATGTCGTAATCCGACGACAGATCGCCCGGATGGCTCAGCGCCCGAAGGAGCCGCGCCTTGATGTCGGGTTCAGCCCCGTCCACCGGCCTGCTCACCGGCCTGTCCATCGGCCTCGGCCTCATTGGCCTTGGCATCCGGCCCTTCGGTCGCCTCGAACCCGAGCGTGTTGGGCGCGAACTCGTAATGCGCCCCGCAGAACTGGCAATCGGCGGTGACGATGCCTTCTTCGGTGGTCATGTGTCCGATGTCCTTGGCCGAGTAGATCGACAGGCTCTGGCGCACCTTCTCTTCCGAGCAGGTGCAGCCGAACTGCACCGGCTGCGCCTCGAAGACCCGCGGCCCTTCCTCGTGGAACAGCCGGATCAGCAAGTCCGTCGGTGTCACGCTCGGCCCGATCAGCTCGAGCTGATCCACCGTATCGAGCAGCACGTTGGCGCGGGTCCAGTTCTCGCCCTCGTCCTCGTCGAGGATGTCGGCGGCCTCAAGAAGCCCCTCCTCGCCCGAGCCGCCCTCGGCGGTCGCGGCGAAGGGCGAAGCCTTGGGCATCTTCTGCAGCATCACGCCGCCAGCGCGCCAGCTTTCGCCGCGGCCTGGCTCGGTGGATTTGCCGAAGGTCAGCGAGAACCGCGTCGGCAGCTGCTCGGACTGCGCGAAATAGGTCTCGGCGCAGGAGGCCAGCGTGTCGCCGGTGATCGGCGTGATGCCCTGATAGGGCGCCATGCCCTGCCCCTGATCGATCAGGATCGCGAAATAGCCCTTGCCGATCAGCGAAGAGGGCTCGGCCCCTTCGTCGAGACGGTTCTCGTCGAAGCTGGCCCAGGCGCGGATACGGGCCGGGGCGCCCTCCTCGGTGGGGGCGTAGTAATCGGTGGCGATCAGCCGCGCCGGCCCGTCGCCGCGCACCTGAAGCGACAGCTTCCAGCGCAACTTCACGGTCTGGCCGATCAACGCGGTGAGAAGGGTCATCTCGGCCACCAGCGCCTCGATCTGCGCGGGGTAGTCGTGCTGCTCCAGCACCCGGTCGAGCACGCCGTCGAGACGCGCGACCCGGCCCCGGATGTCGGACTGGTCGAGCTGGAAGGGCAGGACGGTGTCGTCCCAGGCAATGCGGGCGCCGAGGCTCATGGGGTTTCCTTGCGTGTCGGGGATGGGCATACCGCGACCATATAGGAAGCTTGTCGGGAGACAAAAAGGGATGATCCGGCGCTATGGCGAACAGGTGCGGCGCGGCCAGAGATACCGGCTGCGGGTCGGGGTCTACGCGATTCTCGAACGCGGCGGCGATCTGCTGCTGACCTGCAAGGAGGACGACCCCTCCGACATTCAGCTTCCCGGCGGCGGCGTCGATCCGGGCGAAAGCACCCTGCAGGCGCTGCATCGCGAGGTGTTCGAGGAGACCGGCTGGCGCATCGCCGCGGCGCGCCGCATGGGCGCGTTCCGGCGTTTCGTATTCATGCCCGACTACGACATGTGGGGCGAGAAGCTGTGTCACATCTATGCGGCGCGCCCGGTGCGCCCGCATGGCGCCCCCACCGAGGCGGGGCACCGCGCGCTGTGGATGCCGATGCGCGACGCGGCCCCCCGCCTCGGCAATGCGGGCGACCGCGCCTTCGCGCGGGCCTTTGCCCAAGGCCGCGCGCGCGTGCCGCGCCCCGCGCTTGCCCCAACGGCCGAAAGCCTTTAACGCACGCCCCTGAACGCCCATACGGAGAATGCCCATGGCCGCCCAGCCCGCCCCGAAGAAGGTCGTCCTCGCCTATTCCGGCGGCCTCGACACCTCGATCATCCTGAAATGGCTGCAGACCGAATATGGCTGCGAGGTGGTGACCTTCACCGCCGATCTCGGTCAGGGCGAGGAGCTGGAGCCCGCGCGCAAGAAGGCCGAGATGATGGGCGCCACGAGCATCCACATCGAGGATCTGCGCGAGGAGTTCGTGCGCGACTTCGTCTTCCCGATGTTCCGCGCCAACGCGCTCTACGAGGGGCTCTACCTGCTCGGCACCTCGATCGCCCGACCGCTGATCTCCAAGCGTCTGGTCGAGATCGCCGAGGCCGAGGGCGCCGACGCCGTGGCCCATGGCGCCACCGGCAAGGGCAACGATCAGGTCCGCTTCGAACTGGCGGCTTATGCGCTCAACCCCGAGATCAAGGTGATCGCGCCGTGGCGCGAATGGGACCTGACCTCGCGCACCAAGCTTCTGGAATTCGCCGAACAGAACCAGATCCCGATCGCCAAGGACAAGCGCGGCGAAGCACCTTTCTCGGTCGATGCCAACCTTCTGCACACCTCCTCCGAGGGCAAGGTGCTCGAAGATCCGGCCGACGAGGCGCCCGAATACGTCTACCAGCGCACCGTCGCCCCCGAGGAGGCCCCGAACGAGCCCGAGATCATCGAGATCGGCTTTGAGAAGGGCGATGCGGTGTCGATCAACGGCGAGGCGATGAGCCCGGCCACGATCCTCACCCGTCTCAACGAGCTGGGCGGCAAGCATGGTGTGGGCCGCCTCGATCTGGTCGAGAACCGCTTCGTGGGCATGAAGTCTCGCGGCATCTACGAGACGCCCGGCGGCACGGTGCTGCTTGAGGCGCATCGCGGCATCGAGCAGATCACGCTCGATAGCGGCGCGGGTCATCTCAAGGATTCGATCATGCCACGCTATGCCGAGCTGATCTACAACGGCTTCTGGTTCAGCCCCGAGCGCGAGATGCTGCAGGCGCTGATCGACAAGAGCCAGGAGCACGTCACCGGCACCGTGCGGGTAAAGCTCTACAAGGGCTCGGCCCGCACCATCGCCCGCTGGTCCAATCACAGCCTCTATTCCGAGGCGCATGTCACCTTCGAGGAGGACGCCGGCGCCTATGATCAGGTCGACGCCAAGGGCTTCATCCAGCTCAACGCACTGCGCCTCAAGCTCCTTGCGGCGCGCAATCGCCGGGTGAAGTGAAGCGGCGGCGCCGGGCCTTCGGGCGCGGCGCCCGTCCCCTGCTCGGGATTTGAGTATTTCGAGTGTAAAGTGGACCCGACCGGTCCGCCCCGGTCACGCAGCCTTGTCTGGGCCGTGATCGACGGATGCGTCACCATTCCGGCCTGTTCGCGATGGAGACGACATGATCCGCACATTCCCCGTTCTCGCCGCCGCGCTGGCGCTCATGGCCCCGATGGCGCAGGCGCAGTCCACCCAGACCATCACCGTGGCGGGCGGCTGTTTCTGGTGCGTCGAAGCCGATTTCGAGAAGGTCGACGGGGTGATCGAGGCGGTTTCGGGCTTTGCCGGCGGCGACACGTCGAACCCGACCTACGAAGAGGTCACGGGCGGCGGCACCGGGCATTACGAGGCGGTCGAGATCACCTATGATCCGAGCAGGATCGACGCGCGCCGGCTCTATGACTTGTTCTTCCGCTCGATCGATCCGACCGATGCGGGCGGACAGTTCTGCGACCGCGGCCCCTCCTACCGTACCGCGATCTTCGCGGACGCGCAGGACAAGCTCGCCGCCGAGGCCGCCAAGCAGGCCGCGCGCGACGCGTTGGGCCGCGAGATCGTCACGCCGATCCTCGGCGATGCCTCCTTCTACCCCGCCGACGCCTATCATCAGGACTACTACAAGAGCGCCGAGCGCCTCGCCGTCTCCTCGGTCGGGCTCTTCGTGCCGAAATCCGAGGCCTACAAGCGCTACCGCGAGGGCTGCGGCCGCGACGCGACGGTGAAGGCGCTCTGGGGGTCCGAGGCGCCCTTCGCGAAGTAATCCTAAAGGCCCGAGATCAGGCTCTCGTGGCGCGTGACGAACGCCTCTCGCGTTTCGCGCGGCGGCCTGAGCCGGATTTCGAAGCGCGCGGCGAGATCGCGGTCGAGCCGTCCGAACAGGCGGTCGGCCTCGGCCTCGGAGAACCCCGCGATGCGCACGGCCTCGAGCCAGGCCGAAACCTTGTCGGCGCGCTTGATCCGGCGCTTCAGCTCGGCGGGCAGCACCGCAGGCAGGCCGAAGCGCAGGTGGATCGCCGCCGTCAGCCGTGCGTCGAGCGCGGCATATCCCGGCCCCACCGCCGCCTTCACCGGCGAGATCATGTCGCCGATCACGTATTCGGGCGCGTCGTGCAACAGCGCCGCCAACCGCTCGCCCGCAGGCGCGCCGGGGTGGCAATATGCGAAGATCTCCTCGACCAGAAGCGAATGTTCGGCCACCGAATAGGCGAAATCGCCCCGCGTCTGCCCGTTCCAGCGCGCCACGAAGGCCAGCCCATGCGCGATGTCCGAGATTTCCACATCCATCGGCGTCGGGTCCAGCAGGTCGAGCCTGCGCCCCGAGAGCATCCGCTGCCACGCCCGCGGCGCGCGGCTCATGTCAGCACCGTAAGGTCGTTCGCAAAGCGCGCGAAATAGCGCTCGGTGCGCCCCGCGCCGCGAAAATGCGCCCAGGCGAGGGCGCGCGCCGCGCCCGGCACCGCCATCGGCCCGGCCCCCGGTACGGGAGCCGTCCGGTTGGGAAAATGTCGCTCCATGAACTCCGCCAGCGCGGCGGCGAACCGCGGCGGCAGCCGGTGCTGCGGATCGGCCCAAGGCTTCGCGGGACCTATGAAATGCACCACATGCGTCTCGAGCATCGCCTCGAACAGCCGTGAGGCGCGCGTGTACTGCCAGTTCCACACCGGGGACATTTCGGCCCAGCTCCCCTGCAGCACGGCGTTGAGCAGGGTCTGATCCTTGTGCTGCATCCGCCCGGCATGCCGCGCGCCAAAGCTCAAGGCGCGGTCCAGCATCCCGCTTTCGCGCCAGGCCTTCACGTCGATCAGCATCACGCCCGCGTTGAAATAGGCCCCGTTCGACAGGCCCAGCGCCCTGAGATCGGCCGGATGGCGGCCGGGGCTGCGCCATTGCTGGTTGTCACGCACCGCCGCCGCCGGGCGGCCGTGAAGGTTCACGCGCAAGAGCGCGCCGAAATCGCCGCCACGCAGGAAGATGTCACTGTCGAGATAGAGGATGCGGTCATAATCGGGCGCCAGCGCCTCGGGTACCGCGAGCCGCAGATAGGTCGAAACGGTGCGCCGCGCGTCGAGGCCGAAGCCGTCGAACATGCCGCCCGCATCGATTGCGCAACGCCGCAGATCGAGCGTCGCGGGCAGATCGAGTGGGGTGTCGGCGCAGATGACGATGTCGAAATCCCGCTCTGGGGCGAGCGCCGCGAGCTGTGCGGCCGCGAAGGCGGCATAGGGCAGGTAGTTGTCGTCACAGCAGAACACCACCGCGTGGCGGTGCCGGGCCGGCCTGTCGCTTTCGACGCTCACACGCATCCGCACGCTCCTTGGGATGGCTCGATGATCGGGATGCGCTACCACGCGGCGCGTCCTTGCTTCAATCTCGCCGCGATTGCCAGATCGGGCTCGTGGGTGTTACGCCTGAGGCACGCTCTCTTTTCTTCGCGCAAGGAGGCCCCCATGGCTCCGGACCATGTCGTCAAGGACATCTCGCTGGCCGATTGGGGCCGCAAGGAGATCGCGATCGCCGAGACCGAGATGCCGGGGCTGATGGCGCTGCGCACGGAATACGGGCCGAGCCAACCGCTCAGGGGCGCGCGGATCGCGGGCTCGCTGCACATGACGATCCAGACCGCGGTGCTGATCGAAACGCTGCGCGCGCTGGGAGCCGAGCTGCGCTGGGCCTCGTGCAACATCTTTTCGACGCAGGACCACGCGGCGGCGGCCATCGCGGCGGGCGGCACGCCGGTCTTCGCCGTGAAGGGCGAGAGCCTCGCCGAGTACTGGGCCTATACCGACCGCATCTTCGATTTCGACGAGGGCGCGAACCTGATCCTCGACGATGGCGGCGACGCCACGATGTACATCCTCTTGGGCGCGCGGGTCGAGGCGGGCGAGACCGGGCTTCTCGACCTGCCGCGCTCCGACGAGGAGGTCTGCCTGTTCGGCCAGATCCGCGAGCGGCTGACCCGAAGCCCCGGCTGGTTCACCCGTCAGCGCGACGCGATCCGTGGCGTCTCCGAGGAGACGACGACCGGCGTGCACAGGCTCTACGAGCTGCACGGAAAGGGTCTCTTGCCGTTCGTGGCGATCAACGTGAACGATTCGGTGACCAAGTCCAAATTCGACAACAAGTATGGCTGCCGCGAGAGCCTCGTCGACGGCATCCGCCGCGCCACCGACACGATGATGGCCGGCAAGGTCGCGGTGGTCTGCGGCTATGGCGATGTAGGCAAGGGCTCGGCGGCGAGCTTGCGCGGCGCGGGCGCGCGGGTGAAGGTCACGGAGGTCGATCCGATCTGCGCGCTGCAGGCGGCGATGGATGGCTATGAGGTGACGCTTCTGGAGGAGGAGGTGGCGACCGCCGACATCTTCGTCACCACCACCGGCAACCGCGACGTGATCCGCATCGAGCATATGCGCGAGATGAAGAACATGGCCATCGTCGGCAATATCGGCCATTTCGACAACGAGATCGAGGTGGCGAGCCTGCGCAACCACAAATGGACCAACATCAAGGACCAGGTGGACCTGATCGAGATGCCTTCGGGCAATTCGATCATCCTGCTCTCCGAGGGCCGACTTCTGAACCTCGGCAACGCCACGGGGCACCCCTCCTTCGTAATGTCGGCCTCCTTCACCAATCAGGTGCTGGCGCAGATCGAGCTCTGGACTCGGGGGGACGCGTATCGTCCGGGCGTGTTCGTCCTGCCCAAGGCGCTCGACGAGAAGGTGGCACGGCTGCATCTGGAGCGGGTGGGCGCAAGGCTCACCGAACTACGCCGCGAACAGGCCGAATATATCGGCGTCCCGGTGGAAGGGCCGTTCAAGCCCGAGCACTACCGCTACTGAGCGCCGAAGACGCGAAAGCGGCAAGATCTTAACGGATTGCGAGCGATCTGAGACGAGTTCTCCACAAGCATGTGTTGCCTCGAATCGATGAACGGCCTACCGCTCCTTTCGTCGGCCAGGATGGCCAGACCCCAGAGTTTCGAGGTTCCGCCGGGTGGGAGTCCGCGGGGGAAACCGGGGGGTGCTGGCATGGATGGTCGCCCCCCCGAAACCCCTCAGAACAGCCCGAGCACCAGCCCCATCGCGGCGCAGCCCAGCGTCGCGTAGCCGCCGTCGATCACCGCGAGAGACCAGGGCCGGTTCGCATAGCCGGTGTTGAGCGTGATCCACGGCGCGATGAACAGAGCGCCGATCGCCACACCGCCGAAGAAGCCCCCCGCCGCGCTGTCGATCCCCGCGAGGCCGAAGCCGTAGCGCATCGTCGCCGCGACGATCAGCATCGCCACGAAGGACACGAGGTAGGGCAGCGGCGCGTCCGAATTCCGAGGCTTGCCATCCGCGCCCATGGCCACGCCCGAGGCCGCCATCCATGGCTGGGCCAGCATCATGTACCACGCCGCACCCAGCGCGAAGGACGCGAGCGCCGCGAGCAGGATCGAGAGTATCGCCATCCGTGGACCCTCCGGTGTTTCGACCAGCATGGCCCGGATGGCGCTTTCGCGCTACGCCTCGGCCAGAGTTCCCGCCAGTTCGTGGATCACGCGCCACTCATCCTCCGAAACCGGCTGCACCGACAGGCGCGAATTGTTGACCAGCACCATCTGCGACAGCCGCGGCTCGGACTTGATCTCGTCGAGGCTCACCTCGCGCCCGAGCTTGTAGAGCGCGCGGATGTCGACGCATTCCCAGCGCGGATCACCCGCCTTGCTGTCGGGATGGATCGTGGCGCAGACCTCGACCACGCCCACCGCCGCCTTGCCGATGTTCGAATGATAGAAGAAGCCGCGATCGCCGATCTCCATCTCGCGCATGAAGTTGCGGGCCTGGTAGTTGCGGATCCCGTCCCACTCCTCTCCCGCCTCGCCCCTGGCCACCTGCATGTCCCACGACCAGACGTTCGGCTCGGACTTGAACAGCCAGTAGCGCATTAACCGATCACCTTCTTCCAGGCGCGGATCTCGACGCTGTCGAACAGGCCGGCGCGGGCATAGGGGTCGTTCTCGGCCCAGTCGCGCGCCGCCGCCATGTCGGCCACGTCGAGGATCACGAGCGAGCCGTCCATCTCGCCGCCCTCGCTCAGAAACGGCCCCGCCATCAGCACCACGCCGGTGGCTTCGATGTATTCCAGATGCGCCTCGCGGGTCTCCTTGCGGATCTGCAGCGCGTCGGGCTTGTCGCGGGTGATCAGGGCAAAGCTCATTCTCGTTCCTCCTTGAGGGGTCTGTTGATCAGCGCGTCGAGCGCCTGAAGCGGTGTGAGGTCGCCTGCGACCATGCGCGCGGTGACCGCCGAGATCGGCAAGTCGAGCCCGCGCCCGGCGGCAAGATCGGTGACGGCGCGCGCCGTGGCCGCGCCCTCGACCGTGGTGTGGCTGTCGAAGCTCTCGCCCCGGCCCAGCGCGAGACCATAGCGGTAGTTGCGCGACAGCTCGGACGAGCAGGTCAGCACCAGATCGCCGAAGCCCGACAGGCCCATCAGGGTGTCGGGCCGCGCGCCCAAGCTCGCGGCGAGGCGCTGCATCTCGGCAAAGCCGCGGGTCATCAGGGCGGCGCGGGCGCTGTCGCCCAAACCCGCGCCGATGCAGGCGCCGCAGGCGATGGCGATGACGTTCTTGAGCGCGCCGCCCAACTCCGCGCCGATCACGTCCGCCGTGCGATAGAGCCTGAGCGTCGGGGTCGAGAGCGCGGCCTGCAGCGCGGCACCACAGGCCTCGTCGGCACAGGCCAGCGTCAGCGCCGTCGGCAGGGCCCGCGCGATGTCGGCGGCAAAGCTCGGACCCGTCAGCAGGGCGGGCGTGGCCGATGGCACGGCATGGGCGATGATCGCCGTCTGGCCGGTGAGGCTGGTGAGATCGATGCCCTTGGCGCAGGCGACGAGCACCTTGCCCGAAAGCGCGTCGCGATGGGCGGTCACGAAACCGCGCGTGGCCTGCGCGGGCAGTGCCAGCAGGATCGTGTCGCAATCGAACAAGGCGGCGAGATCCGACACCGGGTCGATCCGCGCCGGAAGGTCGATCTCAGGCAGCCGCTCGGCCCGCCGGGCGGCGCGCATCCGCTCCACCGCGCCCGTATCTCGCGCCCAGAGGGTCACGTCGCGCCCCGCCTGCGCCAGCGTCACGGCGAGGGCCGCGCCAAAGGCCCCCGCACCTGCAACTCCGATCCTCATGCCTTGGCCCCCTTGCGTCCCGAACCGATCATCGGCGCCGCCTCTCCGTCGAGAGGCCAGCGCGGCCGCGCCGACAGGTCCAGCCCGTCCGCCTCGCCCGCCGCCAGCCGCGCCAGACCCGCATGGGCGATCATCGCCGCGTTGTCGGTGCACAAGGCCAGCGGCGGCGCCGCGAACTCGACCCCCGCCTCGGCGCAAAGCGCCGTGAGCGCGGCGCGGATCGGCCCGTTCGCCGCCACCCCCCCCGCCACGGCAAAGGCCGGGCGGTCGGGCGACATCTCGAGATAGAGCGCCAGCGCCCGCCGGGTCTTTTCACGCAGGATCTCGACCACCGCCTTCTGGAACGCCGCAGCGAGATCGGCGCGCGCGGCCCGCGTCAGACCACCCGCCGCGGCCATTTCGACGTCGCGCGCCCTGAGCAGGGCCGTCTTCAGACCCGAGAACGACATGTCGCAGCCGGGCCGGTCGAGAAGCGGGCGCGGCAGCGCGATGCGGCCCGCGTCGCCCTGCCGCGCCTCGATCTCGACCGCCGGGCCGCCGGGTTGTGGCAGGCCCAAGAGCCGCGCGGTCTTGTCGAAGGCCTCGCCCGGCGCGTCGTCGATGGTGCCGCCCAAACGCCGGAACCGGTCCTCTCCCTCGACCACGAGAAACTGGCAATGCCCGCCGGAGACCAGCAGCATCAGGTAGGGAAAGCAGAAGCCATCGGTCAGCCTCGGCGTCAGCGCGTGGCCCGCAAGGTGGTTCACCCCGATCAAGGGCAGGCCCGTGGCCGCCGACAGCCCCTTGGCCAGCATGACGCCCGACAGCACGCCGCCGATCAGGCCCGGCCCGGCGGTCACCGCGATTCCGTCGAGATCGGACAGTGCCAGCCCCGCCTCGCCCAGCGCCGCCTCGACGCAGTGATCGAGCACCTCGGCATGCGCGCGCGCCGCGATCTCCGGCACGACGCCGCCGAACTGCGCATGCAGCGCCGTCTGGCCGCGCACCACCGAGGACAGGACCGTGGCCCGCCCTTCCGTCCGACGCACCACCGCCGCCGCGCTGTCGTCGCAGCTCGATTCGATGCCGAGAATGGTAAGTGTGGCCATGTCCGCCCCGCTTGCGCCCGCGCCCACCGCAGCTACCATCCCGGTTCGATCTGAACAATGCCGCGCGGGGCCATCCGCTGAGCCGCACGCGGCCACGAGAACGGGCACGGTAACGGGTCGAGCCGGGCGCGTGCCGGCGCCGGACCGGGCCGAAAGGGGAGCAAGATGACCGATCCGATCCTGCTGCTGACCCGGCCCGAGACGGCGGCGCGGCGCTTTCTGGCCGAATTGGAGGTCGCGGCGGGGCGGCATCTGCGGGCCGTGATCTCGCCCCTGCTACGGATCGACGAGATGACGCCGCCCCGTCCCGCGACGCCCCCCGCCGTCCTCATCCTGACCTCCGAGCGCGGCGCGCTGGGGGCCGCGCGGATGGGCTATGCCGGCCTGCCCGCGTGGTGCGTCGGGCCGCGCACCGCGCAGGCCGCGCGGGCGGTCGGGCTGGAGCCACGCGCCGGGGGCGGCACCGCCGAGACGATCCTCGCCGCGATCCTCGCCGCCCCCGAGGAGGGGCCGCTTTTGCATCTGCGCGGCGATCACCAGCGCGGCGACCTCCCGGCGCGGCTGCGCGCGGCGGGGCGCGACTGCGGTGATGCGGTGGTCTATGCCCAGACCGCCTGCCCGCTCTCCGCCGAGGCGCGCGCGCTGCTCGACGGCGCGGTGCCGGTGGTGGCGCCTGTGTTCTCGCCGCGCAGCGCCGCCCTTCTCGCCGAATGCGCCCCTGTGGCCGCGCCACTGGCCCTCGTGGCGATCAGCGCCGCCGCCGCGCGTCCGCTTGCGCCGCTCGGAGGGGTGGTCACGCGGGCCACGCATCCCGAGGCGATCGCGATGATCGACGCAACCCTTGCGGCCCATGCGACGTTCGGTTCCATGACACAATCCGGTGGCAGCGGCGCTTGAGGCGACGCACGGGGCGGGCTAGGGTCTGCAAATGCTGCGACGGCATGGAAAATTCCGGCGCATTCGGGGACGGAAGGGACAGGGTTTTGGCACGAAAGACGACAGGCACCCCGGGCAGGCCGGCTGGCGCGAGGACGGATACGCCAGGGCGCTCTGGCAGCGCCGGGGCGAATGACAGCACCGGCAAGACCACCGGCAAGCCGACTTCCGAGACCGACAAGCGGTCCTCGGCGACCGGCCAGCAGCCATCGCCCAGTGCCGATACCGGCCCCGCCGCCACGAAGGCCACGGGCCCCGACGCGCCCTCCAAGACCGCCACATCACCCGGCGCCGCAAGCGCTGCGGTTGATCTCGGCACCACCGGAACCCCGGGCAAGACGATTGCTCCGGCCACTCCGGCCACTCCGGCCACTCCGGCCACTCCGGCCACTCCGGCCACTCCGGCCACGAGCGCCGCCGGGGCGATGCCTGCGGTCAAGCGCAGCCCGCGCCTTGGCGAGGAAACCGATGGCGCCGCGACGGCTCCAACCGAACCGGCCTCCTCCACGTCCGGCCCCAAGGATGCTGCCAAGCCGGATGCCGTCGAAGGCCGCTCGGGTGACGACACGTCTTCGACCCGCTCCACGCCCCCACGCAGCAGTGCCCGGTTTCAGGACCCGCACAACGCCCCGAGCAAGGCCTCCGGCTTCGGCGCAGGCCTGCTCGGCGGTCTGATCGCCGCGGCGCTGGGCCTCGGCGCGGGTTGGCTCTGGCTCGACCGCAGTTCGCGCGCGGATGATTTCGATACGAGGCTCGGCAGCTTTGAGCGGGAGGTCGCATCGCTCGCCGACGGTCTCGATGGGCTGCGCGGCGAAACCGAGGCGAGCCTGAGCGCGCTCGACGCGCGCCTTGGCAGCACCGAAACCGGGCTGGCCGACATGGCGGGCCGGATCGACGCGCTCGACGCCCGCCTCGTCGAGGCCGAGAACAGCGCCGGGCCCGACGGCACGCTGGCGCGCGAGGCCGTCGCTCGCTGGCAGGCCGAGGTCGACGCGCTGCGCGCCGATCTCGAGACACAGGCGCAGGAGATCGCCGGCATGGCCGAGCAGGCCGCGCAGGAGGTCTCTGCCGCCGAGCGCACCGCCGAGCAGATCGAGGCCGAGGCCGCCGCCGTCGCCGCCCGCGCCCGCGCCCGCGCCACGCTGGCCGAGATCGAGGCGGCGCTGGAGACGGGCGAGCCCTATGCCGCCCTGCTCGAAGAGCTGCAGGCCACCTCTCCCGCCGGGATCCCCGATCCTCTCGTGGCCCCCGCCGCCGAGGGCGTGGCGAGCCGCGCCGAGTTGATCGAGAGCTTTCCCGAGCCCGCGAGGCTGGCGCTCGCCACTGCGCGGCGCGAGGGGCTGTCGGGCGAGGAAGGCGGCCGCGTCGCGGGGTTCTTCCGCGACACGCTGCAGCTGCGCTCCACCGCCCCCGGCGATGGCGCGACCACGGACGCCGTGCTGTCGCGCGCCGAGGCCGCGCTGCGCGATGGCCGCCTGACCGAAGCCCTGGCCGAGATCGAGGCCCTGCCCGAGCCGGTGCGCGAGCCCTTGGCCGACTGGCTCGTCCCGGCCCGGACCCGCGCCGAGGCGCTCGCCGCCGCCGATACCCTGTCGCAATCCCTGACCGAGAACTGAGGCGCCGCACATGCTCCTGTCCCTGATCAAGATCCTGGTCTTCGTCGCCGTCGTTGCCGGCCTCACCTGGGGTGCCGCGCGGCTCACCGACGTGACCGGCGGGGCCGAGATCGCCATGGCGGGCTACGAGGTCACCCTCGGGCCGCTCCAGCTGGTGCTGGCCATCGCGCTCCTCGCCCTTCTCGGCTGGCTCCTGTTCAAGGCGCTCGGCTTCCTGCTGGCGCTGGTGCACTTCATCAACGGCGACGACACCGCCGTCAGCCGCTGGTTCTCGCGCTCGCGCGAGCGCAAGGGCTACAAGGCGCTGGCCGACGGCATGATCGCGCTGGCCTCCGGCGAAGGCGAGACGGCGATGGCCAAGGGCCGCCGCGCCCAGCGCTACCTGCGCCGCCCCGAGATCACCTCGATCCTCGTGGCACAGGGCGCCGAACTGACGGGCGACCGCAAGACCGCCGAAGGCGCCTACCGCGAGCTGGTGCAGATCGACCGCACCCGTTTTGTCGGCATCCGCGGCCTGATGCGCCAGCGTCTGGCCGATGGCGACACCGACACCGCGATGAAGCTCGCGCGGAAGGCTTTCGAGCTGAAGCCGCGCCATGTGGAGACGCAGGACACCCTGCTTCGCCTGCAGGCCGAGGCACATGACTGGTCCGGCGCGCGCGCCACGCTCGATGCCAAGCGCCGCTCAGGCAGCCTGCCGCGCAACGTCGCCAAGCGGCGCGACGCGGTGCTCGCACTCTCCGAGGCGCGCGACGTGATCGACGAGACCGCAAGCATCGAAATGCGCGAGAAGGCGATCGAGGCCAACCGGCTCTCGCCCGACCTGATCCCCGCCGCCGTCATGGCCGCGCGCAGCTACCTCGCCGTCGGCAATACCCGCTATGCCACCCGCGTGGTTCGCAAGGCGTGGGAGGCCGAGCCGCATCCCGACCTCGCGCAGGTCTTTGCCGAGATCGCGCCCGAAGAGGACGCGCAGGCCCGGCTCAAGCGGTTTTCGGTGCTGGTCAAGGCGCGCCCCGACCACCCCGAGACCCGGATGCTCGAGGCCGAGCTTCTGATCGCGGCCGAGCAGTTCAACGAGGCGCGCCGCGCCTTGGGCGATCTGGTGGAGACCGACCCGACCGCGCGCGTGCTTACCCTGATGGCCGCGATCGAGCGGGGTCGCGGCGCCGACGACGCGGTGGTGCGTGGCTGGCTGGCGCGGGCGCTGACCGCGCCGCGCGGCCCGCAATGGGTCTGCGAGAACTGTCATAACGTGCATTCACATTGGGAGCCGGTCTGCTCCAACTGCCACGCCTTCGACACGCTGGCCTGGACCCGTCCGGCCGAGAGTGGCACGCCCCTGCCGCGCGGCACCGAGATGCTGCCGCTGATCGTCGGGGGCAGCGCCGGCCGGACCGATGCCCCCGTGCCGGCAGTACGCGAAGGCGCGGCCACCGCCTCGCCCCTCCCCGCCCGCGAGAGCGCCTCGCCCGCAGCTGCGACCTCGTCGGTTGACGAGGCCGAGATCGTCGGTGCCGAAACGGTGACGGCTTCGGACAGGACCGAGGCCGAGGCGGTGACGGCGGCACGAAAATAGCCCTTTTCCCGCCGCCGCCCGGGTGCTAAGAGGCGCCCGGGCGCCGCTGTAGCTCAGCTGGTAGAGCACGTCATTCGTAATGATGGGGTCGGGGGTTCGAGTCCCTTCAGCGGCACCACCGCACAAGCGGTCACATGAAAAAGGCGCGCCCCCGGGCGCGCCTTTTCTTTTTCCGGCAGGTATCTTTCAGCGCGGGCTGCGCTTGGCGAGAATGCGCTGCAAGGTGCGGCGGTGCATGCCCAAACGGCGCGCCGTCTCGCTGACATTGCGGTCGCACAGCTCATAGACCCGCTGTATATGCTCCCAGCGTACCCGGTCCGCGCTCATCGGGTTTTCGGGCGGCGGCGGCAGCGCGTCGCCGCGGGCCAGAAGCGCGTTGGTCACCTCGGTCGCGTCGGCGGGCTTGGACAGGTAATCGGTAGCACCGATCTTGACCGCCGCGACGGCGGTGGCGATGGCGCCATAGCCCGTGAGCACCACGATGCGCGCCTCGGGGCGGCTCTCGCGCAGCGCCTCGACCACGTCGAGCCCGTTGCCGTCCTCGAGCCGCAGATCGACCACCGCATAGGCGGGCGGAGACTGCGTCGCGATGCGCCGCCCTTCCTCGACCGTGCCGGCCATGGTCACCGCGAAGCCGCGCTTTTCCATCGCCTTGCCGAGACGCTTGAGGAAGGTCTCGTCGTCATCAACGAGCAGCAGGCTCGGGTCCGGGCCCAGATCGATGGTCTCCGCGTTCATGGACAGCTCTCCTTCCGGGCGTTCTCGAAACCTAGCTTCGCATGGCGCCGGGTCAATCCGCCGCCTCGACGAGGCAGGCGGTGCGCTGCGCCACCTCCTCGGGGCCGTCGTCGCGGCCGAAGAACTCGACCGTGCCCCGGCCCGGCAGCGCCAGATAGGTCATCGTCTGGTGGTTCATCAGGTAATAATCGGGGTCTTCGTCGGCGCGGGCGTAATAGGTCGAATAGGCCTTGGCCGCCGCGGCGATCTGCGCCTCGCTGCCTGACAGACCGACCATTTCGGGGTGCATGTTGGCCGCATAATCGCCCATCACCTCGGGCGTGTCGCGCGCCGGATCGACGGTGATGAACACCGGCTGCGCGTCGATGCCGTGATCCTCGGCAAGGATGTCGACGGCGGCAGCGTTGCGGGCGTTGTCGATCGGGCAGACATCCGGGCAGGAGGTATAGCCGAAATAGATCAGGCTCGGCTCAGTGATGACATCGGCGTCGGTGACCTCGCGGCCCGCCCCGTCGATCAGGGTGAAGGGCCCACCGAGACGGTTGAATCCCCCCGCGACATTGCCGGTGCGGCAGGCGGCGAGCCGGTCCGAGGGGGCAAGGATCGTCGTGGCGATGAGCGCGCCGCCCATCAGGGTGGCGACGATGCCGGCGGCGGCGATGGCGACGGGGCGCTGCATGAAAACTCCTGTGAGACGGACCATACGCTGGGGCATGGGGCGGGCCGCCGCATTGATGGCGGCGCGGGCCCTGCCTATCAATGGTCCTCATTGACGCACAAGCCGGAGCCGCGCCTTGCCCCTACCCGACACCGAACTGGCGATGCTGCGCGATCAAGGCCGGCGCAACCGCGTGCGGCTCAAGACCCAGATCCTGCTGCGCTGGATCGCCGTGGCGGGGCAGACCGGCGCGGCGCTGGTGGCGGCGCTGGTCTACGGGCTGATCTTTCCCACCGGCCTTGTGGCGATCACCATCGGGGCGGCGGGCATCGCCAATCTGCTCGCGGCGTTCCTGCTACCGGCGACGCGGCGGCTGAGCGAGGGCGAATCCACCGCGATGCTGGTCTTCGACATCGTCCAGCTTTCGGTGCTCCTGTGGCTCACCGGTGGGCTCGACAACCCCTTCGCGCTGCTGATGCTGGCCCCGGTGACGATCTCGGCCACGATGCTGCGGCTGCCCGGCGTGCTCCTGATCGGTGGGCTGGCGCTGGTGTCGGTGACGGTGCTGTGGCTGTGGAGCCTGCCGATCCTGTCGCCGCAGATGACCGCGCTTTCCTCGCCCGAGCTGCTGCGCTTCGGCTTCTGGCTGGCGCTGGCGACCGGCATCACCTTCATCGGTCTCTACGTGCGGCGGGTGACACTCGAGCGGCAGGCGATGGGCGACGCGCTGGCGGCCACGCAGCTGGCGCTGGCGCGCGAGCAGAAGCTCACCGATCTGGGCGGCGTCGTCGCCGCCGCCGCGCACGAGCTGGGCACGCCGCTGGCCACGATCACCCTCACCGCCGCCGAGCTGGCCGACGATCTCTCGGACCAGCCCGAGCGGGCCGAGGACGCGGCGCTGATCCGGGCCGAGGCGATGCGATGCCGCGACATCCTGCGCTCCATGGGACGGGCCGGCAAGGAGGACACGCATCTGCGGCAGGCCCCGCTCGAGGCGGTGGTGCGCGAGGCCGCCGAGCCGCATCTGGCCCGCGGCCGCGAGGTCGTCTTCGCGGTGGGGGCCGAGCCGGAGGCGACCGGGAGCGCCGAGGCGCAGCCGGTGATCCATCGCCGCCCCGAGATCGTGCACGGGCTGCGCAACCTGATCCAGAACGCTGTCGATTTCGCCGGGGAGCGGGTCGAGATCGACCTGTCATGGACCCGCGACAGCGTGATGGTGACGATCGAGGATGACGGGCCGGGCTTTCCGCCCGGCCTGATCGACCGCATCGGCGATCCGTTCATGCGCTCGCGGCGCAGGCCGGGCTACGAGGGCATGGGGCTGGGGCTGTTCATCGCCAAGACGCTGCTGGAGCGCTCGGGCGCGCGGCTCAGCTTCGCCAATGGCGGCGAGCGGCTGCGCGCCAGCGGCGCGGCCGCGGGCGGCGCCATCGTCATGGTCGCATGGCCCCGCGACACGATCGAGGCGCAGCCTGCAATCGGCGCGCCGAATCCGTATTTCCTGCCCTGACCGAGACCGGTTCTGCCGATGAGCGGCGATTAACGCCTGATTAATGTTTCCTGCGCAGTCTGGCCGAACACCCGTCACAGTTGCGTGTGGAGATGCCTTTGAGCCCCGTTGCCCCCTTGCTGGTCGTCGTCATCGTATCGACCGTTTCGGCGACGGCGATCGTGATCCTGCTGTCTTGGGTGACGCACATGGATTGGGGGCGGCGGGCCTCGCCCCGCGCGGCGCGCAGCGTGTTCCTGTTCGACGGCGAGTGTCTCGTCGATGCCAGCCTCCCGGCGCGGCGCCTGCTCGACCGTCTCGAAGGATCGGGTACCGAGCGCGCCTTGTTGTGCGACCTGCTAGAACACCGATTTCCGGGGCTGGTCGCCCGGCTGGAGACGGTCCAGGGCGATGGCAGCTTCCGGCTCAGGGCGAATGGCGGTTTCGGCCAGATTGAGGTCGAGCACTGGAACGGTCTGCTGCGCCTGACCCTCGATTCCGAAGGGACAGGGGACGCGCCGGTCGATCCCATAGCCTTCGCGGCCCTGCAGGACGAGCTTGAGACGCTGCGCTGCATCGGTGAGGACGCGCCGCAGCTGATCTGGAAGCTCGACGAGGGCGGGCGGCTGAGCTGGGCCAACCGGGCCTATATGCGCCTTGCGGAACGGATGTCCGGCCCGGCCGAAGCCGCCACCGACTGGCCCCCGGACGAGCTGTTCGAGACCTCCGATTACGCTCCGCTCGGCACGGGGGCCGAATGCTGCCGGGTCAGCCTGCTGCTGCCGGGCGAGGAGCGGCACTGCTGGTACGAGATCACCCGTCTGCGGCGCGGCACCGAACGCGTGCATTTCGCGCTCGACGTGACCGGAATCGTCGAAGCTGAGCAGACCCGTCGCAAGTTCATCCAGACCCTGACCAAGACCTTCGCGCAGCTCGCCATCGGCCTTGCCATCTTCGACCGTGATCGCAAGCTCGTGATGTTCAATCCCGCATTCCACGACCTGACCGGCCTGCCCACGGCCTTTCTCAGTTCGCGCCCGCAGGTGCAGACCGTGCTCGACCGTCTGCGCGACCGCAGCATGCTGCCCGAGCCCAAGGATTACGCCAGCTGGCGCGAACAGGTCGCCGCACTCGAGGCGCAGGCCACGCGCGGCACCTATTGCGAGACGTGGTCGCTCCCCGGCGGGCAGACCTACCGCGTCACCGGGCGGCCGCATCCCGACGGCGCGGTCGCCTTCCTGTTCGAGGATATCAGCGCCGAGATCTCGCTTACCCGGCACTTCCGCGCCAAGATCGAAACTGCCCGCGCCGTGCTCGACACCCTGCCCGAGGCAATCGCCGTCTTCTCGGCCAGCGGCACCCGGTTGTTGCACAACGGCGCCTACGAGGATCTGTGGGGCGCGCCCGACCCGGGCCTGTCCGAAACCGGTCTGCTCGACGAGATCGTCCGCTGGCAGAACATGATCGCCCCGACCCCGGTGCTGGGAGAGCTGCGCGATTTCGTCACCGCCTTCGGCGAACGCGCCGAGTGGTCCGACCGGCTTCGCCTTTCCGACGGGCGCGGCCTTTGTTGCCGCTTCACCCCCCTGCCCGGCGGCACGACCATGACCAGCTTCTCGCCCGAGACGCCGGACCGGTCCCGCCTCTCGGCGCAGACCCTGACCACCGGCGAAGAGCCGCGCGACGGCAAGGAGCCGATCCGCCTGCAAAGGGGCTGACCCGGCGTTTCGGCTTGCAGCACACGGCCCAGCGCCTAGGTTGCGGCCATGAGCCTCCTTGCCGGTCCGATCCTCCTTCCCGACGAATCGCACAGCCTCGCGCTGGCGCGTGCCCTGGCGCCGCATCTGCGGGCAGGCGACACGCTGTTGCTCTCGGGGCAGATCGGCGCGGGCAAGAGCTTTTTCGCGCGGGCCCTGATCCGCGCGCGCACCGGCAACCCCGAGGAAGAGGTCCCCTCGCCCACCTTCACCCTCGTGCAGAGCTATGACGCGCCGGGCGCCGAGATCTGGCATTGCGATCTCTACCGCCTGTCGGACCCGTTCGAGCTTGTCGAACTGGGCCTCGAAGAGGCGATGGGCCGCGCCATCTGCCTGATCGAATGGCCCGACCGCATGGGCGACATGGCCCCGCCCGAGGCGCTGTCGCTGGCCTTCGAGGCGCGGCCCGACGGGCATCTGCTGAGCATGTCCGGCCCCGAGGCCTGGCACGCGCGTCTGGAGCCGGTCCTTGCCTGAGATCGACGCCTTCCTCGCCCGGCACGGGTTCGGGTCCCATGCCCGGGCGCCGCTGGCGGGCGATGCCTCGACGCGGCGCTACGAACGGCTGACGGCCCCGTCGGGCGAGAGCCTGATTCTGATGATCTGCCCCACCGACACGCTCGCGGCGCTCGACGCCTTCGTTGCCGTGGCGCGTCATCTTTGCGGCCTCGGTCTCTGCGCCCCGGCGATCCACGCGCTCGACCGTGACGCGGGCCTCGCAGTGATCGAGGATCTGGGCCCCGTGCAGGTCGCGCAATGGGCCGAAGCGCATTCGGGTGATACCGCCCCCTACGAAACCGCGATCGACGTTCTGGCCCGGCTGCAATCGGCGGCGGCGCCCGCCGGTCTCTCGGCGCTCACCCCGGGGGTCGGCGCCGAGATGATCGCGCCGCTGGGCGAGTGGTACGCGCCCGGCCTCGACCTCGACCCGCTGCAATCGGCTCTGCGCGACGCGCTGGAGCGGCACGCGCCCGAGGCGTCGGTGCTGGCGCTCCGAGACTATCATGCCGAGAACCTGATCTGGCGGCCCGAGCGCGCGAGCACCGACCGGATCGGCCTGCTCGATTTTCAGGACGCGCTGCGCGCGCCGCCGGAATACGATCTCGTCTCCTTGCTGCGCGACGCGCGCCGCGACGTGTCGGAGGATCTGCGCGCCGCGATGATCGCCCGTTTCGCCAGCGCCACGGGCCGCGATGCGAAGCAGGTCGCCGCCGCCTGCGCCGTGCTGGGGTTGCAGCGCAACCTGCGCATCCTCGGCATCTTTGCCCGCCTTGCCCGACGCGACGGAAAAACCCGCTATCTGGCACTGATGCCCCGCGTCTGGAACCAGATCCGCGCCGATCTGGGCCACCCGGCGCTGTCCGGCGTCGTCGCCTGCGCCGCTGCCATCCCCGCCCCCGAGGAGACCGCCGCATGACCCCCCAAGGGACGCCCAGCGCCATCATGATCTTTGCCGCCGGCCTCGGTCGCCGCATGGGGCCGCTCACTGCCCAGCGCCCAAAGCCCATGGTCGAGGTCGGCGGACGGCCCCTGATCGACCACGCGCTCGATCTCACCGCGCCGCTGATGCCGCTGCGCCGCGTCGTCAACCTGCACCACCGGGGCGAGGTGCTGCGCGATCACCTCGCGGGCCGCGACGTGATCCTGTCGGACGAGACCGACAAGCTGCTGGAGACCGGCGGCGGCCTGCGCAAGGCGCGCCCTCTGCTCGGGCCCGGTCCGGTCTATACGCTGAATTCGGACGCGATCTGGTCCGGGCCGAACCCGCTCACTGCGCTGAAGCGCGCTTGGGACCCGTCTCGCATGGAGGCGCTGCTGCTGCTGCTCCCGCGCGAGAACGCGATGGGTCATACCGGTCCGGGCGATTTCCTCGTCGATGCCGAAGGGCGGCTCTCCCGCGGGCCGGGACATGTCTATTCGGGGGCGCAGATCATCCTGCCCGACGGGCTCGACGCGATCCCCGAGGAGGCGTTCTCGCTGAACCTGCTATGGAACGAGATCGCGGCGCGCGGGCGGCTCTATGGCGTCGTCCATGACGGGCATTGGTGCGATGTCGGCCGCCCCGACTGCATCCCGATCGCCGAATCCATGCTGCAGGGCGATGATGTCTACTGAGAGCTTTCCCGCCGCCACACTTTTCTCGGATACTGGCCCCTTCTCGGATGTAGGCCCCGCCCATCTCTACGCCCTGCCCTGCGGCGTCGATTTCGCCGAAGGGCTGGTGGCGGGGCTGCGCGCGCGCTTTGGCGACGAGGGCCCCGAGGCGATGGCCCGCGTCACCGTCTATCTCGGCACCAACCGGATGCGCCGCCGGGTGCGCGACATTTTCGATCAAGGCCCGGCGACGCTGCTGCCGCGGCTGCGGCTGATCACCGATCTGGCCCTCGATCCGCTGGGGCCGGAACTGCCGCTGCCCGTCGCCCCCCTGCGTCGCAGGCTGGAGCTGACGCAGCTCGTCTCCCGGCTGATCGAAGCGCAGCCCGACCTTGCGCCGCGCGCGGCGCTCTACGACCTCTCCGACAGCCTCGCCGGGCTGATGGACGAGATGCAGGGCGAGGGGGTGTCGCCCGACAACATTGCCGGTCTCGACGTGACCGACCTCTCAGGGCATTGGGCCCGCTCGCTGCAATTCCTCAACATCGTCAACATCTGGTTCGGCCCTGACGCCGCCCCCGACCGGGAGGCGCGGCAGCGCATGGCGGTGGAGCGGCTGATCGCGACATGGGCCAAGGCGCCGCCCGCCGATCCGGTGATCGTCGCGGGCTCCACCGGCTCGCGCGGGGCGACGGCGCTGCTCTTGCAGGCCGTGGCGCGACAGGAGAAGGGCGCGGTGGTGCTGCCCGGCGTCGACATGGACCAGCCCCAGGACGTGTGGGAGCGCCTCGACGAGGCGCTCGCCGCTGAGGACCACCCGCAGTTCCGGTTTCGCCGCATTCTGCGGATGCTCGACATGGAGGCGGCCGACCTGCGGCTGTGGCACGACATGCCCGCCCCCTCGCCCGCGCGCAACAGGCTGGTGTCGCTGTCACTGCGCCCGGCACCCGTCACCGACCAGTGGCGCGACGAAGGGCCGGAGCTTGGCGATCTCGGCCCCGCGACCGAGGGGCTGACGCTCTTGGAGGCGCCCTCGCCCCGGATGGAGGCCGAGACCATCGCGCTGCGCATGCGCGCCGCCGTGGACGAGGGCAAGACCGTGGCGCTGGTCACGCCCGACCGGATGCTGACGCGGCAGGTTGCGGCGGCGCTCGACCGCTGGGATCTCGTCGCCGATGACAGCGCGGGCGTGCCGCTGCCTCTGACCCCGCCGGGGCGGTTCCTGCGGCTGGTGTCCGAGATCATGGGCGAACGGCCCGGCCCGGCGGCGATCTTGTCGCTCCTGAAGCATCCCTTGTGCCATTCGGGGCGCGACCGGGGCCCGAATCTTAGACGTGCCAGAGAGCTTGAACTTGAGCTACGCAAAAAAGGGGCAGCCTACCCTGAGGCCGATCTACTTAAAGAATGGGCCATAAGAACCGCTGGTAAGACACCAGGTCGAATTGAATGGGCCGACTGGCTCTGCGAGGCGCTGAGCCTCGTGCCCGAGGCGGGCGACAAGCCGCTGTCCGAGCATCTCTCCTGCCACCTGAAGCTTGCCGAATGCCTCGCCTCCGGTCCCGGGGCCGAGGGCAGCGGCGGGCTGTGGGACGAGGTGGCGGGACGTGCGGCGCGGCAGGCCTGCGAGGGGCTGGCCGAACATGCCGAGGCGGCGGGCGAGATGGGCATCCGCGACTACCGCTTGCTGTTTCTCGGCGTGCTGCGCCGGGTCGAGGTGCGCAACCCCGATATCGGCCACCCGCAGGTGCTCATCCGTGGCACGCTCGAGGCGCGGGTGCAGGGCGCGGATCTGACCATCCTCGCCTCGATGAACGAAGGCTCCTGGCCCGAAGCGCCGCCGGCCGATCCGTGGCTCAACCGCAAGATGCGGGCGCAGGCGGGGCTGTTGCTGCCCGAGCGGCGCATCGGGCTTTCGGCGCATGACTACCAGCAGGCGGTGGCGGTGCGCGAGGTCTGGATCACCCGCTCGACCCGCTCGTCTGACAGCGAAACGGTGCCCTCGCGCTGGATCAACCGGCTGACCAACTTGCTTGAGGGTCTGCCCGATCAGGGCGGGCGCGCGGCATTGGCCGAGATGCGCGCGCGGGGCGCCGACTGGCTGGCGCGCGCGACGGCGCTCTCGGCGCCGCAGTCCCGCGTGCCCCCCGCGCCGCGCCCGAGCCCGCGCCCGCCGGTCGCGGCCCGGCCCGACCGGCTCTCGGTCACGGCGATCCGCACGCTGATCCGCGACCCTTACGCGATCTATGCGGGCCGCGTGCTGCGGCTGCGCGGTCTCGACCCGCTGACGCCCAACCCCGGCGCCGCGCTGCGCGGCACGGTGCTGCACGAGGTGTTCGAGCGGTTCCTGAAGGATGGCATCGCCCCCACCGATCCGGCCGCGCGCGCAAGGCTGATGGAGGTCACCGAACAGGTGCTCGAGGCGCAATGCCCCTGGCCCACCGTGCGCCGCCTCTGGATCGCCCGGATCGCCCGGATCAGCGACTGGTTCCTGACCACCGAGGCCGCGCGGCAGGCGCTGGCCACGCCGCGCCATTTCGAGACGGACGGTGCGGCCGTGATGGAGGATCTGGGTTTCACCCTGACCGCGCAGGCCGACCGGATCGACGAAGGCCCCGAGGGCCTGCGCATCTACGACTACAAGACCGGCAAGCCGCCCACCGTGCCGCAGCAGAAGAGCTTTGAGAAACAGCTTCTCTTGGAGGCCGCGATGGCCGAGCGCGGCGGTTTCAAGGATGCGGGCAAGGCCCGTGTCGCGGGCGCCGCCTATATCGGCCTCGGCGGTCAGGGCACCACCGTGCCCGCGCCTTTGGACGAGATCCCGCCCGATCAGGTCTGGGCGCAGCTGCGCGACCTGATCGGGCGCTGGCAGGAGCCGGATCGCGGCTATTCGGCCCGCATGGCGATGATGAGCGACAAGGACCGCAGCGATTACGACCACCTGTCGCGCTTTGGTGAATGGGACTTCTCGCAGGATGCCCGAGGGGAGGATGTCGGATGATCCGCGATGACGCGACCGAGCGGCAGGTCCGCGCCGCCGATCCGACCAATTCGACATGGCTTTCGGCCAATGCGGGCTCGGGCAAGACCCGCGTGCTCACCGACCGGGTGGCGCGGCTGCTGCTCGACGGCACCGATCCGCAGAACATCCTGTGCCTGACCTACACCAAGGCCGCGGCCAGCGAGATGCAGAACCGCCTGTTCCGGCGGCTTGGCGAATGGGCGATGATGGAGGATGCCAGCCTGCGCGACGCGCTGGAGCAGCTCGGCACGCCGCAGGCGATCACGCTGCGCTCGGCCCGCACGCTGTTCGCCCGCGCGATCGAGACGCCGGGGGGCCTGCGCATCCAGACGATCCACTCGTTCTGCGCGGGGCTCTTGCGGCGCTTTCCGCTCGAGGCCGGGGTCAGCCCGCAATTCACCGAGATGGAGGACCGCACCGCGCAGCTTCTGCGCGCCGAGGTGGTCGACGCGATGGCCTCGGGGCCGGAGCGGTCGCTCGTGGATGCGCTGGCGTTTCAGGCCCCCGAGGGCGATTTCGACGATCTACTGCGAGAGATCACCGGGCGGCGCGAGGCGTTTCTGGGCGCGCCCGACGACGAGGGGCTGGCGAGGTATTTCGACCTGCCCGCCGGGCTGACGCTGGCGCGGTTCTACGATGTCTGTCTCGATCCGGATGATCTCGACACGCTGGACGCGCTCAGGGTGCTGCTGCGCAAGGGATCGGTGACGGATCAGAAGGCCGCCGACAGGCTCGATGCCCTCGATCTGAAGGCCACCCCCGATGCGGGTCTGCTCGATCTTCTCGAAAACCTGCTGCTGTTCGGCGCCAGCGCCGCCGCGCCCTTCGGCGCCAAGATCGGCAAGTTCCCCACCAAGAAACTGCGCGAGAGCGACCCTTCGCTGATCGAGCGGCTCGACGATCTCATGACCCGGATCGAGGAGGGGCGCGCGACGCGGCTGACCCTGATCGCCCTCGAAAAGACCCGCGTTCTCGACGCTTTCGCCCGCGCCTTCGTGCCCGCCTACGAGCGGCGCAAGCTTTTGGGCGGCATGCTCGACTTCGACGACCTGATCGGCAAGGCGCGCAAGCTGCTGACCGACCCGGCGGTGGCGCAATGGGTGCTGTTCCGGCTCGATGGCGGCATCGACCATATCCTCGTGGACGAGGCGCAGGACACGAGCCCGGCGCAATGGGCGGTGATCGAACGGCTGGCGCAGGAGTTCGCGGCAGGCGAAGGCGCGCAGCCCGACCGCCGCCGCACGATATTCGTCGTCGGCGACAAGAAGCAGTCGATCTATTCGTTCCAAGGCGCCGATCCCGAGGGTTTCGACCGGATGCAGCAGCACTTTGCGCAGCGGCTCGAAGCGGCGGGCGCGGGGCTGAACCGGCTCGACCTCGAGCATTCCTTCCGGTCCTCGGAGGCGATCTTGCGCGCCGTGGACGCGACCTTCGTGGGACCGCATCGCGAGGGGCTGGGCAGCGAGGTGCCGCACCGGGCCTTCAAATCGGCGATGCCGGGCCGCGTCGATCTATGGCCGCCGGTCGAAAAGCCCGACACCGAGACCGAGGAGGAGGATTGGACCAACCCGGTCGACCGCCCCGGCGAGACCGACCCCTCGGTGGTGCTGGCGCGGCGCATCGCCGACGAGATCGCCCGCATGAAGGCCGAAGAGACGATCCCGGTCGAACGCGGCCATTCGGGCATCTATGACCGTCGCCCGGTGAGCGAGGGCGACGTGCTGATCCTCGTGCAGCGGCGCTCGGCGCTCTTTTCCGAGATCATCCGCGCCTGCAAAGCCAAGGGGCTCAACGTCGCGGGTGCCGACCGGCTGCGCATCGGCGGCGAGCTGGCGGTCAAGGACATCGCGGCGGTGCTGCGGTTCCTCGCCCTGCCCGAAGACGACCTGTCGCTGGCCTGCGCGCTGCGCTCGCCGCTCTTGGGCTGGAGCGAGAACGACCTCTATCACCTTGCGCAGGGTCGCCCCGGCCATCTCTGGCCGCAACTTCGCGACGCCCGGACGCGCTACCCCGAGACCCTGTCCGTGCTCGACGACATGCGCCGCCAATCCGACTTCCTGCGTCCCTACGACCTGATCAACCGGCTGCTCTTGCGCCATGACGGCCGCCGCCGCCTGCTGGCGCGTCTCGGCCCCGAGGCCGAGGACGGGATCGACGCGCTGCTGTCTCAGGCGCTCTCCTACGAGCAGGCGCAGGTGCCGGGGCTCACCGGTTTTCTCGAATGGCTCGAGACCGACGACCTGGAGATCAAGCGGCAGGCCGAATCCGCGGGCGACCGCCTTCGAGTGATGTCGGTGCACGGGGCCAAGGGGCTCGAGGCGCCGATCGTGATCCTGCCGGACAGCGCCAAGCGGCAGGTGAAGCTGAACGACAGGATCTATGCGGCGGGTGAGGCGCAACTCTGGGCCGCCGGGCCGTCGGCGGCGATGCCCGAACCGATGCGCGAGCTGCGCGAGGGGCTGATCGACGCGCAGGAGCGCGAACGCCGCCGCCTCCTTTACGTGGCGATGACGCGGGCCGAAAGCTGGCTCATCCTCTGCGCGCCCGGCGATGTGGGCGAGGCGGGCGAAAGCTGGCACGCGACGGTGGCCGAAGGGCTGGAGCGGATCGGGGCCGAGGCCATGCCGATGCCGGGCGGCGAGGGGCTGCGCTATGCCCATCTCGACTGGGCCTGCGGGGAGAGGCTGGCACCGCGCGCCGAGGCCACCGCCCTGCCCGCGCCGCCGCGCTATCCCGCCGTGGTCCTGCCCGACGCCGCCCAAGCGACGCTGTCGCCCTCGGATCTCGGCGGTGCCAAGGTGATGCTAGGCGACAGCGACCCCGACGAGGGCGAGGCGGCGCGGGCGCGCGGCACGCTCATGCACCTGCTGCTCGAACACCTTCCCGCCCTGCCCGAGGCCAGCCGCGAGGCGCAGGGCCGCAGGCTTCTGGCCAATGCCGAGGAGGCCGCAGAGGTCGAGGAGACCGACAGCCTGCTCGCCGATGCGCTGGGCCTCGTCGGCGCGCCGGGGCTGGAGCGGGTCTTCGCCCCCGGCACGCTGGCCGAGGCGGGGATCACCGCCGCCCTGCCCGAGCTTGGCGACAGGCGGTTGCACGGCGCGATCGACCGGCTGGTGATCGCGCCCGACCGGGTGCTGGCCATCGACTTCAAGACCAACCGCATGGTGCCGGGGCGCGCGGAGGACACGCCCGAGGGCATCTTGCGGCAGATGGGGGCCTATGCGGCGATGCTGGAGCGGCTCTGGCCCGACCGGCGGGTCGAGGTGGCGGTGCTGTGGACCGCCCAGGCGCGGCTGATGCCCCTGCCCCGCGATCTCGTCATGACGGCGTTGCGCCGGGCCGCCCATTGACGCGCCTGATGCGCATCCTTACCTCTCTCATCCAAACCGAGACCCAAGGAGAGCCCGATGGCCACCGTTGCAGTCAACGACGCGAATTTCGACGCTGAAGTGCGTCAGTCCGATGTCCCCGTGGTGGTGGACTTCTGGGCCGAGTGGTGCGGCCCCTGCAAGATGATCGGCCCCGCCCTCGAAGAGCTTTCGAACGAGTATGGCGACCGCGTGAAGATCGTGAAGGTCAACGTGGACGAGAATCCGAACTCCCCCGCGCAGCTCGGCGTGCGCGGCATCCCGGCCCTGTTCCTGTTCAAGGATGGCGAGATCGTCTCGAACCGCGCCGGCGCCGCCCCCAAGGCCGCGCTCAAGGACTGGATCGACGAGTCGATCTGATCCGCCTCGCGGAGTGTCGATCAAGGCGCCTTCGGGCGCCTTTTTCGTGTCTGCACAAGGCTCTGAGGCGGGCCAAACTTGCCCTTTCCGACCTCGACCCCCATATCGGCCCGGATGGTGGCGGGGCGTCCCTTCACCTTTATCGAAATACGCATGGCGCGCGGGTCACTGCCCGCCGCGACAGGAGGCAAGATGAGCGACGACTTCCCCGGCTGGCACGGCACGACCATCATCGGTGTGCGCAAGGGCGGCAAGGTGGTGATCGCGGGCGACGGCCAGGTGAGCCTCGGCCAGACCGTGATCAAAGGCACCGCGCGAAAGGTGCGCCGCCTCTCTCCGGGCGGTTACGAGGTCATCGCGGGCTTTGCCGGATCGACCGCCGACGCCTTCACCCTGCTGGAGCGGCTGGAAAAGAAGCTCGAGGCGACGCCGGGGCAGCTGGCGCGGGCCAGCGTCGAGCTGGCCAAGGATTGGCGCACCGACAAGTATCTGCAGAAGCTCGAAGCGATGCTGATCGTTTCGGACGGCAAGGATCTTCTGGTCATCACCGGCGCGGGCGACGTGCTCGAGCCCGAGCATGACGTCACCGCGATCGGATCGGGCGGCAACTTCGCGCTGGCCGCCGGGCGCGCGCTCATGGAGACCGAGATGGACGCCGAGGCCATCGCGCGCCGCGCCATGGCGATCGCCTCCGACATCTGTGTCTACACCAACGGCAAACTGACCGTGGAGACGCTCGAGGCCTGAGGCCTCGCGTCATCCCCAGACGAGGACATCCCATGACCGACCTGACCCCCCGCGAGATCGTCTCCGAACTCGACCGCTTCATCATCGGCCAGAAGGAGGCCAAGCGCGCCGTCGCCGTGGCCCTGCGGTCGCGCTGGCGGCGCAAGCAGCTCGGCGCGGACCTGCGCGACGAGGTGTATCCCAAGAACATCCTGATGATCGGCCCCACCGGCGTCGGCAAGACCGAGATTTCGCGCCGTCTGGCCAAGCTGGCGCGCGCGCCCTTCCTCAAGGTCGAGGCGACCAAGTTCACCGAAGTCGGCTATGTCGGCCGCGACGTGGAACAGATCATCCGCGATCTGGTCGATGCCGCGATCTTCCAGACCCGCGAGCAGATGCGCGAGGACGTGAAGGCCAAGGCGCACGAGGCCGCGGAGGCGCGGGTGATCTCGGCCATCGCCGGCACCGATGCGCGCGACCAGACCCGCGAGATGTTCCGCCGCAAGCTGAAGGGCGGCGAGCTCGACAGCACGATGATCGAGATAGAGGTGACCGACACCTCGAACCCGATGCAGGGTCTCGACATCCCCGGCCAGCCCGGCGGCATGATGAATCTGGGCGATATCTTCGGCAAGGCGATGGGCGGCCGCAAGGTGAAGAAGCGGGTGACGGTAGCCGAGAGCTACGAGCTGCTGATCGCCGACGAGGCGGACAAGCTGCTCGATGACGAGACGGTGACAAAGGCCGCGGTCGAGAACGTGGAGCAGAACGGAATCGTGTTCCTCGACGAGATCGACAAAGTCTGCGCCAAGGCGGATGCGCGCGGCGCCGATGTCAGCCGCGAGGGCGTGCAGCGCGACCTGCTGCCGCTGATCGAGGGCACCACCGTCTCGACCAAGCACGGCCCGATCCGCACCGACCACATCCTGTTCATCGCGAGCGGCGCATTCCACGTGGCCAAGCCTTCGGACCTCTTGCCCGAGCTTCAGGGCCGGTTGCCGATCCGGGTCGAGCTGCGCGCGCTCACCGAAGAGGATTTCGTGCGCATCCTGACCGAGACCGACAACGCGCTGACCCGGCAATACGCGGCCCTGATGGGCACCGAACAGGTGACGGTCGAGTTCACCGAAGGCGGCATCGCCGCGCTGGCGCGGATCGCGGCCGAGGTGAACCGTTCGGTCGAGAACATCGGCGCACGCAGACTCTATACCGTGCTGGAACGGGTGTTCGAGGAGCTGAGCTTCACCGCGCCCGACCGCGCGGGCGAGAGCATCAAGGTCGACGAGGCCTTCGTCGAGGAGCATCTGGGCGAGCTGTCGCGCTCGACCGACCTGTCGCGCTACGTGCTCTAGACCTCGCGCCAGACCCCCTTGGCCTTGGCGAAACGGGCGGTCTGGATGATTTTGAAACGGGGCTGATTCTCGGCCCCGTATCGCTCTACCTTGATGGCGCCGGGCTCGATATGGAGTAGGTTGAAGTTGTTGGTCTCCTCGCGGAGCCGCGACGACAGCCCGGTGCCCGCCTGCACCAAAAGCACGCCCGGTGCCGCGGTGAGGGGCGCCACGGCGGCGTTGTGCAGATGCCCCGACAGCACCACGTCGGCCCCGCAGCGGCCCAGACAGGCCACCGCCGCGCGCGCCCCGCGCATCAGTCGCTTTTCCGTGCCCGGATCATGTTCGAGCGGATGGTGCATCATCGCCAGATGCGTGCGTCCGTCGATCTGACCTTCGAAGGCGTCGCAGACCCGGCGGATGGTGCGGCGGCTGATCTTGCCCGACTGCCACGCAAAGCGGTTCACCGTGTTGACCCCGACAAGGGCCAGCTCGTCATCGAGAAATTCGGGCTCCAGATCCTCGTCGATCAAGCGGCGATAGCGGGCAAAAGGCTTCACGAAGCGCAGCCACGGATTGTCGATCGGCGTGTCGTGATTGCCTGGCACAGCGAGCACCGGCATCTCCAGATGCGCGATGAAGGCGGCGGCCTGCTCGAACTGGCTTTCGCGGGCGCGCTGCGTCAGATCGCCCGAGAAAGCCACGACATCGGGCGCGAGCCGGTTGATCGTCTCGATCAGCGGCTCGAGCAGATCCTCGCGGGTGCGGCCGAAATGCAAGTCGGATATATGCAGGACCCGTCTCATGCCGCCGCCTCGTCGCCGGGGGGCGGCGTGAAGATGCGGAACGCGTCGCGCACCATGGTGAATTCGAGTGGCCCGTCCATCAGGAACTTCTCGCCGTCGCAGGCGACGAGCTGGCTCTTGCGCTTGGTATGGATCACCAGCCGGTCGGCGCAAATCAGTTCGAAATCCTCGCCAAGCCGCATCTGCTTGACCGCGAGGCGCAGCGCATCCGACAGGAGGCCCAGGCGGCCGACATCCGGCGTCACGAAGACCGAGAAACCACCATCGCGGATGCAATCCGCACCCTGCAGGCCGAAATGTTCGAGCTGGAACGCCGAGCGGGCGGCGAAGACCAGCGGCGTGCGGAAACGGCGGCGCTGCCCTTCGACCTCGATCTCGACCTTGAGGGGTCGGCGAAAGCGCCAGAAGGTCTTGAGCACCGACCAATGCGCGGCGATGCGGCGTCGGCCCCAGCGGCGATAGACGGTCTCGCGTTCTTTCAAGATCGCGGGATAGACCCCGATGCTGGCGTTGTTGAGGAACAACCGGCCGTTCACCGCGCCCAGATCGATGGTCTGCGCATGGCCCGCGGCGATGACCCGGGCCGCGCCTTCGGGGTCCTCGGGGATGCCATAGCCGCGCGCGAAGAAGTTGAAGGTGCCCAAGGGCAGCACGCCCAGCGTGCAATCCGAGCCGTTGAGCGCCGAGGCCACGGCCATGATCGTGCCGTCGCCGCCCGCCGCCACCACGGTGGCATAGCCGTCGCGCACCGCGGCGCGCGCGGTTTCGGTGATGTCGCTTCCCTTGACGTGGCACAGCTCCGCCTGCGGGCCGAGCACCTTCATGGCCAGATCGATGGCCTCGGCCTCGCGGCTGTTGCGACCCGAGTGATCGTTGCAGATCACGCGGATACCGGCCCGGTCCTGGGCGGGTCGGGCTGCGATGGGGTCGGACATGTCCGGTGGACTCCTTCGAGGGTTCGCCCGACAAACGCTTGGAGTCGGGGAAGGTTTCGAAGCGTACGGACTTCCCCTCGGCCATCTTCGTTGCCACCAACGCGCTGAAAGGCGGTCCTCCATGAGCTTCTTGCGTTTCGTGCGCGACAACGCGTCCTTCCTTGCCGCAGGGGCATTGCTGAGCTTCGGCTCCTCCTTCGGCCAGACCTTCTTCATCTCGATCTTCGCGGGCGAGATCCGCGCGGAGTTCGGGCTGAGCCACGGCGCTTGGGGCGGGATCTACACGCTCGGCACGACGGCGTCGGCGCTGGTGATGATTTGGGCCGGCGGGCTGACAGATCGGTTCCGGGCGCGGCGTCTGGGGCCCGCGGCGATGGCGCTGCTGGCCATCGGCTGCCTTGGCATGGCGGCGCTGCCGGGGGGATGGGCCTGGGCGCTGGTGCCGGTGATCTTCGTGCTGCGCTTTGCCGGGCAGGGGATGATGATCCACATCTCGGTCGTCGCCATGGCGCGCTGGTTCGCCGCCGGGCGGGGCAAGGCGCTGTCGGTCGCCTCGATGGGCGTGGCGCTGGGGCAGGCGGTGCTGCCCGCGCTGTTCGTGGCGGGGCTGGCATGGGCCGACTGGCGGCTGCTGTGGCTCGGGGCTGCCGGGATGTCGCTGCTGGCGATGCCGCTGGCGCTGAGGCTACTGCGGCAGGAGCGGACACCGCAGAGCATCGCCCATGCGAGCCAGTCCTTTGGCATGGCAGGCCGCCACTGGACCCGCAACGGCGCGGTCGCGCATTGGCTGTTCTGGCTGATGGTGCCGGCGCTGCTCGGCCCGCCCGCATGGGGCACGGCGCTGTTCTTCCAGCAGGTGCATCTGGCTGAGTTGAAGCCATGGACCCTCGGGCAATGGGTGGCCCTGATGCCGCTCTTCACCGCCGTCACCATCGCCGCCAACTTCATCGCCGGGGCCGCGCTCGACCGGCTCGGGACGGCGCGGCTGATGCCGTTTCTCATGCTGCCATGGATGCTGGCCTTTCTGGTGCTGAGCCAGGCCGACGGTCTCGCCATGGCGGGGCTCGGCCTCGCGGTGCTGGGCTTTGGCACAGGCGCGCAGGCGGTGCTTCCGGGTGCCTTCTGGGCCGAATTCTACGGCACGCGCCATATCGGCGCGATCAAGTCGGCGGCGGCAGCGGTGATGGTGTTCGGCTCGGCGGTGGGGCCGGGGATCAGCGGCCTGCTGATCGACCGGGGCGTCGATTTCCCGGACCAGATGCTGGGGATCGCGGCCTATCTGGGCCTCGCTGGGCTGCTCGCGGCCCTTGGCGTGCGCCGGGCCGCGCGGCTCTTGCCCGCGCCAGATGCATTGGCGCGCGCAGCCTAGCGGGCGCGACGCAGATAGACGTAATAAGCGCCTTCGCCACCATGGCGGAGATGCGCCGGGGTGATCTGCAGCACCGCCTGCCTGAGCGGCGACAGCCCGAGCCATTGCGGCACCTGATGGCGCAGCACGCCGTGACGCACCGGCATCGGCGCCTCGTAGTCCTTTTCACGGCCCTTGCCGGTGATCACCAGAACGAGACGGCGGCCCATGGCCTGCGACGACAGGATGAAGGCCACCAGCTCGGGATGTGCCTCGGACATGGTCATGCCGTGCAGGTCGAGCCGGGCCTCGGGCTTGAGCTTGCCGCGCGTCATGCGGCCATGCGCCTTGGCGTCCATCGCCACGGGCGCGGCGCGCAGCCGGTCGCGCAGGCCCGGCAGCAGGTCGTCGGACCGCGCCGCGTCGGCCTTCTGCCCGACCCGGAACCGGGGCAGGGGATCGAAGCGCTCGGACGGGGCGACCTCCGGCGGTTTGGGCGCGGCCTTGGCCTCCGGGGCGGGAGCGGCGGCACGGCGCTTGTGCATCGGCGCGGCCTGACGCGCGACGCTGTCCCACAGCGCCCGCTCCTCGGGCGACAAGTGCCGTGGCCTGCGCGCCATCAGGCCGGATCGGCCAGCGTCTGCGGCAGCATGTCCCAAGCGCGTTGGATCGGCAGCAGCATGACCAGCCGCCCCGTGTCGCGGGTTCGGCCCGCACGCTTGCCCGCGAGGCGCCCGGTGCCGAAGAAGATGTCGGCGCGCTGGGCGCCCTTGATCGCCGAGCCGGTGTCCTGCGCCACCATCAGGCGGCGAAACCTGTCCTCGCCCTCGGTCTCAATCCAGACCGGCGCGCCGAGCGGCACATAAGCCGGATCGATGGCCACCGTGCGCAGCGGCGTGATTGATCGGTTCATCGCCCCCAGAGGGCCACGCTCGGGCGGCACCTCGTTCACCTCGCGAAAGAACACGTAGGAGCGGTTGGTCCACAGGAGCTTGCGCCCGTCATCGGGGTTGCGGCGCACCCATGAGCGGATCACCTCGGCCGAAACCTGATGCGGCTCGTAGACGCCGCGCGCCACCAACTCCTGACCGATCGAGGAATAGGGCTGGCGGTTGGCCGCGCCATAGCCGAGACGGATCACCTTGCCGCCCGGCAGCCGCACCCGGCCCGAGCCTTGAATCTGCAGGAAAAACAACTCGACCGGATCGACATAGGCGATCTCGAGCCCGCGCCCGGACAGCGCGCCACCCTCGTCGATTTCCTGCCGGGTGAGCCATGGCCCCTCTGCGGGCAGATCGTCGGGCACGCGGTAGACCGGGGCGACGTAGCGCCCGTCAGGCACCTCGGAGCCGCGCAGCTCGGGCTCGTAATAGCCGGTGAACAGCGCGTCCCGCCCGTCCTCTACCAGCACCGGAAGGAAGAACAGTTCGAAGAAACCCCGCGCGTCGTCGGTTTCGCGGGCCAGCGCGCAGAGCGCCTTCCAATCGCGGTCGCGCAGGTCGCGGCAGGTTTCGAGAAAGGTTTCGAGCGCGGCGGCGTGATCGTCCTCGGCCCAACCGCGGAGCTGCTCGAAACCGAGCAGCTTGGGACTCGCCGTCGCGGCGAGCGGCAGCCCGAGGGCCAAGGCCAGTGCCGCCGCGCGCCGGATCATTCCCCGGTCGCCACCAGTTTCCAGTTGGGATCTTCGTTGCCCATGATGCGGCCGAAGGTCCAGACATCACGCTGGCGCTTGATCTCGGAGGTGGAGCCTTCGACGATTTCGCCCGCAGTGTTGCGCACCACGTAGGTCAACTCACCGGTGAATCGCACCGCGATCTCGCCCTCGCGGCTGGCGGCGTCGAAGCTGGCTTCGCGCACCGCGATCTCGCCCAGACCCACGAAGGTCGCCTCGACCTTGAGGCCTTCGCGCTCGCGCGCGGCGATCACCTCGGCGAACGCCTCATGGACATCCTCCGACAGAAACGGCTTCACGCTTTCGAGATCGCCGTTCTCGAAGGCCATGAGGATCATCTCATAGGCCCCACGAGCCCCTTGCAGGAACTCGCTCAGGTTGAAGTCCGGGTCTGCCGCCTTCATCGCGTAGAGTGCCTTGGCAGTGTCGCTGCCCTCGGGCACGTGATCGGTGATATCGCGATCGGGGCCGCCCTCGATCACCTCGAATTCGGGGCGGGGACGACGCTTTTCGGTCTGTGCGGGAAGGCTCGGCTTCTCGAAACCCTCGCGCGTGCCCAGCACACCGCGCAGCCGCAGAATCAGGAATATCGCGATGCCTGCGAGCACCAGAAGCTGGATGATGGGAGAGTTCATTCTGGGCCTCTTGTCAGCACGGGCCTCGCACCGGACCCATGTGGCACCTATGTAAGCCACGCGAACCTTCAAGTCCACCAACGCCCCGGCGCAGATCGTCGCGGCGGGACGATCACAGACCATCGGGAGACCGCCCATGTGGCTCTTCATCGCTTTTCTCGCCGTGCCGCTGATCGAGATCGGCCTGTTCATCCAGATCGGCGGGCTGATCGGGCTCTGGCCGACGCTGCTGATCGTGGTGCTGACCGCGATCGCGGGCACCGCGCTGGTGCGTGGGCAGGGGCTCTTGGCGCTCGATCGGCTCAAGCGTTCCATGTCCGAACTGTCGGATCCCTCGCGGCCTTTGGCCGACGGGGCGATGATCCTGTTCGCGGGCGCGCTGTTGCTGACGCCGGGGTTCTTCACCGATGCCTGTGGCTTTGCGCTCCTGATCCCGGCGGTGCGGGCGCGGGTGTTCCGGCTTCTCAAGGACAAGGTGAAGGTGGCCAGCTTCGAGATGGGGTCACGGCCCGAGCCCGGCCCGCGTGCGCCGCGCGATACGGTGATCGACGGCGAATTCCAGGAGTTGGGCGAGGGCCGCGCGCCGACGCATCCTTCGGGCTGGACCCGCCATTGAGGGGCGACCACGGGGCTGCTAGACATTCGTGCAACTGACACCGGAGGATCTTCATGACCGACACGCCCGACGCCCCCGCGACCCCTCAGGCCAACGATCAGGCCGCACAGCAGCCCAAGGTGACGCAGCGCATCGTCGCGCAGTACATCCGCGACATGTCCTTCGAGAACGCGCTGGCGCAGAAGGGCCTTACCGGCGACCTGCAGCCCGAGGTCTCGGTGCAGGTCAATCTCGATGCCCGCAAGCGCGGGGCCGAGGGCCAGTACGAGGTCATCACCAAGCTCAACATCACCTCGAAGGCCAAGGAATCGGGCGAGCCGCTGTTCCTGTTCGAGATCGAATATGCGGGCGTGTTCCAGATCTCCGGCGTGCCGGACGATCAGCTGCACCCCTACCTGCTGATCGAATGCCCGCGCATGACCTTCCCCTATCTGCGCCGGATCGTCTCGGACGTGACCCGCGACGGTGGTTTCCCGCCGCTGAACCTCGAGCAGATCGACTTCCTGCAGCTCTATCGCAACGAGCTTCAGCGCCGCGCACAGCAGCAGCAGGCCCAGAAGGCAGCCGAGGCCGAGCAGGGCCCGTCGGGCACCGCGTGAGGCCTAGCTGAACTTTTTCCAGAGCGCAGCGTCGCCCAAGCCCCCCACGAAGGCGGCATGGGCGGCGGCCTCATCCCCGGTGATCCGCTGTGGCAGCGGCACCGGGCGCGGGCGCGGGCGCCAATCGGCTTCCGCGTCGCCACCACGCCCCTGCGCCACCTTGAGCGCGAAATCGGGCTGCCGACCGCCGATCAGCTCCAGATAGACCTCGGCGAGGATCTCGCTGTCGAGAAGCGCGCCGTGCAGCGTGCGCGCGCCGTTGTCGATGCCGAAACGGCGGCACAGCGCGTCGAGCGAGGCGGGCGAGCCGGGAAACCGCTTGCGCGCGATGGCCAGCGTGTCGAGGGCGCGGTCCATTGGGATCTTGGGCTTGTTCACCCAGCCCAGCTCGGCGTTGAGAAATTTCATATCGAAGGCGGCGTTGTGAATCACCAGCCGCGCATCGCCGATGAAGTCGAGAAAGTCCTGCGCGATGGTGGCGAATTTCGGCTTGTCGCGCAGGAAATCGTCACCGAGCCCATGCACCTCGAACGCGCCCTTGGGCATGGAGCGTTCGGGATTGATATATTGGTGATAAGTGCGGCCCGTGGGCATGTGGCCTTGCAGTTCGACCGCGCCGATCTCGACGATGCGGTCGCCCTCCGCAGGCTCGAATCCGGTGGTCTCGGTGTCGAGTACGATCTCACGCATGACGCAGCTGTCTCCTGATCCGCTCGATGACATCTCGCACGCCGGCGCGGGCCGCGTCGAGGCTCACGGTCTCGATCAGGTAATCGGCACGGGCGCGTTTCTCAAGATCGGGCATCTGCCGCGCGAGGATCGCGTCGAGCTGAGAGCGGGTCATGCCGGGGCGGGCGAGCACGCGCGCGGCCTGAACCTCCGGCGGCGCGGTGACCACCACGACGGCGTCCATCTCCGTCTCGCCGCTGGTCTCGAACAGCAGCGGCACGTCCAGCACCACGATCTCGGCCGTTTGCCCGGCGACAAAACCCTCGCGGTCAGCCTGCACCAGCGGATGCACGATCCCCTCGATGCGGGGCAGGGCCGTGGCGTCGGCGGCGATGATCACCTTGAGCCGGTCACGCGACACCGCGCCGCTCTCGATCGCGCCGGGAAAGGCCGCGCCCACCGGTGCAACCGCCGCACCGCCGGGACCATAAAGCCGGTGCACGGCGGCATCGGCGTCCCAGACCGGCAGCCCCTCATCCGCGAACATCGCCGCCGTGGTCGATTTTCCCATGCCGATGGAGCCGGTGAGGCCGAGACGGAAAATCATCCGAGTACCGCCGCGCGCGTGGCCTCCGTGATCTCCGGCGTGGCGCCGAACCAGCGTTCGAACCCCGGTACGGCCTGATGCAACAGCATCCCCAGCCCGTCGACCGTGCGGCAGCCTTGCGCCCGCGCCGCGATCAGCATCGGTGTGTCGAGCGGCGTATAGACAAGATCGGTCACCAGCACGTCGCCGGGCAGGGCGGAAAGGTCGAGATCGAAAGGATCGGCGCCCTCCATGCCCAGCGAGGTGGTGTTGACCACCGTCACCGATCCATCGAGAGCCTCGGGAACCTCGACCCAGTCGATCACCCGGATCCTCGGGCCGAACGCCTCGGCCAGCGCCTGCGCCCGGGCGCGGGTGCGGTTGGCAAGGCGGATCTCGGGGGCGCCGGCCTCGACCAGCCCGTCGAGCACGGCGCGCGCGGCACCGCCCGCGCCCAACACCACCGCCGGGCCGTCCGCCGCGGACCAGCCGGGCGCCGACTGCCGCAGATTTTCAAGGAAGCCATGACCGTCGGTGTTGTCGGCGTGGATGCCGTCCTCGCGGAAGGTCAGAGTGTTGGCCGCACCGATGCGGCGAGCGCGGTCGCTGAGGTGATCGGCGATCTGCAGCGCCGCGAGCTTGTGCGGCAGCGTCACATTGGCGCCGCGAAACCCCATCAGGGGCAGAGCGCGCACGCCCTGCTCGAAGTTGGCGGGCTCGATATGCAAGGGCACATAATGCCCGGCGATCCCCATGGCGCCGAACCAATGCGCGAAAAGCCGGGGTGAGCGGGAATGGGCGATCGGGGCGCCGATGACCCCGGCCAACGGAATGCGATGCGCGCTCATCTTTGCAGATCTCCCCTCAGAACCAGCCAGTTGATCAGCTCGACCAAGGGCAGGCCCAGCACCGTGAAATAATCGCCCACCACTCGCACGAACAGGCGCACGCCCTCTTCCTCGAGCTTGTAGCCGCCGACCGAATGGCGGATCGAGTCCCAGTTGCGGTCGACATAATCGCGCAGATAGCTCTCCGAACATTTGGCCATGTCGAGCCGGACCACCCCGACATGGCGCCAGATCGGTTCCCCGTCGAGGCAGACCACGGCGGCCGAGAGAAGCTGATGCGTGCGGCCCGAGAGGCGGGTGAGTTGGTCTAGCGCGTCCTCGGGGCTTTCGGGTTTGGAGAACACCTCTCCGCCGAGGGCGAGAACCTGGTCGCAGCCGAGCACCAGCGCCCCGGGGTGGCGGGCCGAGACCTTGAGCGCCTTCATCTCCGCGAGCTTGTCGGCGAGATCGCGCGGCGGTGCGTCCTCGGCGAGAAGCGCAGCCTTCAGCGCGGCTTCGTCGATGCGGGCTTTCTCGATCTCGAAGGGGATCGCGGCCTGCCGCAGGAGGCTGGCGCGGATCTCTGATCCGGAGGCGAGGACGAGGGCTTGGGTCATGGCGGGCCTGTGGACGACTCTAGGGAGGAATCGGGATCGAATCATAAGGACGACTCGGTGGAGAGTTGTGACCCCTGTCGCGACTCGGGACAAGCGGGGTGAGTCGGCTTTGCGACTCAGCGAGTTATCCACGGGGGACGAGGACAAGAGCCTCGCTGGGGGCAATTGTGGGCAAATGCCCGAGTCAAGATCACGACTCGGTTGGGACATGCGGCAAGTGATAAATATTTTTCATTTTATATCATAGGCTTGACCGGTGTAGCCGAGTCGTTCCTCGGCATCGTCGAGTCCGCGTAGCCTGTGGACGACTCTGGGGACATGCTGTCAACTGCCGCTTATCCACCGCCCTACTACCATCATCATCTTTTCTTTTATCCTTATTCATTTGAGAAGGAGCCGGTCCGAGAAAGGGATCGAAATGACCGACCTGCTTGCCGCCGCCTATCCGTGGATAAAGACCGGACACATCCTGTCCTTCGTGGCGTGGATGGCCGGGATGTTCTATCTGCCGCGGCTCTTCGTCTACCACGCGGAGCGGGCCGAGAAGGGGACAGAGCTGGACCGCACGTTCCAGATTATGGAACGCAAGCTCCTGAAGCTGATCATGACGCCGGCGATGATCTCGACCTGGATCTTCGGCGGGTTGCTGATATCCACTGGGGTGGTCGACTGGTCGCAGGGCTGGCCTTGGGTCAAGGCGGCGGCGGTGCTGGCGATGACGGGAATGCATGGCTGGCTCTCCAAGCGCCTCAAGGAGTTCGCCGCGGGCACCAATACCCGCGCGGGCCGCAGCTACCGCATCGCCAACGAGGTGCCGACGCTCCTGCTTTTGCTCATCGTGGTCGCGGTGGTGGTCCGCCCGTTCTGAGGCCATGGGCGCGCTGCGACGTTGACGCGCGACTTATCCCCGCCTAAGACTTCTCCCGCTTGCCCGTCCGGGCGAAGCGATTCCATTTTCACGACCGACAAGAGCGGCCCGCGGGCTGCCACAGGACCGTTTCCCATGTCCCAGGACCGCCTGAACCTCGCCGATCTCAAGGCGCAGAGCCCGAAGGATCTTCTCTCGCTGGCCGAAGAGCTGGAGATCGAGAACGCCTCGACGATGCGCAAGGGCGACATGATGTTCGCCATCCTCAAGGAACGGGCTGAGGAAGACTGGGTCATCGGCGGCGATGGCGTGCTCGAGGTGCTTCAGGACGGCTTCGGCTTCCTTCGTAGCCCCGAGGCCAACTATCTGCCCGGTCCCGATGACATCTATGTCTCGCCCGACATGATCCGCCAGTTTTCGTTGAGCACCGGTGACACGGTCGAGGGCGTGATCGCCGAACCCAATGAAAACGAACGTTATTTCGCGCTGCGCAGCGTCGAGAAGATCAATTTCGAGGATCCCGACCGGGCGCGCCACAAGGTCGCCTTCGAGAACCTGACGCCGCTCTATCCCGACGAGCGGCTGAAGATGGAAGTCGAGGAAGAGGCGGCGACGAAGGACCGTTCGGCACGGATCATCGATCTCGTCTCCCCGATCGGCAAGGGCCAGCGCTCGCTCATCGTGGCGCCGCCGCGCACCGGCAAGACGGTGCTGCTGCAGAACATTGCGCACTCGATCGAGAAGAACCATCCTGAGTGCTATCTCATCGTGCTGCTCATCGACGAGCGGCCCGAGGAGGTCACCGACATGCAGCGCAGCGTGAAGGGCGAGGTCGTCTCCTCGACCTTCGACGAGCCCGCGACACGCCACGTTGCCGTGTCAGAAATGGTGATCGAGAAGGCCAAGCGCCTTGTCGAGCACAAGCGCGACGTGGTGATCTTGCTCGATTCGATCACGCGGCTGGGCCGAGCCTTCAACACCACCGTACCGTCCTCAGGCAAGGTGCTGACTGGGGGCGTCGACGCCAACGCGCTACAGCGGCCCAAGCGGTTCTTCGGTGCGGCGCGCAACATCGAAGAAGGTGGCTCGCTCACCATCATCGCAACGGCGCTGATCGACACCGGCAGCCGCATGGACGAGGTGATCTTCGAAGAGTTCAAGGGCACCGGCAACTCCGAGATCGTGCTCGATCGCAAGGTGGCCGACAAGCGCGTCTTCCCGGCGATGGACATCCTCAAATCGGGCACCCGCAAGGAGGAGCTGCTGGTCGAGAAGATCGATCTGCAGAAAACCTATGTGCTGCGCCGTATCCTTAACCCGATGGGCACCACGGATGCGATCGAGTTCCTGATCTCGAAGCTGAAGCAGACCAAGACGAACTCCGATTTCTTCGACTCCATGAACACCTGACGCGAGATCGCAAGGCATGGCCATGGATACGATCTATGCCCTGGCGACCGCGCGCGGGCGCGCGGGCGTCGCGGTGATCCGGATCTCGGGTCCCGCCGCGCGTATGGTGGCCGAAAGATTGACCGGATCGCTCCCCGAGCATGGCCGAGGACTGAGAGTGGTTCGGAACATGGCGGGTGAGGTCCTGGACGAGGCATTGGTGCTGACCTTTGCCAAAGGGCGCAGCTTTACCGGGGCCGGGGTCGTGGAGCTTCATCTGCATGGCAGCCGCGCCGTCATAGATGTCGTGTTGAGGGAACTGTCCGAGCAGCCGGAGCTTCGGTTGGCCCAGGCGGGAGAATTCACGCGACAGGCCTTAGAGAACGGTCGCCTCGATTTATCGCAGGTCGAGGGGCTGGCCGATCTCGTCGATGCCGAAACCGAAGCGCAGCGGCGGCAGGCGATGCGGGTGATGTCCGGTGGGCTTGGCCGAAAGGCCGATCAGTGGAAGCGAGACCTGTTGCGGGCCATGGCTCTGCTCGAGGCCGTGATCGATTTCGCCGAAGAGGACGTGCCTGTCGATGTCACGCCTGAGGTTACCGCGACCCTCGAACGCTGTCGGCAGGCGATACAGGTCGAAATGGACGGTGTCGTCGCGGCGGAACGCATCAGGGACGGGTTTGAGGTCGCCATCATCGGTGCACCGAACATGGGCAAATCTACCTTGCTCAATCACTTGGCGGGACGCGAGGCGGCAATCATCTCCGACGTGCCAGGCACGACGCGGGACGTGATCGAGGTCCGGATGGATCTCCGTGGGCTTCCTGTGACGCTTCTCGATACAGCGGGCCTGCGGGAGTCGACGGATGCCGTCGAGGCGATAGGGATCGCGCGGGCACGCCAGCGCGCGCAGGAGGCTGATGTAAGAGTGCATTTGGTCACTCCGGAAGAAGTCGGTACCGTCACCGAGGGGCCGAAAGACATCGTTCGGATTGGTCGCTGTGACCGATATTCCCCTGGCCTTTCAGGAGTTTCCGGCCTGACTGGGGCGGGTGTCGACGAACTTCTGTCGGCCATCTCCGACCGTCTGTCATCACGCGCGCTCGGAGCCGGGGTCGCCATACGCGAACGCCATCGTGAAGCGCTCTCTGTGGGAGTGGAGCATTTGGAGCGTTGCCTTTCCATTGTCTCTGAACCTCACGGGGCTCTCGATCTTGCGGCGGAAGAGCTGCGCCTTGGGGTCAGAACACTTGACACTTTGGTCGGCCGGGTCGATGTGGAAGACATCCTTGGCGAAATATTTTCGAGCTTCTGCATCGGCAAATAGGGGGTGTTTCACGTGAAACATGAAACCTACGACATCATCGTGGTTGGGGGTGGACATGCCGGCGTGGAAGCTGCGGCTATAGCCTGCCGCATGGGTGCCCGAACGGCGCTTATCACGATGAAGGCCGCCACGATTGGCGTTATGTCGTGTAATCCTGCGATCGGAGGTCTTGGGAAAGGACACTTGGTCCGCGAGATCGACGCACTCGACGGGTTGATGGGACGCGTCGCGGACGTTTCCGGGATCCAGTACCGCCTTCTTAATCGAAAAAAAGGCCCTGCGGTTCAAGGCCCACGGTTGCAAGCAGATCGTCAGCTGTATCGCGAGCGGATGCAGGTTGAACTGCGACAGATCACAGGCCTGGATGTCATCGAAGGCGAGGTGACCGATCTTGTAGAAACACACGGCCGCGTCTGTGGAGTCGAACTAGCAGGGAGCCAGCGGTTACATGCGCAAGCGGTCATTCTGACCACCGGTACATTCCTCAATGGCGTGCTTCATTTCGGCGGCGAGACCCGGGTGGGCGGCCGGTTCGGCGACAATGCTTCGAACCGGTTGGCCGATCGGATCATGAGTCTCGGCCTGCGCATGGGGCGCCTGAAGACCGGAACGCCCGCCCGTCTAAACGGACGGACAATAGACTGGTCACGTTTGGAATCGCAGCCGGGTGATAATGATCCGGTGATGTTGTCCTTTCTGAATGAGCATCCTCAAGCGCGTCAGATTGCCTGTGGTATTACCCATACCAATGTTGCCGCCCACGATATCATTCGTGCGAATTTGACCAAGTCCGCTATGCATAGTGGCAATATCACTGGATCCGGTCCCCGATACTGTCCCTCTATCGAAGACAAGGTTGTACGCTTCGCCGAAAAGGACAGCCATCAAGTCTTCCTAGAGCCCGAAGGGTTGGGCACGGATACGGTCTATCCTAACGGGATATCGACATCATTGCCGCTCGATGTGCAGGAGAGCTTCATCAGAAGCATGGCGGGCCTCGAACGTGTCGAAATCGAACAACCGGGATATGCCATCGAGTATGACTATGTCGACCCGCGCGCCCTGAACAGCAGCCTTGAACTCAAGGAGGTGCCTGGGCTTTATCTTGCTGGGCAGATTAACGGCACGACCGGTTACGAGGAAGCTGCTGCCCAAGGCTGCGCGGCTGGTGCGGCGGCTGCTGCGATGGCGCTTGGACGGGATGGGATCGTCTTCAGCCGAACCAGTTCTTATATCGGCGTGATGATCGACGATCTGATCACGCGGGGCGTGACTGAACCCTATCGCATGTTTACGTCACGAGCAGAGTTCCGCCTTTCTCTTCGTGCTGACAATGCTGATCAGCGATTGACAGAAGCTGGACGAACGGTTGGATGCATTGGTGATCAGCGTTGGAGCCATTTTCAGGACAAGATGGAAAGATTGCAGGCAGGTCGGGTTGTTCTTGGTTCCAAGACATTTCCAGCGGCTGAATTCGTCGCACGCGGAGCCAACCTGAATCCGGATCGGCCAGCCAAATCGGGACTGGAAGCACTGGCGCTGGCCGAGATCGATTTTGATATGCTGTTGTCGATCGATCCTACATTGAAGGATGTAGACCGGGCCACGGCGGTACAATTGAAGAATGAGGCAACATACGCTGCTTACCTGAAGCGCCAAGATCGCGATGCCGAATCTATTCGTCGCGATGAGGATCGTCATCTGCCGGCTGATCTAGATTATTCTCTTATCGCCGGTCTTTCTTCAGAGCTCCGCGGCAAGCTTGAGAATATCCGACCCCGGTCTATTGGCGAAGCCGGGCGCATTGAGGGCATGACTGCTGCCGGTCTCCTGTTGTTGATGGGTGCCAGTCGGCGGGCGGCTGCGTGATGGTAATTGAGGATGCTGTTCCGCTAGCCGTACCAAGTGTTTCACGTGAAACAAGCGAAGCACTAGCAGAATATATAGCACTACTGAGGAAGTGGTCGCCGGTTATCAATTTGGTATCTCGAAACGATCTTGAGCATCTCGAAAAACGGCATATCCAAGATAGCCTGCAACTGGCTGCATTTTTCCCGAATGATACCGTCAACTGGATAGATATTGGCTCCGGAGGCGGTCTTCCAGGTATCGTCCTTGCGATCGCGGCAAGATCCATTGCACCAAAATTGCAATTTCAACTGATCGAAAGCGATAATCGAAAAGCCACTTTTCTCCGTACAGCGGCCCGCACCTTTGATCTCAACGTAAAAGTCCATACAGGCCGCGTCGAAGACCTCGATCCTCTAAAAGCTGGTGTCATTAGTGCGCGTGCACTCGGATCTCTTGATATGCTGCTCAGCTACGCCAACCGACATCTCGTTCAAAATGGGCAATGCGTGTTCCTGAAAGGGCAGTCTCATGAGACTGAAATCTCGAAGGCCAAACGCAATTGGACTTTCAACGTTCGCAGATACGTCAGTTGCACTGACGACGCTGCCCGCGTCCTCCTGATTAGTGATCTGCAACATGCCTGACACCTGCCGCATTATCGCATTGGCGAACCAGAAAGGCGGCGTGGGCAAGACCACTACTGCGATCAATCTCGGCGCCGCCTTGGCAAAAGCTGGGCGGAAGGTCCTATTGATCGATATGGATCCACAGGGCAACGCCTCGACAGGGCTCGGGCTTGCTCGTAGCGATCGGCGCTCGACCACCTATGACCTGCTTCTTGGAAACGGCAAAGCGAGTGATGGTGTCCATGGGACTCAAGTTGTGGGTTTGGATATCATACCTGCCACGACCGATCTCAGTTCCGCCGATGTTGAACTCATGTCTTCGACCGACCGGAGCCGCATTCTGCGCAGACGTTTGAAGGAACTGCTGCAGGATAGAGAAGAGTATGACTATGTCTTGATAGACTGTCCCCCGGCGCTCAACCTTCTGACCATCAATGCCATGGTTGCGGCCGCTTCTGTCATTGTGCCGCTGCAGAGTGAATTCTTCGCTCTCGAGGGACTATCGCAGCTTATGCTTACACTGAGAGAAGTCCGCGGATCTGCGAATAAATCCCTCCGCATCGAAGGGATCGTTCTGACCATGTACGACAGGCGCAACAATCTGTCGCAACAGGTCGAAGCAGACGCCCGAGAAACTCTTGGGGACTTGGTGTTCAAGACGGTCATCCCACGCAATGTGCGGTTGAGCGAAGCGCCATCTCATGCGATGCCGGTGCTCGATTATGATCCCGCCTGCGCGGGGACCAAGGCCTATCTCGATCTGGCCGCAGAAGTGATCCAACGCGAAGGGTGATGTCGGACATGGTTGAGAAGCAAAAGGCGCGTGGGCTGGGTAGAGGGCTCTCGGCTCTCATGGCCGATGTTACGCAGGATCAAAGCACCGCAGAGCAGGCGAGACGTCCCGACATGATGGTTCCGATCGAAAATATCCGTCCGAACCCGGACCAGCCACGGCGGCATTTCGATGAAACCGCTCTCGACGAACTCGCTGCCTCCATTCGCGAAAAAGGCGTCATCCAACCGCTGATCGTACGGCGCGATTCATCCCGCGAGGGATATTTCGAGATCGTGGCAGGCGAACGCCGCTGGCGCGCCTCGCAGCTCGCCAAGCTGCATGAACTGCCCGTACTCATCCGAGAATACAGCGATACCGAGGTTCTCGAAGTCGCTATCATTGAGAACATCCAGCGCGCGGACCTCAACGCCATAGACGAGGCCGCGGGTTATCGGCAGCTGATGGACCGCTTTGGTCATACCCAGGAACAACTGGCAAGTGCGCTCGGCAAGAGCCGCAGCCATATTGCCAACCTTATGCGGCTTCTGTCGCTCCCGGATGACGTGCAAGAAATGTTGACCTCCGGCCAGTTGACTGCCGGCCATGCCCGGACGCTCGTCGGGAACGAGCAGGCGTCAAGCCTTGCTAGGCAAATGCTGCTCAAGGGGATGTCGGTGCGCGATGCCGAATCCCTTGTTCGCAAACCGGGGAAGGCACCGACCGTAAGATCCGCGCGCAAATCCTCAAAGGACGCTGACACCGTTCAGATCGAAAGTGATATCTCGGCCACCCTGCGGATGCCGGTAAGCATCGATCACGATCCTCAAGGCGAGGGTGGCAAAGTAACGCTGCGCTACCGAGATCTCGAACAACTCGACGATCTTCTTCGGCTCCTGTCCGGGGGGTGACCCCCGGGTTCACGCCAGAAGTTCGCGCAGTACAGCGTTCAGGATCGGCCGACCAGCTTCCGTCGCGATCAGCCGGTCCTCAACTCGGCGAAGGAAACCAAGGTCCTCCAGGCCTTTGACCCGGCTAGCGAAATCCTTGAAATTGACCGGGGCACGCTCGGGAATTGCCACACCTTCCTGAAGCCGGAGGCCCATCATGATGGTCTCCTCGAAAGCTTCGACGGGCTCCAGCGGTACACGCGGGAGCTCTCCAGCAACATCGGCCTCGACGTCCCGCAACCAGGCACCCGGAGCTTTCGGGGCTTCGGTTGCCAGTCGAGCACCAGCGATCCCAAGTCGACCATGGGCGCCGGGTCCGATACCGACCCAGTCGCCAGCGCGCCAATACACCATGTTATGCCGGCTTTCCGCCCCTGGAACAGCATGATTCGACACTTCATACGCTGGAAGACCCGCTGACGTCGTCAGGGCTTGGGTGATCTCGTACATCTCCGCCGCCCGATCCTCGTCAGGCAGTCCTCTTAACCCACCACGCGCCAGTCGATCACCAAAGGCTGTCCCGTCTTCCACCGTCAATTGATAGAGCGACAGGTGATCCGCACATAGCTGGAGAGCGCGTTCCAATTCGGCGGACCATTGCTCGGGCGTCTGATCTTGCCGGGCGTAGATCAGGTCGAAACTGATCCTATCAAAGGCATTTCGCGCAATATCGAAGGCCCGCAGCCCTTCGGCGACAGAGTGTAATCGGCCAAGCCGCCTGAGGTCATTGTCATTCAAGGCCTGCATTCCCATGGACACGCGGTTGACGCCGGCTTGGCGGTAGCCTGCGAACCTGTCCGCTTCGATCGACGTCGGGTTGGCCTCGAGCGTGACCTCGACATCGTTGCGAAGCCGCCAGCGGCGACCGATCCGATCCAGGATCGCACCGACGATGCGCGGCTCCATCAGGCTCGGTGTGCCACCACCGAAGAACACCGATCCCAAGATCCGATCTTCGGTCTCCTCGGCAAGCCGATCCAACTCGCTCAGATAGGCCGCTGCCCAGCGATCCTGATCGACCGTTTGGGCAACATGGCTGTTGAAGTCGCAATAGGGGCATTTGGCTTGGCAGAAGGGCCAATGCAGATAGAGGCCAAAACCGCCCCTCTGCCAGTTTTCGAGAGCCTCAGCCAAGACAGGCTCGCAGCTTCTCCACCGCGCGGGCGCGATGGCTCATGGCGTTCTTCGTATCGGCGTCCATCTCGGCAAAGGTGATCTCGTGGCCCTCGGGCACGAAGATCGGGTCGTATCCGTGACCGCGCGCCCCGCGCATCGGCCATGTGACCGTGCCGGCAGCATGACCCTCGAACACCTCTTCATGGCCATCGGGCCAAGCCAGCACAAGGGTACAGCAGAACCGGGCCCGGTGCGGAGCACGGCGACCCGAGGCTTCGAGCTCGCGATGCACCCGCTCCATCGCGATGTCGAAATCGCGGCCCTCGCCGGTTTCGGCCCAATCGGCGGTATAGACACCGGGCTGACCATCGAGATCGAAGACCTCGAGCCCGCTATCGTCAGCCAGCGCCGGAAGCCCGGTCGCCGCGACGGCGGCGCGGGCCTTGATCCGGGCATTGCCGACAAAGCTCTGCTCCGTCTCCTCGGGTTCGGGCAGGCCGTGATCGGCATTGCCCGTCACCGAGACGCCATAGGGCGACAACAGCGCGCGAAATTCGTCGAGCTTGCCCGTATTATGCGTAGCCACGACGAGGGAGGTCTCGGCAAAACGGCGCATCATGCGATCGCCGCGAGCTGTGCGCGGCCCAGCTCGGCGCATCCCGCCTCTGCCAGATCCAGCAGCTGGGTCATCTGTTCGCGCGTGAAGGTCGAGCCCTCGGCCGACATCTGTACCTCGATCAGGCGCGATCCCGACATCACGAAATTGCCGTCAACGCCAGCCTCACTGTCCTCGGGATAGTCGAGATCGAGTACGGGTTGCCCCGCATAGAGACCGCAGCTGACCGCCGAGACCGGCTCGGCCAGCGGATCGGTCTTCACGAGGCCCGCCTTCATCAGCTTCTGGACCGCGAGCTTCATGGCGACCCAGCCACCGGTGATCGCAGCACAGCGGGTGCCGCCATCGGCCTGAATCACATCGCAGTCGATGGTGATCTGCCGCTCGCCGAGCGCATGGAAATCGACTCCGGCCCGGAGGGACCGCCCGATCAGGCGCTGGATTTCCTGCGTGCGGCCCGATTGCTTGTCCTTGGACTCGCGCCGCATCCGGCTGTTGGTGGCACGCGGCAGCATGCCGTATTCCGCCGTGACCCAACCTTGGCCCGAGTTGCGCTTGAAGGGCGGCACGCGCTCCTCGACGGTGGCGGTACAGATCACTTGGGTCTGGCCGACACGGATCAGGCAGGAACCTTCCGCGTGACAGTTGAAGCCCGTTTCGATCTCGACGGCGCGCAGCGCGTCGGGGGTCCGTCCGGAGGGGCGCATAGTGTCATCCTTTCATGTGTCGGGCTTGCGCATACGCCTTGCCGACCACAAATCCAAGGCCGCCGCGGGGCCGCATTGACCTCGCCCCCGACCCGCCCCTATGGTGCCATGCCCCGCAAGGAACCCTGACCGCGATGCCAGACAGATCGCCCCGTATCGAGGACATGAACGACCGCTCGCGCGAGGTGTTTCGGCGCGTGGTCGAAGGTTATCTCGAAACCGGGGCCCCGGTGGGGTCACGGACGCTGACCCGGCATATGTCGGAAAAGGTCTCGGCCGCGACGATTCGCAACACCATGCAGGATCTCGAGCATCTGGGCCTCTTGGGCAGCCCGCATATCAGCGCCGGCCGGATTCCGACCCAGACCGGGTTGAGGATGTTCGTCGATGGGCTTCTCGAGGTCGGGGATCTCGACGGCGAGGACCGCCGCCGCATCGATTCCTCGATGCAGGAGGCGGATGGCGACGTGGCCTCCCTGCTCGATCGGGTGGGCCATGCGCTGTCGGGCATCACCCATGGAGCGAGCCTCGTGCTCACGCCCAAGCACGAAGCCCCGATCAAGCATATCGAGTTCGTGTCGCTCTCGGACGAGCGGGCGCTAGTGGTGCTGGTCTTCGCGGACGGCCATGTCGAGAACCGCATCTTTGCCCCGCCCAAGGGCCAGACCCCGTCCTCAATGCGCGAGGCGGCGAATTTCCTCAACGCCATCGCGGGCGGTCATACCTTGCGCGAACTGGCTGGCGTGATTTCACGTGAAATCGCCACTCGGCGGCAGGAGATCGACCGGCTTGCCGCCGATCTGGTCGAAGCCGGTCTCGCCACATGGGTCAATCCCGGTGAGCAGAGCGAGAGGCTGATCGTGCGCGGTCGCGGCAATCTCTTGGGCGAGGCAGGCGAGGAGGCCGATCTCGACCGCATCAGGACGCTGTTCGACGATCTGGAGCGCAAGCGCGACATCGCGCAGTTTCTCGACCTCGCCGAAGAGGGCGACGGGGTACGGATTTTCATCGGCTCCGAGAACAAGCTTTTCTCACTTTCGGGTTCCTCTTTGGTCGTTTCTCCTTATATGAACGCCGACCGTAAGATCATTGGCGCCGTGGGCGTCATCGGGCCGACCCGACTCAATTATGGGCGGATCGTGCCCATCGTGGACTACACCGCACAGCTGGTCGGGCGCCTCGTGTCCGACCGCTCCTGAAGGGGAAAGACAGCAATGGCAGAACAGGACGAACCGCGCAGCCTCGACGAACTGGCCGCGGAGGTCGACGAGAACGGCGAAGTGAGCGCCGAGGCCGCCGAGGGGTCGGACGATCTCGAGATGCTCAAGCGCGAGCGCGACGAGATCCGCGACCGTTTCATCCGTGCCCTGGCCGATGCCGAGAACACCCGCAAGCGGGCCGAGCGGGATCGGCGCGAGGCCGAGAATTACGGCGGCTCCAAGCTGGCGCGCGATCTGTTGCCGGTGCATGATAACCTCTCCCGCGCCCTCGACGCCATCGCCGAGGATCAGCGCGAAGCGCAAAAGGCGCTGATCGAGGGGATCGAGCTGACCATGCGCGAGCTTCTGAGCGTTTTCAAAAAGCACGGCATCCACCCGATCGATCCGAAAGTGGGCGACAAATTTGACCCGCAGCAGCATCAGGCGATGTTCGAAGCGCCCGTACCGGGGACCAAGGCGGGCGAAATCATTCAGGTTGCGACGCAAGGTTTCATGCTGCACGACCGCCTGCTGCGCCCCGCGCAGGTCGGCGTCTCGTCGATGAAAGAAAGCTGAAAAAATCAGTAGCTTGCCGGAACCCATCCGGTTCGATCGCGTTAGTGAGGCAAGTGATCAGGTTATGAGTTCGAGAGCGCGGCGAAAGCCGCGCTCTCTTTTTGGGGAACCATTACGAAATGTCGTGCGATAGCGACTTCAACTCGTAGATCAGCTCCAGCGCCTCACGCGGGGTCAGCCTGTCAGGCTCGATCTCCTGCATTCTCGATGACAGCTTAGACGTCGTAGGTTCCTGAACAGGTGCCGTGGCGGCAAAGAGGGGCAGATCGTCGATCAGCGCCTGACGCCGTCCGCCGCCTTCGCGTTCGCCCTGTTCCAGCGCCTGAAGCACCACCCGTGCCCGCTCGACCACCGATGTCGGAAGCCCGGCGAGACGGGCCACCTGTACGCCATAGCTGCGATCCGCGGTGCCGCGCCGCACCTCGTGCAGAAAGATCACCTCACCTTGCCACTCGCGCACCGCGACGGTCGCGGTCGCCACGCCATCGAGCTTTGCGGCAAGCTGGGTCATCTCATGGTAGTGGGTCGCAAAGATACCACGACAGCGGTTCACGTCATGCAGGTGCTCCAGCACCGCCCAAGCGATCGACAGACCGTCATAAGTGGCGGTGCCGCGCCCGATCTCGTCAAGGATCACTAAGGCGCGATCGTCGGCCTGATTGAGGATCGCGGCGGTCTCGACCATCTCGACCATGAAGGTCGAGCGGCCCCGCGCGAGATCGTCCGAGGCGCCGACCCGGCTGAAGATCTGGCTGACGAGACCGATATGCGCCGAAGCCGCAGGCACGTAGCTTCCGATCTGCGCCAGCACCGCGATCAGCGCGTTCTGTCGCAGGAAGGTCGATTTGCCCGCCATGTTCGGACCCGTGAGCAGCCACAAGGCCGCGTCGCCCAGATCGCAATCATTGCCTACGAAAGGCTCGCCCGCGCGGCGCAAAGCCTGTTCCACCACCGGATGCCGACCCGATTCCACGTGAAACGCCCGGCTGTCGTCAAGCCGCGGGCGACACCATTCGGCCCCGCGCGCCAGATCGGCCAGGCCAGCCGCAAGGTCGATCTCCGACAGCGCACGGGCCAGTTGGCCCAGCGGTCCGGCATGGTCGAGAATGGCGGATCTGAGCCTGTCATAGACCCGTTTTTCAAGATCCAGCGCATGGCCACCCGCATTCAGGATGCGGGTCTCGATCTCGCTGAGTTCGAGCGTGGTGAACCGCACTTGGTTCGCCGTGGTCTGGCGGTGGATGAACCGCTCGGAAAGCGGTGGCGTCAGCATCTTGGCGGCGTGGGTCGCAGTGGTTTCGATGAAATAGCCCAGCACGTTGTTGTGCTTGATCTTCAGGCTCTGAATCCCCGTATCCGAGGCATAATCGGCCTGCATCGAGGCGATCACCCCGCGCCCTTCATCGCGCAGGCGGCGGGCATCGTCGAGGTCTGGGTCATGGCCCGTGGCGACAAAGCCACCGTCGCGCGCCAGAAGCGGCGGCTCGGCCACCAGCGCCTGATCGAGCAACTCGTGCAGGATCTCGTGCCCCGACAGGCTCCGGGTCGCCTCTTTCAGGGGGGCGGGCAGGTCGCGACTCTCGGCCAGAGCGCCGATCTCGCCCGCCACCTCCAATGTCGCGCGGATCGCCGCCATGTCGCGCGGGCCGCCCCGGTCGAGGGCGAGGCGCGACAGCGCCCGGTCGAGATCATGCGCGCCGCGCAGCGCTGTCCGAAAATCGCCGCGGAGCCGATCGTCCTCGACCAGATGCGCCACCGCCTCCTGCCGCGCGGAGATGGTCCCCAGATTGCACGACGGCGAGGCTACGCGCCGCTCCAGAAGCCGCGCGCCGCCCGCCGTCACGGTGCGGTCGATCGCATGCAGGAGCGATCCCTCGCGACCGCCGCCCATCGCGTGGGTCAGCTCGAGCGACCGGCGCGTCGCGGCGTCGATCCGCATCGCCGACATCCGCGCCTCCTGATGCGGCGGGCGCAGCAGCGGCAGCTTGCCCTTCTGCGTCAATTCCAGATACTCGACCAGCGCTGCCATGGCCGATACCTCGGCGCGCGAGAACGCCCCGAAGGCGTCGAGCGAGGCGACCTTCCACAGCGCCGCGAGACGCGCCGCCCCGCCAGCGCTGTCGAAGGCGCCCCGGTGCAACGGCGTCACCGCCAGATCGAAGCCCGAGGTGACGTCCGACAGGGCCTGTTCCACGCTGTCCTCGACCAGAAGCTCGCGCGGGGTAAGCCGCGCAAGCTCCGGGCCCAGCGCCATCCGATCGCAGCCCAGCACCGAGATCGCGCCGGTCGAAATGTCGACCCAAGCCAGGGCGCAGTCGTCGCGCAGCTCCGAGAACGCCGCGAGGAAGTTGTGCCGCCGCGCGTCGAGCAGGCTCTCCTCGGTCAGCGTGCCGGGCGTCACGAGGCGCACCACATCGCGCTTCACCACCGATTTCGAGCCGCGTTTCTTCGCCTCCGCCGGGTCTTCGAGCTGTTCGGCGATGGCCACGCGAAACCCCTTGCGGATCAGCGTCAACAGATAGCCCTCGGCTGCGTGCACCGGCACGCCGCACATGGCGATATCCTCGCCCATATGCTTGCCGCGCTTGGTCAGCGCGATGTCGAGCGCCTCGGCCGCGGCCACCGCGTCGTCGAAGAACATCTCGTAGAAATCGCCCATCCGGTAGAACAGCAGCGCATCGCCATGCGCCGCCTTGATCTCCAGATACTGCGCCATCATCGGCGTCACGGTGCCGGCTTGCGTGTTCATGCGTCTCTCCCGGGGGTGCAGCGGCGCGACACTAGCTTTTGCGGCCCACCGGCGAAACCCCGGACGCGCTCCGGAGCCGCTTTGACGCAAGGGCGTTGCGCCGCGCCGCAGCATGCCGCTATCCCTGATCGTCCAAGGCAGGAAGGACGACGATATGGCCAAACCCCGTTTCACGCGCGAGGACGCGCTGAACTTCCACGAGGCCCCGTCCCCGGGCAAGTGGGAGGTGACGGCCACCGTCCCGATGACCACCCAGCGCGACCTGAGCCTTGCCTACAGCCCCGGCGTCGCGATCCCCTGCGAGGTGATCGCCGAGCACCCCGAGACCGCCTATGACTACACCAACAAGGGCAACCTCGTGGCGGTGATCTCGAACGGCACCGCCGTGCTGGGCCTCGGCAATCTGGGCGCGCTGGCCTCCAAGCCGGTGATGGAGGGCAAGTCGGTCCTGTTCAAGCGCTTCGCCGACGTGAACTCGATCGACATCGAGCTCGACACCGAGGACGCGGACGCCTTCTGCAACGCGGTGCGGCTGATGGGTCCCTCCTTCGGCGGCATCAATCTCGAGGACATCAAGGCGCCCGAATGCTTCATCATCGAGCAGCGCCTCAAGGAAGAGATGGACATCCCCGTCTTCCATGACGACCAGCACGGCACCGCCGTGATCTGCGCTGCCGGCCTGCTCAACGCGCTGCACATCTCGGGCAAGAAGATCGAGGATGTGCGGATCGTGCTGAACGGCGCGGGGGCCGCCGGGATCGCCTGTCTGGAACTGCTCAAGGCGATGGGCGCGCGGCACGACAACTGCATCATGTGCGACACCAAGGGCGTGATCTGGCAGGGCCGCACCATCGGCATGAACCAGTGGAAATCGGCCCATGCCGCCAACACGTCGCTCAGGACGCTGGAGGAGGCGATGGACGGGGCCGACGTGTTCCTCGGGGTCTCTGCCAAGGGCGCTGTGACCCAAGCCATGGTCAAGTCGATGGCGCCGAACCCGGTGATCTTCGCCATGGCCAACCCCGATCCCGAGATCACGCCCGAAGAGGCGCATGAGGTGCGCGAGGATGCGATCGTCGCCACGGGGCGTTCGGACTATCCCAATCAGGTCAACAATGTCCTCGGTTTTCCATATCTGTTTCGCGGGGCGCTGGATATCCATGCCCGCGCCATCAATGACGCAATGAAGATCGCCTGCGCCGAGGCGCTGGCCGAACTGGCGCGCGAGGCGGTGCCCGACGAGGTGGCGCTGGCTTATGGCCAAAAGCTCAGCTTCGGTCGCGATTACATCATCCCGACGCCCTTCGATCCAAGACTGATCCACCGGATTCCACCCGCCGTGGCCCGCGCTGGCATGGAGACCGGCGTGGCGCGGCGCGAGATCGCCGACATGGAGCAATACGAACAGGCATTGAAGGGCCGGATGGACCCGACGGCGAGCGTGCTGCGCGGCCTCAACGCACGGGCGCGGGCGGCGCAGGCGACGATGATCTTCGCCGAGGGCGACGATCCGCGCGTGCTGCGTGCCGCGGTGCAGTACCAGCGGTCCGGCTTTGGCAAGGCGCTGGTGGTGGGACGTAGCGACGACGTGGCCGAGAAACTCGCCGCCGAGGGCATGGCTGATGCGGCGGCCGAGCTGGAGGTTGTCAACGCCGCCAACACGCCGCATCTCGATACCTACAAGGCGTTCCTTTATCGGCGGCTGCAGCGAAAGGGTCTCGACCAGCATGACATCCACCGCCTCGCGGGCCGCGACAGGCACGTCTTCGCGTCCCTGATGCTGGCGCATGGCCATGGCGACGGCATGATCACAGGGGCAACGCGCAAATCGGCGCATGTAATGGAGCTGGTGAACCACGTCTTCGACGCAGGCCCGCATGACGGCGCGGTCGGCGTCTCGGTCGTCATGCATAACGGTCGGATCGTGCTGATTGCCGACACGCTGGTGCATGAATGGCCCGACGAGGAGGATCTCGCCGATATCGCGACCCAAGGCGCGCAGGTGGCGCGCGAACTGGGCCTGGAGCCGCGCGTGGCCTTCGTCAGCTTCTCGACCTTCGGCTACCCGGTTTCCGAACGCGCGACCAAAATGCACCGCGCCGCCGAGGTGCTCGACGGGCGGAACGTCGATTTCGAATATGAGGGCGAGATGGCGGTCGACGTGGCACTGAATGCAAAGGGGCAGGAGAACTATCCCTTCTCGCGGCTGACCGGACCGGCCAACGTGCTGGTGGTTCCGGCGCGGCACTCGGCCTCGATCAGTGTGAAGCTGATGCAGGAGATGGCGGGGGCCACGATCATCGGGCCGATCCTGTCGGGCGTCGACAAGCCGATCCAGATCTGTTCGACCGTCTCGACCGTCAACGACATCGTCAATATGGCCGTCATGGCCGCCTGCAAGGCGAGGCGCGCATGACGATCTGGAACCTGGGCTCGATCAACGCCGATCACGTCTATTCCGTCCCGCATATCCCCACCCCAGGCGAGACGCTGGCCGCGACCGCCCTGTCGCGGGGTCTGGGCGGCAAGGGGGCCAATATGTCCGTCGCCGCCGCCCGCGCCGGTGCCCGGGTCGCGCATCTGGGCGCGGTCGGCGCGGATGGCGGCTGGATGGTCGAACGGTTGAGGGATCACGGCGTCGATTGCACCCATGTGCAGCGCCGTGATGGCCCGAGCGGCCACGCGATCATTGCCGTGGACGCTCAGGCCGAGAACGCGATCACGCTCTGGCCCGGTGCCAATCGCGACATCGACCTCGACGCCGTGAGACAGGCTCTGGACAGGGCCGTTTCGGGCGACCTGCTGGTCACCCAGAACGAAACCAACGGTCAGGTCGAGGCGGCGGCGCTGGCGCGCGCGCGCGGCCTCACCGTGGCCTATGCCGCCGCACCGTTCGAGGCCGGGGCCGTACGCGCCGTGCTGCCGCATCTCGACCTCCTCGTGCTCAACGAGGTCGAGGCGCGACAGCTTTCCGAGGCGCTGGGCACCTCGGTCGAGGATCTGCCGGTGCCGCATGTCGTGGTGACGCTCGGGGCCCAAGGCTGCGACTGGATCGACACCGCCTCCGGCACACGCCACCACGTTGACGCACCGCGCGTCGCGGCGGTCGACACCACCGGCGCGGGCGATACCTTCACCGGCTATCTTCTCGCCGGGCTGTCCGAAGGGCTGCAGATGCCCGAGGCGCTGACGCTCGCCTCACGTGCGGGGGCGCTCAAGGTCGGACGGCACGGCGCGGCCGATGCGATCCCCTCGCGAGAGGAGGTCGAGCGGGCGGTCTTCTGAGGTCGCACGCGGCACGAATATGCAGGATTTCGTCTTTTCAGACCCTTGGGCGCTCCTCGCGGCCTGCGTCGCCGTGGTGTTGGTCGGCCTGTCCAAAGGGGGTTTGGGCGGCGCGCTGGCGCTGTTGGGCGTGCCGATCATGGCGCTGGCGATCCCGCCGGTGCAGGCCGCGGGCATCCTGTTGCCGATCCTGCTGATGATGGATGCGATCAGCCTCTGGGCATGGCGCGGCACCTATCACGCGGGCACGCTCAAACGGATGCTGCCCGGCGCGGCGATCGGCATCGGCATCGGCTGGCTCACGGCGGCGCTGGTTTCGGACGGAGCGGTGCGGCTGATCGTCGGGGTGGTGGCGTTGGCCTTTTCGGCCCGTTGGCTGCTGTCGGGCAATGCCCGCCGCGCCGCGCCGCGCGTGCAGAGCACGGCGCGCGCCTCGGTCTGGTCGACGCTCGCGGGCTACACCAGCTTTGTCGCCCATGCGGGCGGGCCGCCGTTTCAGGTCTATACCATGCCGCTCAGGCTCGAACCCCGTGTCTATACCGGCACCAGCGTGATCTTCTTCGCTGTGGTGAACGTGATCAAGGTGATCCCCTACGCCCTTCTGGGCCAGTTCGACGCCGCCAACCTCACTGCCGCGGCGGCGCTGTTGCCGCTTGCGATCGCGGCGACGCTGTCGGGCGCCTTCGTGGTGCGGCGGATGCGGGCCGAAATCTTCTACCCGGTGATGTACGCCATGGTGGTGCTCGTCGGTCTCAAACTGTGCTGGGACGGCGTCGCGGCGCTGATCTGATGCCGCCAGGCCTTTGACACTCAACACTGATCCGCGCAATTTGCAGCATCCAGGGGCAGATCGCCAAAGGTCCATCCATATGCAACTTTCCGTCAATTTCGAGAACACGCGCGGCACCGCTTCCGGCACCGGTCCGGTCACGGTCGGGTGGTGCCTGAGCGAAACGAAAGGGGGCATCATCTATGCCCCGCCCGAACGCGTACGCTCCACCGATCTCGACCGCAGCCATGGCAAGTCGGCCTCACGCTGCCCGGCGGTGATCAATCTCGAAAGCCGCTATTTCCTGATCCGCTGCCCCTTCGACATCAACATCGGCTTCACCCGTGACGACAAGGGCATCCCCCGGATGCGCAACCTGAGCGGCGCGGCCAGCTCGATCCGCAGCAACAAGCTCGGAGAGAAGCTGTTGATCGTGGCCGAATCGGAGTGGCGGCATCCGGGCGTACCTACGCTGCAGCTCGTGCTGCCTTACGTGTTTCTGTGCGACGAACCGGTCTATCTCAGCCAGCTCTCACCCTTCATGCATTACAGCCGCACGCCGCTGCCTGGAACGATCTTCGGCGGGCGCTTCCCGATCAATGTCTGGCCGCGCCCGTTGATGTGGGGCTTCGAATGGCACGAGCCCGAAAAGCCGCTGAAGATCTCGCGCGGGGACCCGCTGTTCTACGTCGGATTCGAGACGATGCCGCAAGATCGCGGCGTGGCGATGGTCGAGGCGCAGCGCACCCCCGAACTTGTCGAGTATCTCGACCTCATCTCGGGGGCGGTGAACTACGTCAATCAGACCTTTTCGCTGTTCGAAGCGGCCGAGGCGCGTCGGCCCGAGACGCTGATCACGCCAGTGGCGCGCAAACCCCGACGAGAGTGACCGCGCGAGATCAGCGAAGTTTGGCGGAAACCGAGCCTTGGGGCGATCTCGATCTTCAGCGCTTTCTACATGAAATATTAGCCTGCGCTTAAGACCTGCGTGTCACAACCGGCCTGTCCCCCGAACGGGGATGCACTCCAAGGCGACGGACCCTCTTCGCTTCCAAGGACGTCCGCACAGCGGCCTGCAGAAAGCGGCGTTCCGATACAAACCCGGGGCAGGGGGCGTGACCGCGCCCCCGCCCGCGCCGAGCGGCAGACGGAATCGACCGCCAGGGGCCCGGCCAGGACCGCGGCCTTGCGATCCCGTGTCTTGAAAGGACTTATTCGTGAACCTTGTCGAAGAAGATCGTCAGGCCCGAGGTTCCGGTAACATGGCCTTGCATGCTTCCATCTCGCATCTGGCGCGTTTCACCCGTCATCAGTATCACCCCTCCGCGGTCGAAGGTAAGGCTGCCAACCTGCCACCATGCAGGGGCGACGCCATCATGCTTGCGGATCTGTCGAATCGCGTCGCTGCGAGGACGGCCTGATGTCGGGGCTGGTGCTCAAACTGGGGCCGGGGGAGCGTGTTCTGGTCAATGGCGCGGTGATCGAGAACGGCGACCGCCGCGCGCGGGTCTCCGTGCTCACGCCCAATGCCAATATTCTGCGCTTGCGCGATGCGATCCGGGCCGAAGACGCGAATACCCCGGTGCGACGGGTGTGCTATGCCGCGCAACTGATCCTCGCGGGCGACGTCACAGCCAATGAAGGTCATGACCGGATTCTGGCGGACATCGAACAGCTGAGCCAGGTGTTCTGCGACAGCGACAGCCGCGCCCTTCTGGACGAGGCATGTCGGGCCGTGCTCGACGGAGAAACCTACCGTGCGCTGAAACGCCTTCGCGCGCTTTTGCCAAGGGAGGAGCGGATGTTCTGCCTCCCACTGAAGGCGCCGTGAGCATTCGCTGATCGCGGGTCGATCTGCCGCCTTCATGAAGGGGCAGAGCGGCTTTTGGAGCGTCGCGACAAGGTCGAAATCAGAATGGGACCGGCGGGTTTCGGAGCCGGATCGTATGATCGAGGCGGAATTGGCGGTTTTGGCCCCGGCGGCGGACACTGCCCTGCGCGCTGCGCGAGGCACCTCAAATCAGTGAGGCAACCCAGCCCGCCGCCGCCGTCAGCGCCGCGCCCACGGCGATCCAGCCCAAGGGCGGCAGGTCGCGGCGGCGCGGCTCGGGCTCGGGGTGGCTCTGGCGCACGAGGGCGGCTTCGGCGAGGGCGGGCAGACGCGGGCCGAAGCGCGAAAGCACTTGGATCGTACGGCCAAGATCGCGCGCCACGGCCTTGGGGCCGATGCTTTCTCGGATGTAGTCCTCGACCACCGGGCGCGAAGCCTCCCAGATGTTGATATGCGGGTCGAGCGTGCGCGCCACGCCTTCGACAACCACCATGGTGCGCTGCAGCAGGATCAATTCTGTGCGGGTTTCCATGCCGAAGCGCTCGGTCACCTCGAACAGGTAGTTGAGCAGCCGCGCCATCGAGATGCGCGAGGCGTCCATGCCGAAGATCGGCTCGCCCACCGCGCGCAGGGCCGAGGCGAAGGCATCGACGTTGCGGTCGGCAGGCACGTAGCCCGCCTCGAAATGCACCTCGGCGACCCGGCGGTAATCCTTGCGAATGAAGCCGAAGATGATCTCGGCATAGACCCGGCGGGTGTATTCGTCGATCCGCCCCATGATCCCGAAGTCGAGCGCGATCAGCGTGCCGTCGGGGCCGATCTTGAGGTTGCCCTGATGCATGTCGCCATGGAAGTAGCCGTCGCGCAGCGCATGGGCGAGGAAGAGTTGCAGAACCCGCGCGGCGAGACGCTTGCGGTCGTGACCGGCGGCGTCGATCTGCGCCACCTCGGCCGCGCCGATGCCGTCGACCCAGCCCATCGTCATGACGCGCCGCCCCGACAGGTGCCAGCGCAGCGTGGGCACGGCAAAGCCCTCGTCCTTGGTGGTGTTCGCGGAGAACTCGGCCGCGGCGGCGGCCTCGAGCCGCAGGTCCAGCTCGCCCAGCACCACGCTCTCGAAATGCGCGATCACCTCGACCGGGCGCAGACGGCGCGACGAGGGCAAGAGCCGTTCGATCATCCGGGCGGCGAAGTAGAACGCCTCGATGTCGCGGCGGAACGCCTTCTCGATACCCGGGCGCAGCACCTTGACCGCCACCGTCTCGCCGGTCTCGGCGAGGCGGGCGCGGTGAACTTGCGCGATCGAGGCGGCGGCGACGGGTTCGGAGAACTCCGAGAACAGCCGGTCGACCGGCTGGCCCATCTCGATCGCGATCGCCCGCTTGGCTTGTGCGGTGGGAAAGGGCGGCAGGCTGTCTTGCAGCACGCGCAGCTGCACGGCGAGCTCGTCGCCCACCACGTCGGGGCGGGTCGAGAGGATCTGGCCGAACTTGATGTAGGCCGGGCCCAGCGCGGTGATGGCGCGGGTGGCGGGCGGCATGGCCGGGTCGCCCTCATAGCCGAGCCAGCGGAACGGCGCAGCGAAGAGACGGATCGCCATACGCAAAGGGCGCGGCGCGTCCATCGCGTCGAGCACCACGGCCATCGCGCCGGTGCGCTCGAACGTGGCGCCGGTGCGGATCAGCCGGAGAAGGTTGTGGGGGCCCCTCAGAGCTTCCACCCCGAATGCAGGCAGGCGATTCCCATGCTCAGGTTGCGGTACTTGGCCTGCTCGAAGCCCGCCGCCTCGACCATGCCGAGAAATGTTTCCTGATCGGGGAAGCGGCGGATCGATTCCACCAGATACTGGTAGCTGTCGCGGTCGTTGGCGATCAGCTGTCCCATCGCCGGGATGACGTTGAAACTGTAGAGGTCATAGACCTTCTGCATCATCTCGTTGGGGATCTGGCTGAACTCCAGCACCATCAGCCGGCCGCCGGGGCGCAGCACACGGAACGCCTCGTCTAGCGCCTTCTGGGGCCGTGTGACGTTCCTGATGCCGAAGCTGATCGTATAGACGTCGAAGCTGTTGTCCGGGAAGGGCAGGGCCATCGCGTCGCCCGCCACCCAGTCAAGGCTGTCCTCCAGACGCTCGGCCTCGGCGCGCTTGCGCCCCTCGACGAGCATCGATTCGGTCAGGTCGCAGACCGTGGCCTGGCCATGCCCGGCACGGCCAAGAAACCGGAACGACACGTCGCCGGTGCCGCCGGCCACGTCGAGCAGCTTCTGGCCAGGCCGCGGCGCCAGCCAGTCCATCATCGCGTCCTTCCACAGGCGATGGATGCCGACGCTCATCACGTCGTTCATCACGTCGTAGCGCGAGGCGACGGAGGTGAAGACGCCGCGCACGCGGCCCGCCTTCTCCTCTTCGCGCACCGTCTGGTAGCCGAAATGCGTGGTCTGCTCGTCGCTCAAGGGTCTTGTCCCGTGCCGCCATGATGCCTTGATAGGGCTCAGTGGCGGCATATAGCCCGCAACGTGCGAAAGAAAGAACCGATGCCCGAATTGCCAGAGGTCGAGACGGTTCGTCGCGGGCTTGCCCCCGCGATGGAGGGGGCGGTGATCGAGACCGCCCACGTGAACCGCCCCGACCTGCGCTGGCCGTTTCCCGAACGCATGGCCGAGCGGCTCTCGGGCCAGCGGGTGGAGCGGCTGCGGCGGCGGTCGAAATACATCCTCGCGGATCTGTCGGGCGGCGAGACGCTGATCGTGCATCTGGGCATGTCGGGGCGGATGACCGTCTCGGGCGTGACGCTCGGCGACTTTCATCACGCGCATCCCACGCCGCAAAAGCACGACCACGTGGTGCTGGAAATGGCGAATGGCGCGCGGGTGACCTTCAACGACGCGCGCCGCTTCGGGGCGATGGATCTCGCCGCGACGGAGGCGGTGGAAGATCATTGGCTCTTGCGCGAAATCGGGCCGGAGCCCTTGGGCAATGCCTTCGACGAAGCCTATCTCGTGGAGCGGCTCAGAGGGCGGATGGTACCGATCAAGACCGCGCTTCTCGATCAGCGCGTGGTGGCGGGGCTTGGCAACATCTATGTCTGCGAGGTGCTGCACCGGGCCGGCATCGACCCGCGCCGCAAGGCCGGGCGCATATCGGCGGCGCGGATTGCCTCTCTGGTGCCGTTGATCCGGGTGGTGCTGGAGGAGGCGATCACCTCGGGGGGATCGTCGCTCAAGGATTATAGGCAGGCCGACGGCGCGATGGGTTATTTCCAGCACGGTTTCCGGGTCTATGACCGCGAAGGCGCGGGTTGTGCAACGCCGGGCTGCGGCGGCACGGTGGAGCGAATCGTGCAGTCGGGGCGTTCCACCTTCCTGTGCGCGCGCTGCCAGAGGTGACTTGATCGCCGGGGCGGGGCGGGTCAGGTTTCGCCAAAGCAGCCGGAGACAGCCATGGCCTACACCACCATCCTCGTCGAGATCGACGACGACATCGCCACCGTCACGCTCAACCGTCCGCAGGCGATGAACGCCATCAACTCGGAGCTTTTGCGCGAACTGGTGACGGCGCTGGAGGCGGCGGATGCCTCAGACAAGGTGCGCTGCATCGTGCTGACCGGATCGGACAAGGCCTTTGCCGCCGGGGCCGACGTGGGCGAAATGGCCAACCTGTCCTTTGTCGAGATGTATCGCCGTGCGCTCTATGCGGGCGACATGGCGCGGCTGGCGCGTATCCGCAAACCGATCATCGCGGCGGTGGCGGGCTATGCGCTGGGCGGCGGTTGCGAGCTGGCGATGGCCTGCGACTTCATCATCGCCGCTGACAACGCCAAGTTCGGCCAACCGGAGGTGAATCTCGGGATCATGGCGGGGATGGGCGGCAGCCAGCGGCTCACTCGCGCGGTGGGCAAGCCCAAGGCGATGGACATGCATCTGACGGGCCGCTTCATGTCGGCCGAGGAGGCCGAGCGCGCCGGGCTGGTGAGCCGTGTGGTGCCGGCACGCCAGCTCGAGCAGGAGGCGCGGGCGGCGGCGGCGAAGATCGCCGAGAAGAGCCAGATCTCGGTGCTCGCCATCAAGGAAGCGGTGAACCGCAGCCAGGAGCTGCCGCTGACCGAGGGGCTGGCCCATGAGCGGCGGCTGTTCGAGGCGCTGTTCTCGACCGAGGACCAGGCCGAGGGCATGGCCGCTTTCCGCGAGAAGCGCGAACCGCAATACCGCGACCGCTGAGACGCGTGACAGGGGCTGGGGACCGGGAGGCTCGTGGAAAAGGCGGCAAGGCAGGTTGACTACCCGCCGAGTCGGCCTTAGAGACGCGGCTTCAGAACAGTTACCCCGCAAGTGGATTCTCGACACATGGCCAACACGCCCCAGTCCAAGAAGCGCGCTCGCCAGAACGAGCGCCGCTTCGCGATCAACAAGATGCGCCGTTCGCGCATCCGTACCTTCCTGCGCAAGGTTGAGGAGGCGATCGCCTCCGGCCAGCAGGACGCGGCCCAGACCGCCCTGCGCGAAGCTCAGCCCGAGCTGATGCGCGGCGTCACCAAAGGCGTCGTTCACAAGAACACCGCCGCTCGCAAGATCTCGCGCCTGTCGTCGCGCGTGAAGGCGCTTGCCGCCTGATATCGCCTAAAAGGCGATTGAATTCAAAAGGGTGTCCCGAAAGGGGCACCCTTTTTTCATGCCGTTACGCTGCCCCTGAGAAAGAATCGAGGGCCCTTGCGTCACCTCCCTGTCAAGTTGGCCCCTTAGGATATCCCCGCGCGCAAATCCCCCCTGTGGCGGCTCCGCACCCTTCTCGCGCCGCGCCCTTAGGATTCAGGGGCCCCGGAAAATCCCGCCGGATTCGATTCAGCGGAGTCCGTCGTCAAGCGCGTTGTTCGGTTGATGCCCTCCGAGCGCAGGCGCTAACTTGGCCCTGCGATTCACATCGTTCCTGGGGGAACATGGGCGAGTCGGCACCACGGTGGTCCGAAGGCCAGCTGCACGGCCGAGACAATCGGAACCGCGAAACGGGTGCCAGCTCTCATGAGCGTGACGGGCGCACGGCTTTGGCCGTGCCATTCGCCGTCCCGCGCTTGTCTGCATTGCGTCTGCCGGTCCGGCAGGCGTCACTGCCGTCATGTGCCAATCCCGGGCCGAACTGCGAGAGCGGTCGGCGGGTATGCCCGTCTCCGTTCGGGGTCCGGAGGTTAGGTCAGTCCGGTGCGGAACAACGTCGGCGCATGCGCGCCGGCGGCCGCATCCCCTATGCCTGAATGTGGGTCGCGAAAGCCGGGCGCGGCGGGCGCGCACGGGTGACGATGAAGGCAGGTCGGGGACAGGTCATGACGAACGATAACTGGGCGCAGGTCAGCGAAGAGCTCAAGCAGGCGGTGGGCGCCAACAACCACACGACCTGGATCGCGCCGCTGCGCTTCGAGGCGCTGGTCGATGGCGTGGCCCGGTTCCATGTGCCCACCACCTTCCATGGCAACTATGTCCTGCAAAATTTCGGCGACCAGATCCTGACGCAGCTCGCCCGCGCCGGCGTTACCGTGCAGCGTTTGATCTTCGCCCAGTCGGCCAGTGCCTCCGCGGCCTCCCGCCCCGCGGCCGCCCAGCCTTCCGGCTCGTCTTCCGGGCAGCCCGCCGCCCCGGCGCTGATCTCGGACGACGATGACGCCACACCTTCGGCCACGCTCGACCCGCGCTTCACCTTCGACCGCTTCGTCGTCGGCAAGCCCAACGAGATGGCCCATGCCGCTGCCCGCCGCATCGCCGAGGGCGGCAGCCTCGGGTTCAACCCGCTGTTCCTCTATGGCGGCGTGGGTCTGGGCAAGACGCATCTGATGCACGCGATCGGTCACGAGATGCGCCAGCATCAGCCGCATCTGAAGGTCGTGCTCACCTCCGCCGAGCAGTTCATGTACCGTTTCATCACCGCGCTGCGCGACAAGCGCATGATGGATTTTAAGCAGCTGTTCCGCTCGGTCGACGTGCTCATGGTCGATGACATCCAGTTCCTCGGCGGCAAGGATTCCACGCAAGAGGAATTCTTCCACACCTTCAACGCGCTGATCGACGCCGGAAAGCGGATCATCATCTCGGCCGACCGCGCGCCGGGTGCCATGAAGGACGTCGAGGAGCGGATCACCTCGCGCATGGGGTCGGGCCTCGTCGTGGACCTGTTCCCGACCGATTTCGAACTGCGCGTCGGCATCCTGCAGGCCAAGGCCGACTATTACCGCGCGCAGTATCCCGGCATCGTGGTCCAGCCCGGCGTCTACGAGTTTCTCGCGCACCGCATCTCCAACAACGTCCGGGTGCTCGAAGGGGCGCTGACACGGCTCTTCGCCTTCGCCTCGCTGGTGGGCCGCGAGATTTCGCTCGAGATGACGCAGGACTGCCTCGCCGACATCCTGCGCGCCTCGGATCGCAAGATCACCGTCGAGGAGATCCAGCGCCGTGTGTCCGAGCATTACAACATCCGGCTGTCGGACATGATCGGGCCCAAGCGGGTGCGCAACTATGCCCGGCCGCGCCAGGTGGCGATGTATCTCTCGAAGAAGCTGACCTCGCGCTCGCTGCCCGAGATCGGCCGCCGCTTTGGCGGGCGCGACCACACCACCGTCATGCACGGGGTGCGCAAGATCGAGGAGCTGAAGTCCACCGACAGCCAGATCGCCGACGATCTCGAACTGCTGCGCCGCGCGCTTGAGGAATAGGCCGCACCTTTGGTGCGAGGAACGGACCGCGTCATCGCCGAAAATGCTTGAGGGCGGGCTGAAAACAGGTAGTTTTCCAGTCCCGGCCCCGGTCGGCGACAACAGCGGAGCGATGCACATGAAATTCTCGATCGAACGCGGCGTTCTGCTCAAGGCCGTGGCACAGGCCCAGTCGGTCGTGGAGCGGCGCAACACCATCCCGATCCTCGCCAACGTGCTGATTGAGGCCACGGATGGCGAGGTGCGCTTTCGCGCCACCGATCTCGACATCGAGGTGGTCGATCAGGCCCCGGCGACGGTCGAGACCCAAGGCGCCACCACCGTCGCCGCCGTACTTTTGAACGAGATCGTGCGCAAGCTGCCCGACGGGGCGCTGGTGACGCTCACCGATCAGGGCGGCAACGGGCGGCTGACCATTGAGGCGGGGCGCTCGAACTTCCAGCTCGCGACCCTGCCCAAGGAAGATTTCCCGGTCATGGCCTCGTCCGAATACGAGGCGAGCTTCACCGCGCCCGCACCGGTCCTGCGCCGGCTCTTCGACAAGGCCAAGTTCGCGATCTCGACCGAGGAGACGCGCTATTATCTCAACGGGGTCTACATGCATGTGGCCGAGGGCGAGCAGGGCCGCGTTCTGCGCTGCGTCGCAACCGACGGCCACCGCCTCGCGCGGATCGACGCCGATCTGCCCGAAGGGGCCGAGAAGATGGCCGGGGTGATCGTGCCGCGCAAGACCGTCAATGAGCTGCGCAAGCTCTTGGATGATGACGAGGCGCTGATCGAGGTCTCGGTGAGCGAGACCAAGGTGCGTTTCACCACGCCTTCGATCACGCTGACTTCCAAGGTCATCGACGGCACCTTTCCCGATTACAGCCGGGTGATTCCGCAAAACAACTCCAAGCGCCTTGAGGTCGACGCCGCCGAGTTTGCCAAGGCGGTGGACCGGGTCGCGACCGTCAGCTCCGAGCGCAGCCGCGCGGTCAAGCTGTCGCTCGAGGAGGACCGGCTGGTGCTCTCGGTCAACGCCCCCGATTCGGGCGCGGCCGAGGAGGAGCTGGCCGTGGCTTACGGCGACGAGCGGCTCGAGATCGGCTTCAACGCCAAGTACCTGCAGGAGATCGCGAGCCAGGTGGACCGCGAGAACGCGGTGTTCCTGTTTAACTCCTCCGGCGATCCGACGCTGATGCGCGAAGGCGACGACACCTCGGCCGTCTACGTCGTCATGCCGATGCGCGTGTGACGCGAGCGGGACATGCGTTTTTGAAGAGCGAAGTGGGGGAGGGCCGCGCGTGAGAGCGGCCGTCACCGCGCTCGAGCTGTCACATTTCAGGTCGCACAAGCGGGCGAAGCTCGCGCTCGACGGGCGGCCCGTCGCGCTCCATGGTCCCAACGGCGCGGGCAAGACCAACCTGATCGAGGCGGTGTCGCTGCTGTCGCCGGGACGTGGCATGCGCCGCGCCGGGGCCGAGGAGATCGCGCGCAGGCCCGAGCGGCTTGGCTGGGTGGTCCGAGCCGAGGTCGAAGCCGAGGGCGCGCCGCACGAGATCGAAACCCGCGCCGAGGCCGGCCAGAGCCGCACCGTGCAGATCGATGGCAAGGCGACGCCGCAGGTGGCGTTGGCGCGGGTGCTGAGGGTGCTGTGGCTGGTGCCTTCGATGGATCGGCTCTGGATCGAGGCGGCGGAAGGACGGCGGCGGTTTCTCGACCGCGCGGTGCTGAGCTTCGATCCCGGCCATGCCGAACAGGTGCTCGATTATGAAAAGGCCATGCGCGAGCGCAATCGGCTCCTGAAGGACGGGGTGCGCGACCCGCATTGGTACGGCGCGCTCGAGGGCCGCATGGCGTTGGCGGGGGAGGCGATCGGCGCCGCGCGGCGCGCCACGATCGAACGGCTCATGGCCGCGCAGGACGAGACCGAGACCGCCTTTCCCACCGCCGATCTTGCGCTGACCTATCCCGATGAGGCGCCGGAATCGGCGGAGGAACTGCGCGAGGCCTTCGCCGCGATGCGCGGCCGCGACATGGCGGCGGGGCGCACCCTGATCGGCCCGCACCGGGCCGATCTCGACGCGCTGTGGCGTGCCAAGGGGGTGGCCGCGCGCGACGCGTCGACCGGTGAGCAGAAGGCGCTGCTGATCTCGCTCATCCTCGCCAACGCGCGCGCATTGGCGGCGATGGGCGGCGCGCCGCCCGTTCTGCTCCTCGACGAGGTGGCCGCACATCTCGACACGCGGCGTCGCGCGGCGCTTTATGACGAGATCTGCGCGCTCGGGCTTCAAGCCTTCATGACCGGCACCGAGCCGGGGCTGTTCGAGGCCCTGGGCGAGCGCGCGCAATGCATCGAGGTGACCGAGATCGCCGGCATCTCGCAGATCAGGAGCGAGACATGACCCCGCAACGCGTGACCCTCATCACCCTCGGCACGGACGACATGAACCGTGCCCGCAATTTCTACGCCGCGTTGGGCTGGACCCCGCACCCGTCGAGCCAGGACGAGGTGACCTTCTACCAGATGCACGGGGCCCTGCTGGGCCTGTTCAGTCGCGCGGCTCTCGCCAAGGATCAAGGACGGCCCGGCGCGGAGCTTGGCACCGGGGCCATGACGCTGGCGCAGAACTTCGCGGATCGCGCGGGCGTGGATGCCGCGTGGCGGGCAGCGCTCGACGCGGGCGCGAAGGCGCTGAAGGCACCGGAGGAGGTGTTCTGGGGCGGCTATTCGGGCTATTACACCGATCCCGACGGCCATGTCTGGGAGATCGCGCACAACCCGTTCTGGCCACTGGCCGAAGACGGATCGCTGACCCTGCCCAGTCCGAAATGACCCTCGCCCCCCATGATCTCGCCCTCTATGCGGGCGCGCTTTTCGTTCTGTTCCTCACCCCCGGCCCGGTCTGGGTCGCGCTCACGGCCCGCGCGCTGTCGGGCGGGTTTCACGCGGCATGGCCGCTGGCGCTCGGGGTGGTGGTGGGCGATGTGCTCTGGCCGCTTCTGGCGATCCTTGGTGTGAGCTGGGTTCTGTCGGTGTACGGCGGCTTTCTGGAGGCGCTGCGCTGGGTCGCGGCCGCGATGTTCGTGTCGATGGGCGTGCTGCTGTGGCGTCACGCCGACGCCTCCATCGCCTCCGACAGCCGCCTGACCCGGCCCGGCATGTGGGCGGGATTCGCCGCAGGCCTCGCCGTGATCCTCGGCAATCCCAAGGCGGTCCTGTTCTACATGGGGATGCTGCCGGGCTTCTTCGATCTGTCGGCGCTCACTGCGGGCGACATCGTGGCGATCTGCGCGATTTCCTTCGCCGTGCCCTTGGCGGGAAACCTCGTTCTCGCCGCCTCGATCCACCGCGCGCGGGCACTTTTGACCTCGCCCCGGGCACTGCGCCGGACCAACCGCGCGGCGGGGGCGATGCTGGTCGGCGTCGGGCTGCTCATACCCCTTCTATAGCGCAAAATATGGGGGAAAACCGTGACATCTCCCACCAGTATTCGTATATTCCGCCGGTAACGTCCCGAGGATTTCCCCCATGTCTGAACCCGCTCTGCAACCCAATGCTTATGGCGCCGATTCCATCAAGGTTCTCAAGGGCCTGGATGCGGTCCGCAAGCGTCCGGGGATGTATATCGGCGACACCGATGACGGCTCGGGCCTGCACCATATGGTCTACGAGGTGGTCGACAACGGCATCGACGAGGCGCTGGCCGGTCACGCCGACTTCGTGCAGGTGAAGATTCATGCCGACAGTTCGGTCAGCGTGCGCGACAACGGCCGCGGCATTCCCACCGACCTGCACCGCGAAGAGGGCGTCTCGGCGGCCGAGGTCATCATGACCCAACTGCATGCGGGCGGCAAATTCGACCAGAACTCCTACAAGGTCTCGGGCGGCCTGCACGGCGTCGGTGTCTCGGTGGTCAACGCGCTGTCGGATTGGCTGGAACTGCGCATCTGGCGCGACGGCAAGGAGCACGTTGCGCGTTTCGAACGCGGCGACACGGTCAAGCATCTCGAAGTGGTGGGTCCGACCGACCAGACCGGCACCGAGGTGCGCTTCCTCGCCTCGACCACGACCTTCTCGAACCTCGAATACGACTTCGCCACGCTGGAAAAGCGCCTGCGCGAGCTGGCCTTCCTGAACTCGGGCGTGCGGATCATCCTCGAAGACGACCGCCCGGCGCAGCCGCTGCACACCGAACTGTTCTACGAAGGCGGCGTGCGCGAGTTCGTGAAATATCTCGACCGCTCCAAGCACGCCGTCATGCCCGAGCCGATCTGGATCGAGGGCGAAAAGGACGGCATCGGCGTCGAGGTGGCGATGTGGTGGAACGACACCTACCACGAAACCGTGCTGCCCTTCACCAACAACATCCCGCAGCGCGATGGCGGCACCCACATGGCGGGCTTTCGCGGCGCGCTGACCCGGACCATCAACGCGTATGCCCAGACTTCGGGCATCGCCAAGAAGGAGAAGGTTTCCTTCACCGGCGACGACGCGCGTGAAGGGCTGACCTGCGTGCTCTCAGTCAAGGTGCCGGACCCCAAATTCTCCTCGCAGACCAAGGAAAAGCTGGTCTCGTCGGAGGTGCGCCCAGCGGTGGAGAACCTCGTGGGCGAAAAGCTCGCCGAGTGGTTCGAGGAGAACCCCAACCTCGCCAAGCAGATCGTCGGCAAGATCGTCGAGGCGGCGCTGGCGCGCGAGGCCGCGCGCAAGGCGCGCGAGCTGACCCGGCGCAAGACCGCGATGGACGTGAACTTCCTTGCCGGCAAGCTCAAGGACTGCTCCGAGAAGGACCCCTCCAAGACCGAGGTCTTCCTCGTCGAGGGGGACTCGGCGGGCGGATCGGCGCAGACGGGCCGCGACCGGGGCACGCAGGCGATCCTGCCGCTCAAGGGCAAGATCCTCAACGTCGAGCGCGCCCGCTTCGACCGGATGCTGGGAAGCCAGGAGATCGGCAACCTCGTGATGGCGCTCGGGACCGGCATCGGCCGCGACGAGTTCGACATCAAGAAGCTGCGCTACCACAAGATCGTCATCATGACCGACGCCGATGTCGACGGCGCGCATATCCGGACGCTGCTGCTGACCTTCTTCTTCCGGCAGATGCCCGAACTGATCGAGGCGGGGCACCTCTATATCGCGCAGCCGCCGCTCTACAAAGTCGCGCGCGGCAAGTCCGAGGTCTATCTCAAGGATCAGGCCGCGATGGACGACTACCTGATCCGGCAGGGCACCGAGGGCACTGCACTGCGCCTCGGCACCGGTGAAGAGCTGACCGGCAACGACCTGCGCCGCGTCGTCGACGAGGCGCGCCAGCTAAAGCGGGTGCTCGACGCCTTCCCCACGCATTACCCGCGCCACATCCTCGAACAAGCCGCGATCTCAGGCGCCTTCGTGCCCGGCGCGGTGGATGCCGACCTGCAGGGCGTCGCCGACAAGGTGGCCCGCCGTCTCGATCTGATCGCGCTCGAATACGAGCGCGGCTGGCATGGCCGCATCACCCAGGATCATGGCATCCGCCTCGCGCGGATCCTGCGCGGTGTCGAGGAGGTGCGCACGCTGGACGGCCCGATGCTGCGCTCGGGTGAGGCACGCAAGACAGGCAGCTTCACCAAGTCGTTGCAGGAGGTCTACGACCAGCCCGCAACCTTGGTGCGCAAGGACCGCAGCCAGCTGATCCACGGCCCGCTCGACCTGCTCGCGGCGATTCTCGAAGAAGGCCAGCGCGGCCTGACGCTGCAGCGCTACAAGGGCTTGGGCGAGATGAACCCCGATCAGCTGTGGGAAACCACGCTGGACCCGGAGGCGCGGACGCTGCTTCAGGTGCGCATCGAGGATTCGCTCGAGGCCGACGACCTGTTCACCAAGCTGATGGGCGACGTGGTCGAGCCGCGGCGGGAGTTCATCCAGCAGAACGCGCTCAACGTCGAGCATCTCGACTTCTGACGTGATGTAGGCGCGCGCATATTTTTTCGTGGCGCGCATATTATTTCGCGCCGCGAGAGCTTCGGGCCAGACGAAATGTTAGCATTTTCCGATGGTTGTAAAATCGTTGTTCGGGTCGACGAACTACTCGAGATGGCTCAAAAACAACGTTGCTGAAGTCCAACTCACTGCGAGGCCGACACAACAGGGTCTCCCATCTGCCCATTGCCTATCAAGAGCGACCTACTGCGTAGTAGCATACACGATAGAGTTCTCACGGTTTCGCAGCACCATTCGCTCCAGACGGACGAACCAAGACCCGCGTTTTGAGAATCTTCTGCAAGAGATCAGAGGTGGTTCCGGAAATCTGAACAGCCGGGATAAGTGGATTTTCCGCGCAACGGCAGCATGATGCTGCGAGCGAGGAGAAGACTATGACAAGACGACCGCGCCGGAACCACAGCCCGGCTTTCA